>NZ_JASHLT010000019.1:0-130176 GCF_030056615.1 Streptomyces sp. HNM0645 | reverse complement strand
ACCAAACGATCACTGATCGCCTACGACCACTGAAAACATCGGACTCATTCATCTAAGGGGGAGCAGGGGCTACCCCAAGGAGTAGCCACAGCTACCCCTGAACCCCCCAAAGGGGTAGCAGGGGCTCACTCAGAAGGAGCCACGGCTACCCCCTTCTCCTCAGACCCCTCAGCTCCTCATGAAGAAGAAGCTTCCTCCGGGCTAGGGGGAGTCACGGCTACCCCTTCGTCTGCGGTACGCGAACTGACCGCAGACGAGAAGAAGGAGTACGGCAACTTCTGGCTGCTCTACCCGAAGAGCAAGGACCCCGAGAAGACCCTCGAGGAATGGACTGCCGCAGTCCTCGCAGGAGCCGACCCCAAGCAGATCACTGCCGCTGCTGTCGCCTACGCCCGCGAGAAGAGCGGTGAGGACTTCCGCTGGCTCAAGAACTCCGCCAACTGGCTCCGCGACCGCCGCTACGAGGACAAGTACGCGCCCGAGCCCAACGGCAAGCCCGATCTCAAGGCCGTCGGCGGCAAGCAGCACACGCCCTACCAGCAGACGACGAAGCCCTCCGCCTATGCGAACGGATTCTGACCATGCCCGAACCCCAGCGCCTCGGCGGCGAGAACCTCGTCGCCAGGCTCCAAGCCCAGCTCGAGGCCCGCGGCCTTGACGCTGTCGAACCCGGCCCCCTCGACGACGAGCCCGACCCCAACGAGCCCGGCCATCCCGAGTACCACCGCCGCCGCCGCGCCGACTGGGCCCTCAAGCGGTGGCAGACCGCCACTCCATTCCGCTACCAGGAAGCCACTGCCACCCACCCGCAAGTCATCGCATGGGCAGAGCAGGTGGTAGCCGAACCGCGCAAGGCCGGC
Organism: Streptomyces sp. HNM0645; assembly: GCF_030056615.1. Lineage (NCBI taxonomy): Bacteria > Bacillati > Actinomycetota > Actinomycetes > Kitasatosporales > Streptomycetaceae > Streptomyces > Streptomyces sp. HNM0645. The sequence continues at coordinate 129,316 of NZ_JASHLT010000019.1, read as the reverse complement.
TTCCTCTTCCTCACGGGCTCCTTCGGCACGGGCAAAACCCACCAGGCCTACGGCGCCCTGCGGCACATCGCGGACGCCGGACCGGAGCGATACGAAGTCATCGCCCTCACCGCGCCCGACATGTATGCCCTGCTGCGGCCGGGCGGCAGCGAGCACGGCCCGGAGTACGAAGTGAAGCGGCTCATGAAGATCGGCCTGCTGCTGATCGACGACCTTGGCACCGAGAAGATCAGCGAGTTCACCGAGGAAGCCACCTACCGGATCCTCAACGAGCGGTACAACGAGTGCCGCCCGCTGATCATCACCAGCAACCTGCCCGCCCGAGACGACGAAGGCTCAGACCTCGTCGACCGAGTCGGTGGCCGAATCGCCTCCCGACTCTCCCAGATGACGGCCGTCGTCGACCTCGTCGGGCCGGATCGCAGGCGGGGGGCGGCGTGAGCGACATGGATCGCGTCGTGTGCGTTGTCGCCCAGTCGATGTACGACGAGGGCCGAACCGGCCTCGACGTGGCGGAGATGTGGATCTCCTCCATCGTCGGCGCCCTCATCGAGGTGCAGAACGCCCGAGTCCTCCATCCGGGTGCATGCCCGCAGTTCGGTCCCGAGGCCACGCCCCACGTGGCAGCGCGTCGGATCGTGGCCCGCCTACTCGACGCCGGATGGCGTCCACCGGACGCGGATTGCCTCGACCTTCCTGAGATTCCGGAGGCGCCCGGTGCCTGACTTCAACCCGGGCCGGGATGAGGTCGAGGACATTGCGGCGATGAAGCGGGAGGGCGACCTCAGCCGCTTCCTTCGGGCTCAGATCCGTGACGCGAACGCCCGCCGCACGACACCGGCCAAGCCGGCCCCTCCGCCGAATCCGCCCGGCTACCGGCCCGGCACATGGCCCTCGGGCACCGGACCACCCGCGGCACCGCCCCAGCAGCACAGCCCAGCCGACTGGCAGCAAGCGGTCGACGAGTACCGCGAATGGCTCCTCGCCACCGACCACCCCGAACTCGACCACCCGACCACACAGAGGCAGCAATGCGGCTGCCCCGCCTGCACCCCAAGGAGAACCTGATGGCCACCTACCAGCTCGAGTTCGGACACCTTGGCGACAGCCGCCCCGTGCCGGACCTGACCGTGCAGACCACCGACCTGAACGACCTCAGCCGCAGGGTCGTCGAGCACGCCCGCCCGCACATCGCCCCGGTGCTCGCCGAGATGGGCCGGCCCGAACTCGCCGACTGCATCTTCCAGATCAACCCCGACCGGACCAAGGGCGGGTTCCTGTGGCTCGACCTGGCCAGTGCCAAAGCGGCCAGCTTCCTCGCCGCCCGCATCACCACCACCCCCGAGCGGATCCAGCGGAAGCGGACCGCCGGATGGTCCGCGAATGGCGCGAAGTACGTCGGCCGCGGCAGCCGCTGGGGCAACCCGTTCACGGTCGCGGACTGCCTCGAGGCTGGCTTCGCCGAGACGAAGGTCGAGGCGCGCGAGGTTGTGGCCGACCAGTTCCGCTGGTGGATCAACGGCGAGCTGGACGGTGGGCCCGGCCCGGAAGGGACCTCGTGGTCGCGCGAGCGCCGCGACTGGATCCGCGGCAACGCGTCCGAACTGCGCGGCCGGGACCTCATGTGCTGGTGCCCGACCGACGGCCCCTGCCACGCCGACGTGCTGCTGAAGCTCGCCAACTCCTCGGCTGTGACGGCATGACCCGCCACTCCGGTGCCCCGATGCCCGCCGAGCTTCGGCACCAGATGCGCGCCGGGCAGCACCCGGCCCGCTCCGTGCCGTGCCCGCACTGCGCCGCCCGCGCGCACCGCCCGTGCACCGTCCCATCGAACGGCCGGGTCCTCACCCAGCCCCACCCGCAGCGGGTCTCCGACTGGGCCCAGCAGACCGCCTGCTGCCCCAGCTGCCAGGTCGAACCGGCCACCCCCTGCCACGACGAAGGCCGCCCCCGCACCACCGTCCACGCCCGCCGCTACCAGGAAGCCGAGGAGACAGCCGCGTGACGCGAGGAGCTGGCCGCAGCCGCGGCTACCGACCCCAGAACTCTGAACTCCGCCCCGGCAAAGTCGTCGTCGCGTTCGGCGAGAAGACGACCATCTGCCCCGCCTGCCGACAGCACAAGCACCACGCCTGCTGGGCCCACACCGCGGCGCTCGGCATCGGCGGGGAACCCGGCTGCCCCTGCGGCTGCCACGTCCCCCTCGACGAACCGCTGATGACCGACGAGGCCATCGACGACATGGCCGCCCACGGGACCCTCGCCGACCACGTCAAGTTCCAGAAGTCGTGGGCCCTGGGTTCCGGCGCCATCCACTTCGACGAGCCCTGCCGCCGCTGCTCCGCTATCGCTGCGGCGAAGTCAGGCGCTCAGGGCGAACTCCCGCTGGAGGAGTCGTGAGGATCCGCGCCGACATTGCCGCCCTGATCCGCGAGGGCCACACCGACGCGTCCATCGCCCGCCGTGTCGGCTGCGGCCGCTCCACCGTGTGGGAGACCCGACGGGCCCTCCGCCTCCCGCCCTCCCGGATCATCGGCCGACAGCTCGCCGAAGCCGTCCCCACCGGGCAGGTCCGCGAGTACCGGCCCGACCGCATGCCCACCAGCCCGCAGCAGCAGGCCGCCAACCGGGCCGCGCTCCTCGCCGCACTCCGAGACGAAGCCGCGTGATCCGCCGCCCGGGTGCCTGGCCCTGCGGCACCGCCGCCACCCGCCGCGCCATGCGCAAGGCGATGAACAACCCGGGCCACTGGGCTTGGCGCAGGCCGGCACCCACCATCTCCGGCACCGTCGGCCACGTCGGCGGCAAGCAGGCCGACGGCCACCTGAACCTCCAGCCCGAAGAGGGCGCCGTCCTCCAGTCCTTCCCGCGGGACTACCCGTTCCAGGGCAACAAGGGCCAGCGGTCCCTGCAGATCGGCAACGCCGTCCCCCCGCTGCTGGCCGCGCACATCGTCGCCGCAGCGACCGGCATCCCGATGCCCACCGCCCCGGCCGCCCCCGCCCCCGCTGTCTAGCCCCTCCCGCCCCAACCCGAAGGGAAACCCCGATGCCTTACGCCCGTGAGCAGTCGGATCGCGAGCAGCAGATGCGTGCCCATCTCGAGACCGGCTTCACCGACCACGAGTGGGCGGTCGGCATGGTCCTGTGCCCGGCCCGCGAGCGATGCACTAGCCCGTCTGGGATGCGAGCCCTGTTCAAGCCGCTGAAGAACGGTCGCCTGCCGATGCATCGCGATTGGCTCGGCTACGCCTGCGCTGGCGCCCGGCAGAAGCCGACAACACCGCCCCTGCAGCTGCGCCCCGCCACCCCCGCCCCGTGAACGCCGGACGCCCGCCCCGAGGCTCAGTCGGGGCGGGCGCATCCCGAACCCTACGCCCGAAGGAGCACCCCGCCGTGGGTAGAGGACCTCGAACATCTGAAGATCTGCCGGTCTCTCGAACCGTCAGCAAGAACATCTACGCGCTGCGAATTCGGCGCGGCTGGTCGCAGCGCGCTCTCGCCAGAGCCACCGAAGGCGGCATTAAGGCCGTCGGCTTCAGCACGGTCTGCCGCATCGAGAAAGCCCGCGACGAATCGGCGAAGCCGGTCATCGTCGGCGTTGATGATCTCGTGGCGCTGGCTGCCGCACTCGGCTTCGCTCCCGAACGCCTGCTGGTAGAGCCCAAGTGCTTCGTGTGCCTGGACGTCCCGCCTGCCGGGTTCGCGTGCCGCACGTGCGGGGCCGCCTCGTGACCGCCCCGTGGGATGTGGGCCCGTGCGCCTGGCCGGACGGCGAGCAGCTCGAACTCGACCTCGCCGAAGCCGACCGCGCCCACGCCGACCTCCACGGCCCGCAAACCCGGCGCCCGTCCGGGTTCGAGTCGGACCCGTGGCACGGCTACGCCCGACCCGCCACCGCGACACCCCGCCGCTTCAACCCCTACCAGCCCATCAACGACGTCTTGGAGGGATCCCTGTGAACCGCCCGCCGACTGTCGAGCAGTTGCTCGTCCTCGCCGACCGCGCCGAACGCGGAGCCCTCACCGCCGCCGAAGCGTCACGGCTACGCGCCGGGATCCGTCAACGGGTGGCGTACCGGGCCGGCGAGAGCTCACGGCAGCAGACCATCAACAGCCTGCGGCTCGAGCTGGCCGCCACGCGCCGCCAGTTGCGTGCCCTCGAACAGCTGGTGCGCCAGGCCCAGTCCCGGGAGCGGCAGAGCATCCGCGTCCAGACCCTCGCCAACGCCATCGACAGGTACGAGGGCGCGGCGTGACAGCGAAACAGCCCCGAGGGAGCCCGTAACGGCCCCTCTCGCGGCCTCGCAGCGTTCCGGCGGCCCCCGCGACCTACGGGCCCCGGAGCGCCAGCGAGTCACACAGCCCCTCCGATCCACCAACCCGAACGGACAAACCATGCCGCAACAGACAGAAGCGCTCCCCGAGTTCATCGCCGTCACCGCCTACCGGCACGACCACGGCCACCGCGCCTGGGCGTGGCGCTGCTGGGGCGACAGCACCTGCGACGGCCTGCTCAGCCTCGACCACGCCAGCGAGGACTCCGCCACCCGATCCGCCCACCGCCACGTCGACGAGAACCACGGAGCCCCCGATGCCTGAACCCACACCCGCCCGGCTGCGCTGCAACCACGTCCACCTGCGGCAGGAGCACGCCCCGCACGCGTGGGAGCCCCAGCCCGGCATGACACCCGTGCACTGCGAGGGATACGGCACCCCGGCCCCGGACGGCTTCCGCGACCAGATCGCCGAGACCCTCGCCGGTCACGCCGGATCCAAGGCGTTCCTCACCGACGAACCCGGCTGGGACCACGCGCGAGCGGCCTGGCACGCGCACGCCGACGCTGTGCTGCGGGTGCCCGTCATCGCCGAAGCCCTCGGCGCGGCGGCCGAAGTGCAGCGGCTGCGGGACCTCCGAGCTGCGGCCGGGATCCACTTCGGCGCGCTCACCGAACTGCTCCACGGCGCAGGCATCCGGCTCCCCGACAACTGCATCCACCTGGTCCAGCTCATCGACCAGAAGCTGACCGCCGCCCTCGACCCGCAGGAGCAGCCGTGACCAGCCTGCACATGTGGCTCGACGACGAGCAGCGATGGGCCGACGTGCCCGGCGTCGACCGCGTCGACTTCGAACACATCAAGGTCATCCACATGTCGCCGCCCATCCCCATGCCCGAGTGGCTGCGCATCGACCTCGGCCTGCCAGAGCCCGACCCAGAGCCCACGCCGATCGAGCGCGCCCTCGCGATCCTCCAGCCCCACCTCGACGACGAGCCGCTGTACCAGCCGCCCACTGCCTGACCCTGCCCCGCCCGCACCGCCCGAACGGAGAAGCCCGTGACCACCGCGCCCACCCTGTGCATCACCGAGCGCTGCACTCGAACCCTCCGCGACTGGGAACTCGCCGCCCGCATGGTCTGCTGCTCCATCTGCCACGACCAGATGCGGCACTGGTTGCAGCAGATCCCCGCCGCCCTGATCGTCCTCCGCGACGGCAGCATGCAGCGCGAGAGGACCAGCGACAGCGGCGGACGCGGCGGCACCCGCACCCCGCCCCTGCCGTGCCGCGAGGACGTGCTGAGCTTCGTAGGCCCGGCCGCCACCGGAACCGTCCACGACCCGCACGGCGACCAGACCGGCAGCCGGCCCATCATCGACACCCTCGGCAGCTGGGCCAGGCTCGTATGCGAAGAGCGCAACCTCGCCGGGCCCGCCAGGTGGACCGAGACCGAACTGGCCAGCTGGCTCATTCCACAGCTGGGCTTCGCGACGACACAGGCCTGGGTCGCGGACCTCCACCGCGAACTCTTCGACATGGCGCGCGAGATCCGCGGCATCGCCCGCACCGGGATTCGCACCGAGGCGCTCAGCCGGCCCTGTCCTCGTTGTGAAGACCTTCTGCTTCAGCGCACCGACCACGACCTGTACATCCGCTGCACCGGGTGCGGAACCGCCTTCACCCAGACCGAGCTCAACGACGACGCCCCCCGCCAACTCGAAGCCATCAACCCCGCCGCATGACGAAGGCCCCCGCCAACCGGCGGGGGCCTTCGCGCATGTCCGGGTCTACCGCGGCAGCGTCTCGTCGAGGTACGACTGCACGGCGTCGAACAGGCCGTAGGGCACGTAGTCGGCGAGCTGGTCGTGCGCGACCCAGGCGACCGCGTCCAGCTCGTCGGCGTCGCCGACGTGCGCCTCGCCGGCCACGACCTCGGCGGCGGTGTAGCTCATCTCCCGGCCGGTCTTCGGGTGTACGCGCTGCCCGAGCAGCCGGAGGGCTTTGACCTCGAGGCCGGTCTCCTCGAGCGTCTCCCGGACCGCGGCCTCTTCCGGGGACTCGCCCTCCTCGATGCCGCCTGCGGGGAACTGCCACATCAGCTCACCCTCGGACACGCGGCGCCGCACCATCAGCACGCGGCCCCCGTGGACGATGATCGCGGCGGAGATGCCCGGCTTCGTGGTGGTCATGTCGGTCATGCGAGCGCCTCCAGGATCGGCGGATAGATCTTCTCGGTCGGAATGAACTTCGGCAGCTGGTCGATCGGCACCCAGGCGACAGCGTCGTTCTCCCGGTCGTCCCGGTTCACCGCCTCACCCATCAGGTACTCGGCCAGCTGATATTCGGCGACCACCCCAGTCACGGGGTGGATACGGGAGCCGAGGTGCTTCCGGACGGCGCAGCGGACTCCGGTCTCGGCGTGAGTCTCCTCGACCGCCACCACCGCGGGGGAGGCGCCGGGCTTGACCATGCCCGCGGGGAACTGCCACGACAGCGAGTCGTCGCCGCGGCGGCAGACGAGGAGCACCTCGCGGTCGCGGACCACCACGGCGATCGCCACCCGCAGAGCCTGAGCCGGAACCGCGGGCGGTGCCGGGCGGGACAGGATGCTGAACCTTCGGAGCACAGACGCGGGAGCCCTTTCGTAGACGGTGTCGAGGGCTTCCTGCATCTCCGCCCGGGGCACGGTGTCCGGGCGCTGGTGCCAGCCCGCGACGGTCCGCACGGCGACCCCGAGTCGGGAGGCGAAGTCCTCGTTCGTCGCGCGGAGAGCGGCCTGCAGCGCGCAGGCTGTCCGCCCGTTCCACTCGATGACGTCCACTATCGGGTCCTCATGGTCCGGTCGGTGGCGTACTGCACTGCGGTTGCACTGGACTTGCACTGCCGCTGCACCGCCGGCTCATGGCCTGGTAAGTCGGCCGCGGCGAGGCTCGAAGGCATGAGGAATCACGCAGCTTCGGGCTTGGCGGGCGGTCGCTTCGGTAGCTCGTCGGTGTCGCGCACCAGCCACGACAGGAACGCGTTGATGTGGGTGTTCATGTCGGAGTCGACCTCAGCGACTGCGCCCTTGGCCCGCTCGTACACCTCGGGGTCGGGGCGGTACGTGCGTGCTCTTCTCAGGTGGATTCCGGCTGGCATGCAGGAATCGTCCCACAGTGGATTGCCACGGTCTAGGGAACGCGCTACGTTAGTGGAGTGCCACTCGGGGTGCTCCACCACTTCGAGACGGCACACCCGTGCCGCTCCACCGGCACAAACGCAGACGGCCCCGGACGCAGGGACTCCACTCCCTGGCCGAGGCCTAACCACCAGGTCTATCGAGGAGACCAAGATGGCTGCTGTAACCCTACCGGCCGCGCCTGAGCGCGCCGATCACCCCTCCCGCCGGCTCGTCGCTGCGGGTGTCAAGCGCGGCTCGGGCCCGCTGATCGTCGAGCAGCCCATGTCGGCGAACGGCCGCGCCGCCCATGACGCCGCCTCCTACGTCCGCACCCGGCGGGCCGCCTGATGTCCCCGCAGGAGACGATCGCCGCCGCGCACGAGCAGCTGGCCGAGCAGACCCGCCGCGCCCAGGAAGCCGCCGCAGCCGCCCAGCGGGCAGCCGAAGAAGCCGCCTGGCGCCGCCAGGCCCTCGAACACTCCCGCGGCTAGCCCACAGACCGCCGGCTCGGCGGGGAGACCCTCCATCCCCCGCGGCCCCCGCCGGGCCGGCCTCCCAACCCATCCGCATGACCAACGGAAGGCACAGCCATGTCTCGCATCACCTACCTCCGTCGCGTGTCGAACGCCGACCTCGACGCCTACGAGGCCCGTCTCGCCCTCGAGACCCGCCTGGAGATCGCCCTCGGTACCGGCGACGAGCTCGAGCAGCGTCGCGTCGAGGCTCTCATCTCCGACCACGACCGGCGCCACACCGGCCCGACCCTGGTTGCCTGATGCTGCCGCGACCGGTCGCCGACCTTCTCGCCTTATGGCGGGGCCTGGTCCACCACCCGCGTGAGGTGGTCCTTGTTCGCTGCCACCACCAGTGGCGAGGTGCCGGGTTCATCGCCCTGATCGCCGTCCTCGTCGCCGCTGGCGTCCCCGGCTTCCCGCCCCAGTCCCTCGGGCTCGCCATAGCCCTGGGCGGGCCCGGCTGGGCTCTCGACCTGGCCGGCACCCTCGCGCACGGGCTGTGGTCGTCCGGGCGGATCTGGCGCGGCATCGAATGCGACTGCTGCGGCGGGGATCCGGGCGACGGAGACGACGAGCCCGACCCCGAGCTTCCGGACGACCCGCACGGCATCGCCCGCGACTTCGAGACCTACCTCCGCAACCAGACCCCGGCCCGCTGAGAGGAGCGCACCGTGCACGCCTATCTGATCACCGCACGGCCGACGCGCTGGCAGCGTGCCTGCCGCGCGGCCCGGGTGTGCACGGTGCGCCTGGTCGTCGGAGCGGCCCTCCTCACCCTCGGCCTGCTCGTGTTGGCCGTCCGCTGCCTCCGCCCGATCGTCAACGCCCTCGCCACTGCCGCCGTCCGGATCGAGCTGGAGATCAGCATCCGCAGCGGCCTCCCCTCCGTCGGCGCCAGCCTCGGCGCCCACCTCACCGACGAGTTCGTCAAAGAGTTCCGCTCCGGCTGGAACACCACCAAGGAAGGAGCCCGATCGTGAGCACGTCCGCTATCGAGAAGGTCAACGGGTACGCGCCCGAGCCGCGGTTCGACCCCGTCGCGCTGGCCGAGGCGGACGCCATCCGTGCCCGCAGCGAAGCCGAGACCGAAGCCCGACTCATCGCCGCCCGCGCCGAGGCCAAGGCCGTCGAGATCAAGGCCCACGAGGAAGCCGAGAAGCAGCGCCTCTCGAACGAGCGGACCGCCGTCCGGAACCGGCGCGAGATCGCCGAGCAGGAGGCGAAGATCGCCGAGGCGGACCGGAAGCGCGACGAAGAGCGCCGCGCGATTGAAGCCGCCCGCAAGGCCGAAGCCGAAGCCGCCGAGCAGGATGCCGCCAGCAGCGAGAAGCGCGAGCAGTCCGCCAAGTCGTGGCGGGCCGCTGCCCTCTCGTTCGCGATCGTCTGCGCGATCGTCGCCCTCCCCGTTCAGATGTCCGCGTTCTGGTCCCCGAAGGCGCCGTGGCTGCTGATCGCCCCGCTCGTTCTCGAAGGAGGCGCGTGGGTCGTCCTCAAGGGCGCCGCCGCCGCGGTCGACGACCACCGGCCGCACTGGCACTACCGCACCATCGCGTGGGCGCTGGCGTTCATCGCCGCCGGCATCAACCTCGCCCACGGCCTGTCCGCGTTCGACCCGGCCACCGCGATCGGTACCGCGTTCGCGTCTCTCGCCGGCCCCGGCGTGTGGGACCTCCACGAGCACGGCCGCATCCGCGTCCGGGACGGCAAGCCAACCCGCCGCGAGCGCCGTGCGCAGCGTGCCGCGGAGCGGAAGGCCGCGGCTGAGAAGGTGGCCGCGGAGGAGCGCGCCAAGGCTGAGCGGGAGGCGAAGGAGAAGGCTGTCGCCTACCGGGCGGAGCAGCTGGCTGCCGCGCGCGCCGACGAGTTCCCGGAGGTGTGGGACCATGCCGTCCGGCTGGCTGCAGCGCTCGGCGAGACGACCGTCACCGATCCGGTGTGGCGACGCGCGCACCTGGACATCGAGGGCGCCGAGCCGGGCGAGTCCGTCGACATCATCCGCGGCCGGAACGCAGCCGCGCGACGCATCGCAGCGGCCCGCTCCGAAGCCCCCGGCGGCACTCCCCAGAAGGCCACGAAGGCGCAGCGTGACGCCCAAGTGATGCCCCGTCCCGCGAAGCCGCGAGTCAAGCCCGTTCCGCCTCGCCGCAAGAAGGGCGACAGCCCCAAGTTCCACCCCGCCGCGCGCTCTCTGGCCGCGGACGCCAAGCGGGCATCCATCACCGCCAGCATCGCCGCTGAGGAGCAGTCGTGAGCATCGACACCCCCGCCCACTGGGAACTGGACAAGGTCATCCCCGGGCAGCTTGCCGACCCCGTCGAGGACGGCGACATCGCACCCGGCGTCCTCGAGCTCCGGCCCGCCCACACACCCGTCATCTACCGCGCCGGCAGCGCCGCGATGACCGTTGCCGCCGTCACCGGCAAAGCCGTCGGCATCACCGCCCGCAGCACCTGGACCGGCGTCGGCTGGTTCGGCGTCGGCCTCAAGTCCAGCTGCACCCTCGGCTACCGGTACGTCCGCGCCCACGACCTCCAGGAGGTCCTCGGCGGCATGAGCAAGGGCGCCGACTGGAACAAAGTCCACGAGACCCGTAAGAGCCGCTGGCGGTTCCTCGGCTGGACCACCGCCGCCGTCGCCGGCCTCAACCTGACCGGCTGGTGGGCGCTCGTGAAGTATGCGGGCATGACCGCCCTCGACTGGTCCTGGGCCATCCCCCCGAGCCTCACCGCCACCGCCGCGGTCGCCGCCGTCACCCTCTACGGCCGCTACCGGGCCACCAGCCCCGGCATCGCGCCCGAGCAGATCGTCGCCGACGCGGACAACCCCGAAGGCGAAGAGCCCTACCCGATCGCGTGGGTGACCTCCGGCGGCCAGGCGGCCGACTGCCTCGCCCGCGCCCTGTTCGCCGAAGGCGCCGACTACCGCGACGTGAACACCCTCGCCCGCCACCCGTGGGGCTGGGAGATCGAAGTCGTCCTCAAGGGCTCCACCCCCGGCAAGGTTCAGGCCGCCGCCGACCAGATGGAATCCCACATGGGCCTCCCCGCAGGCGGGTTCATGGTCGAACCCGACCCGCGGGACCAGTCCCGCATCGTCGTCCGCCTCGTCCAGACCAACCCGTTCGCCGACATGGCCCGGCCCGCCGTTCACGCCCCCCGGTCGCTGTCCGTGCACGACACGATCGTCATCGGCCGCGCCATGGACGGCTCCCTCATGGAGCTCACCCTCGACGGGTTCTGCGCCCTCATCATCGGCGCCATGGGTGCCGGCAAGACGTTGGGCGCGCTGCGCACCATCAACGAAGCCCTCACCGCCTGCCGTGACGCGGTCGTGTGGGACCTCGACCCCATCAAGGGCGGCCTCGCCGAGTTCGGTGACCTCATGGCCCGCCGCGCCCGCACCCCCGAAGAGTGCGAGGAAGCCCTCGACGAAGCGCTCTCCTACATCACCGCCCGCGGCCAGCTCATGGCCAGCCTCGGTATGGGCGACCGCTGGCACGCCACCCCCGAGCACCCCAACCTGTACATCAACATCGACGAGTTCATTCAGCTCAGCCCCAAGGGCAAGACCACCGCCATCAAGATCCTGCGGACCGGGCGGCAGTACGGCATCTACCTGATCATGGCCGGGCAGGAAGCCACCGCCGACGCCCTCGGCGACGCGATCGCCATGGTCGTCGCCTACCGCATCCTCATGGCCTGCCGGTTCGAAGACGTCCGTATCGCCTTCGGGCCCGGCGCCGGAGCCCAGGGCTGGCGGCCCGACCGCATGAAGCCCGCCGTCGGGCCCATCGCCAACGACGCCGGCCAGGCCATGGTCATGGGCGGCCCGTTCATCCGCGCCATCCGCCACCAGTTCAACAAGTACACGCGCGACCAGATCTCCGCCGCCGTCCCCGAGCGCGTCGCCGCCGGCGTCCCCTCCATGGACGCCGACACCGTCCTCAAGGCCGGCGCCACTCTCACCGCCACTGGGCAGCGCGGCAACCTCACCGGCCGACTCGACCAGCACGACCACCCCGACGCCCAGCTGATCGCCACCCTGCTCCGCGCCTTCACCGCCAACGACCGCGACTTCCTCCCCACCGGGGAGGTCCTGCTGCCCGCCCTCGACGCGGCCGGTATCGACGGCGTGGACGCGACCGCGCTCAGCATGCGGCTCCGCAAGCACGCCCCCGGCGCCAAGTCCGACCGCCGCGACTGCCCCGAAGGCACCTACCTGCGTGGCTGGCAGCGCGACGCGGTCGAGCGGGCCGCAGCGGGCCTCCTGGACCCGGCGAACACCCGGCAGGACCCCGGCATGCAGGCGGCGTAGACCCGGCGAACACCCGGATGGGCTGGTGGGCATCCCGGCAGGTCGCCGGGTGTCCGCCGGGCTCCCGCCGGGATGCCACCGACCTCCCGCCGCCCTATTGATCCATATTTGATCCATTCTGACGAGGGGGAACCCGATCATGACCGTCAAGAAGCCCACCCGCGCCAAGCGGACCGCCGCACGCCGCAAGAAGACCGCCACCCGCACCCCGCTGACCAAGACCCCCAAGGGCGGGCCGATCGGCGCCCGCATCGGCACCTGGATGGCCCTCCGCCTCGCCCGCGAATACCAGCGCCACCAGACCACCACCATGTCCCGCCGAGACGCCGCGATCCTCCGCATCACCCACGAAGGCTGCCCCCGCTGCAAGGGCAACGGACAGATCTTCACCAAGGGCAAGGACGGTTCGTTCACCGGCTCCAAGCCGTGCACCGCCAAGCCCACCCGCGCGAAGGCCGGCCGCATGCGCGTCGCCATCGCCTCACGCTTCGGCGCCGACAAGAGCTCGGGTCTCGTCGGCTGGACCTGCCCCTGCGGCAAGAAAGAGAAGCCCCGCTTCCGTGACGCCAAGGAGGCGACGAAGGCGCTCCGCACCCACGAACGCCAGAAGCACGGCGGCAAGACCGTCGGCGGCGCCTGGTACGCCCAGACCACCGCCCCGGACACCGCGCCGACCGAGCAGCCCAAGCCCGTGTCGAAGGTCGTCACCGACAGCGGTCTCACCGACGACCAGTGGATCAAGAAGAACAAGTCCATGGCGCCCGCCAAGGCCATCGCCAAGGGCTACTGCTGGCAGTGCGCCGGCAACGGCACCCTCTACTCCGCGTTCGGAGGCCAGCAGCTCGCCGTCGCCTGCGACGAATGCCAGGGCAGCGGGAAGGCCCGGGTGTCCGCCTGATGCGGGCGTCCACCGCCACCGAGACGCCCGCGGTCACCCCTGCGGCGCCGCTCGACTTCGACGAGCGGCTGAGGCTCGCCGTCCTGGCGGTGGACGCCCGCATCGACACCCGCCCGCTCGACCTCGCCGACGTGATCCGCACCCCCGTTGAGGAGCCGAACCTGCAACCCGCGGCGGCCCTCGCTGCGGTCCTGCGCCGCGCCCGCGCCCGCATCCTCCGCGACGGCTGGACCACCGGGCACTGCCGCGGCCAGCGCGCCATGTGCGCCTACGAAGCCATCCGAGCCGAAGCCGCCAACCCCGCACAAGCCGCAGACGCGACGGCCCTGCTCCTCGACACCATCCGCCGCGAATTCCCCCACGCGGCCACCGTCCCCGCCTGGAACGACGAACAACGCCACCCGGCAGTCGTGCTCCGCATGCTCGACACGGCAGCACGCGCCGCCGAACAGCGAGACATCCGACTGAGCAAGACCACCAACAACCTGTAAGGAGCCCCTGATGATCGTCCGCCTCTTGGTCTGCTGGTTCTGCGGCAGCGACGACAATCCGACCGGCTACACCATCTGCGGCTTCTGCGGCCACGACTTCCGCGACGACCCCAACCGCTCACCCGAGGAGTAGCCCGATGCGCCTCACGATCACCTACTGGCCCGTGTGGAACCGACGGCCCGCACTCGCCCTCCACCACAAGCCGAACCCCCGCTGCCCCGACTGCGACGGGTGCGGGTACGTAGCCGAAGATCCCGACTGCATCGACGAACGAGCCTGTCACTGCGCGCCCGAGACGCCCATCCTGCGGCTACCGCTCCCGTCGATCGTCAACCGGGACTACCGGCAGCTACTCATCCGCCGGATCCGCAGCGCCCCCTGAACCGCCCCTCACCCGCGGCCCTGGCCTTCCCCGGTCGGGGCCGCTGGTCGTGCGCGGGCCATCCACCGATCCGTGCCCGGCGACCGCACCGGAAGCAGTGACGGCCGCAACCCGAACACGGCACACAAGCGAGCCAGCTGCTCCGCACACTCGCGCTCACTGTCCGCCTGCACGCTGAACACCGTCGCCATGCACGGCAGTCTGCCGCCCGCGCCCGCCCGCATACCCCAAGAACGGCACATAGACAAGACTTCAACCACCCTGTAACGTCTGGATCACCAGCTTCACGCTGCCCGAAAACGCCGAAGCCCCCACCCGCCGTGGGGGCTTTCGTCATGAGCGGAGGCGCCCGTGTTCCCCAACCCGCCGCTCGACCAGATCAAATCCGACGACCTCATGACCGTCGCCCAAGCCGCAGCCTGGATCCACGTCAAGCCCGTCACCATCCGGCAGTGGATCCACCGCGGCAAGCTCACCCACGTCGACGTCGGCGGCGGCGGGCCCAAGCTCTACCACCGGGACGCCCTCGCCAAAGCCGAGAGGGAAGCCTGGGACAACGGAGCCGACCGGCCCATCCGCGGCGGCCGCAAGAGAGACCTGCAACGCGCCCGCGCCGCCTGAGCCGGGGCCCGTGCCCCGACGTCCCGCTGCCCACCCCCAGCCCACGCCGGGCAGCGGGACATCCCACCACCACCGTCATGAGCGCTACCATCAGGAGCTCCCGTGCCCGTACCAGCACGCACCCAGATGCACGACTTCAAGGCCCGCATCGAAGACGTCGAAACAACAGTCCTGACCAAGAGCATCGCTGCGGCCTACTTCATCGAAGAGGGCATCTTCACGATCTTCAAGGACGGACAGCATCAGGCCGTGTACGCGGTGCAGTCCCGACTCCTCCGGTCCGTGGAACGCGTCGACCTCACGGTCAGTACCTGACGGCCCGAACGCAGCATCACGGAACGGTCATTCCGCTTCACGACAGCCCCAGCCCGGCGCATGATGACCCCCTCTCATCACGCAACGTCCTGGGGGAACCATGCGACACACCACCACAGCCGCGCTCACAGCCATCCTGATCGCCACGCTCGCCGGCTGCGGCAGCAACAGCGACACCACGACCGAAGCCAAGCCCAGCGCCAGCCCGGCCGACAGCGGCACCCCATCAGCATCCGACCCCAGCTCCAAGCCGCCGACGCCTACCGAATTCAAGGTCGGCGAGCAGGCGAAGCTGACCGACGAAGCGAACAGCTTCACTGTTCAGGTCTCTGGCTACGCGCAGGCTGTCAAGGGCCCCACGCCACCCGACACTGCCGACGACGGCGACGTCTGGGCCACAGTCGACGCCAAGATCTGCAACACGAGCGGCGATTCGTTCATGGTCAGCCAGGCACCCTGGTCCCTGACCTACGCCGACGGAACCGTCATCGAGGCGTTCGGCGCTACGGGCCTCCTGTCCAAGCCCGAGTTCCCCATGGGCTTCGCAGTGAAGAAGGGCCGCTGCGCCCGAGGAGTGATCCCATTCCTGGTGCCCAACAGTCAGCGGCCTGAGCGCATCGTGTACGCCCCCGACAGTCTCCCCGAGCCGTATGAGTGGACGGCTCCCGCCAAGTAGACGAAGGAGGCGCCCGTGGCTGGCAACCCGCGCAACGGGCGCCCCTACCGGCGGCTCTGCGACCAGCAGCGGGCCATGCAGTACCCCTGCTGGATCTGCGGCACGGACATCGACTACAGCCTCACCGGGCCCGAGGCCAGCAAGCATCCGCTCGCCTTCACCCTCGACCACCTGCTCCCCGTCTCCAAGCGCCCCGACCTCCTGCTCGACCCAGCCAACGCCCGGTCAGCCCACCGGCGGTGCAACAGCCGGCGAGGTAACCGCATGACCGTCAAGACGGCAGGCGCCTCACGCAGGTGGTGACCAGTGCTCTACGTCATCACCGGACCCCCGGCCGCTGGCAAGAGTTCATGGATCACGGCGCGTGCCAGGGCGACGGACATCATCATCGACCTCGACCGTCTAGCCCTCGCGCTCGCCGGCCCCGGCGCGCCGCAGTGGCAGCACGACGAGACCCTCCTCGCCGTCGCTCACCGCGCACGGTTCGCCGCCATCGACGAGGCCATCAAGCACCGCGACAAGGTCAACGTGTTCTTGATCCACACCATGCCTAGCGCCAAAGCCCTCGCGAAGTACCGGAGACTTGACGCCAAGATCATCACCGTCGACCCAGGCAAGGACATCGTCATGCAGCGAGTGCGGGACATGCGGCACGACGACATGACCGCAGTCGCCACCCGCTGGTACAACCAGCAAGCCAAGCAGAGGTCACAGGGCGTCACGCGCCAGGCATCACGGGCATGGTGACAGCAGGTGACCCAGCCATCAGCGCAGGCAGTGACCGGCAGTGGTGGCAGGCAGGTGCCCGGCACCGTGCACCCAGCGGCAGCACCCGACCCGGTCAGGCCAGCAGGCGTGATGCCACGGTGCGTTACGCGCTGCGATCGATGCCGAAAGAACGCGACGAGATGACTTGATCGCAAGGCTCTTCCCCGCAGGGGAGGGGGCCCTGGAGCTCACATAAGAACGTGCAGGTGAGCGACCCCAAAGCCCTTGGCGCCCAAATTTTTGCGTGTCAAATCTGAAAGACGATCTTGACTGCATTCCTTGATCAAGTCCAACTTTGACAATCACTCTCAGTCACCAAGATCGCGATCACGCATAGTGACATAGATCAACTGACGATCCATCACACATAGTCACCCCGTCGCTGATCACGACGGGTAGGAAGGTCCGAGTCTCCCGGCTCGGACCTTCCGCATTTCCGGGAGACAGAGATGACCAACACCCGTGCCTGCGCAGGTTGCAGTAGCCCGTTCACGCCTTACCGCAGCACTCAGCGGTGGTGCTCGGAGCGGTGTAAGTGGAACGCCCGTCGCTTGACCCTGTCGGCCAGGCAATGCGGCACTTGTGGAGCCAACTACACCCCCCGCCGTCGCGATCAGAAGTGGTGCTCTCGCAAGTGCAAGGATGCGCACTACGGCGCCCTGCTACGGGCGGGCGAGGGGCAGCGTGGCGGACTGTCGCCTGAGGCTCGTGAGCGGCAGCGCTTGTACTGGCAGGCGAAGTGCCGACGTCGCCGCGCGGCTAAGCGCGGCGGGGTGTCGGAGCCGTACACGCTGGCGGAGATAGCGGAGCGCGACAAGGGTCGCTGTGGTCTGTGTGGCGGTCGGGTGGCGATGAAGCAGAAGGTGCCGCACCCGAAGGCACCGACGATCGACCACGTCGTGCCGGTGTCCGAGGGTGGTGACGACACCCGCGCGAACGTGCAGCTGGCGCACTTCGTGTGCAACAGCGTCAAGGGGCCGCGGGGTTCGCAGCAACTGGCTCTGATCGGGTGAGGGGGAGCTGTGGTCGCCGACAAGATCCGTGACGAGATCGATCAGCTCCGCGTTGCCGAAGTCGCTCCTGGCCAAGCGGCGTTGGCGATCTCCCTCGCCGAGACCTTCGACGACACCGACGCCCCGACCTCTCGAGCCGTCGTTGCCCGAGAGCTGGCCGCGACGATGAAGATCCTCCGGGCCTTGGCTCCGGTCGGCGAGGAGGGGGACGCGGTCGATGACCTCGCAGCTCGCCGTGCGAAGCGCCGCGGCGCCTGACCAGATTCCGGATGCTCGCGGCGTCCAGCGCCCCCGGATCTGCACGTTCCCGCCGTTCTCCTCCTCCTCCGGCCAGGAGGCCGTTGAGCTCGCCGCTGAGGCCGGACTGGTCCTCGATGAGTGGCAGAAGTTCGTCCTTCACGTCGGCTTGGGCGAGCAGCCTGACGGCTCGTGGTCGGCGTTCGAGACCTGCGTCAACGTCCCGCGCCAGAACGGCAAGGGCGGCGTCATCGAGGCCCGTGAGTTGGCCGGCCTGTTCCTGCTGGGTGAGCAGTTGATCCTGCACTCGGCGCACGAGTTCAAGACCGCCAAGGAGGCGTTCCTTCGGATCGAGCGGCTCATCATGAACACGGATGCGCTGCGTAAGCGGGTGCGGAACGTGCGGCGCACGACGGGCGAGGAAGCCGTCGAGATGATGAACGGTGCCAGGCTCCGGTTCCTGGCGCGCTCTGGTGGCTCCGGTCGCGGCTTCACCGGCAACCTGAATGTACTGGACGAGGCGATGATCCTCGGCGATGACGCGATGGGCGCGCTCATGCCCACCATGGCCGCGGTGAGGAACCCGCAGATCTGGTACCTGGGTAGCGCGGGGATCGGCCCGCAGTCGATGCAGCTCGGCCGGCTGCGGCAACGGGCGCTGGACGCGCTGGAGTCGGGCGAGCCGGACCCGTCGCTCGCTTACATGGAGTGGTCGGTCAACCCGCATGTGACGGAGTGCAGTCGGGACTGCCAGGACCACGACGATCCGCGGTCGCCACTGTCTGTGGCGAAGGCCAACCCGGCGCTCGGCTACCGCCTGTCGCTGGCTCACACGGAGCGGGAGCGGCTGTCGATGGGTGAGGCGATCTTCAACCGGGAGCGTCTCGGCGTCGGCGACTATCCGTCGGATTCGGCGGACACGTGGTCGGTGATCGGCGAGGACGTGTGGCGGGCTCTCGCGGATGGTGACAGTCAGCCGTCGGATCCGGTGGCGTTCGCGATCGACGTGACGCCGGAGCGGTCGCACGCTTCGATCTGCGTGGCTGGCCTGAACGGATCTGCGGTGCATGTCGAGGTTGTCGACAATCGGCCTGGTACGGACTGGGTGGTCGAGCGTGCCCGTGACCTGCATGAACGTTGGTCGCCTCGCTGCTGGGTGGTCGATGCGGGCAGTCCGGCCGGGTCGCTCCTGACTGACCTCGAGCGTGCGCTCGGCGTAGAGGTGGTGAAGCCGAAGACGAGGGAGATCGCCCAGGCGACGGGCCAGTTCTACGACGCGGTCACGTCCGGTGACGTCGTGCACTTGGACCAGGCGCCGCTCTCTACGGCTCTGGCGGGCGCCAGGAAGCGGGATCTGGGTGAGGCCTGGGCGTGGGCTCGCCGCGGTGTGGGCGTGGACATCAGCCCGCTGGTGGGCGTGACGCTCGCCAGGTGGGGACTGACGGCCGAGGTCGAAGAGCCGGAGGGCCCGGTCGAGCCACTTGTGTCCTGGGGTTAGGAGGGGTTGCGGTGGCTGTTCTTGAGCGGATTCCGGTGGGTCGGATCTCTGCGGAAGCTCGTGAGATTCGGTTCGGCCCGGCGCTGTTGACGCTGGTGGCCGGGGTGCTGTTCGCGCTCGGCTGGCTGGCGGCGAAGGTCTGCAGGGCGATGTGGGCGGTCGTGGCATGGACCTTCGCCGCGGTACGCGTCGGCTGGCAGGAAGGCATGGCGCGGCGAGAGGCGGTGCCTGATGGGCGAGGGTGAGCCGATCGCGGGCGAGGCGAGAGTGATCCGCCCAGGCGACAACGTTCTGATCCGGCTGCCGAGCAGTACGACGGCCGAGCAGGCGGACCAGATGCTGCAGGAGCTGAGGGCGCGGATGCCGGACGTCATGTTCTGCGTGATCGCCGGAGTGGACGGTATCGACGTCTACCGGCCCGGCTCTCCCGGTGAGGATGGGTCCGGCTGATGGCGACGCTGTTGGAGCGGATCGCCGCCGCGCGCGGCGGGCCTCGAGGAGGCCGTAAGGAGTTCACGCAGTCGCCGTTCTGGTCGCTGGACAGCCTGCGTTCTTCGTTGCTGTCGACGACGATGCCGGACCGCGAGCGGATTGAGAATGACTTCGAGGGCTACGTCGAGGGCGCGTATAAGCGAAATGGGCCGGTGTTCGCGTGCATGCTGGCGCGGCAGATGGTGTTTTCCGAGGCGCGTCTGACATGGCGCCAGTTCCGCGGCGGTCGCCCTGGAGACCTGTTCGGCACGCAGGACTTGGCGCTCTTGGAGGCTCCATGGCCTGGCGGCACGACGGGTGAGCTGCTGGTCCGCATGATTCAGGATGCGGACTTGGCGGGGAACTTCTACGCCACGACCGCGGACGATGCAGGCCGGGTGGGCAAGGCCGCTACGGGGCCGGGTCGGCGGGTGGTGCGGATGCGTCCGGACTGGGTCACTCTGGTTCTCGCGTCCGCCTCCGGTGATCCCTACGCGCTGGACACGAAGGTCGTCGGGTACCTGTATGAGCCACGGTCGGTTTCCAGGACGGGCATGGGCTCACCGTCGGGCGAGGCGGTGTTGCTGCTGCCGGATGAGGTGGCGCACTTCTCGCCGATCCCCGACCCTGTCGCAAGGTTCCGTGGCATGTCGTGGCTGACGCCGGTATTGCGGGAGATTCAATCCGACAATTCGGCCACGTCGCACAAGGACAGCGTGTTTCAGAATGCGGCTCTGCCGTCGATGGTGGTGAAGTTCGCCCGGGAGACGACCCCGGAGACATTCGACAAGTTCGTGGCCCGGTTCAAGGCGTCGCACCAGGGCGCGGAGAACGCGCACAAGACCCTGTTCCTCGGCGGTGGCGCGGACGTCACCCCGCTCACCTTCGACTTCCGGCAGCTGGAGTTCTCTCAGACTCAAGGCAAGGGCGAGTCGCGGATCGCATCTGCGGCTGGCGTGCCGCCGTCGTGGGTGGGGTTCTCCGAGGGGCTGCAGGGTTCGGCGCTGAACGCGGGTAACTTCTCGGCGGCCCGGCGTCGGTTCGCGGATGGCACGGTCCGTCCGCTGTGGCGACAGGCGTCAGCGGCGCTGCAGGTGCTGGTGCCCCCGCCGGCCGGGGCGCAGCTTTGGTACGACGGCCGCGACATCGCGTTCCTGCGGGAGGACCGAAAGGACGCGGCTGAGATTCAGCGGCAGCAGGCATCGACGATTCGGCAGCTTACGGACGCCGGCTACACCCCGGGGAGCGTGGTGGCCGCGGTGCGAGCTGAGGACTGGAGCCTCCTGGCCCATACCGGCCTCTACAGCGTGCAGCTTCAAAGGCCCGGCGTTGACCAGTTCGGAAGACCCACCGCTTCAGGCGGTTCACCAGATGACTCGGAT
Organism: Streptomyces sp. HNM0645; assembly: GCF_030056615.1. Taxonomy (NCBI): domain Bacteria; kingdom Bacillati; phylum Actinomycetota; class Actinomycetes; order Kitasatosporales; family Streptomycetaceae; genus Streptomyces; species Streptomyces sp. HNM0645. Next base: position 108,297 of record NZ_JASHLT010000019.1, on the reverse strand, counting down.
GACGCCGAGGAGGGGCAGTGATGGACACCAAAACCCTGCGCGGGGTCGAGATCAAGGACGAGTCGAAGGGAGAGGTCACTGCGGTGTTCGCGACGCTTGGCGTGCGCGACCACGATGGAGACTTCACCCGCGATGGTGCGTTCACTGATGGGGCCCCGGTGCGGATCAGCGCCTACGGCCACAAGTCGTGGGACGGCCTCCTCCCCGTCGGTAAGGGCGTCATTCGAATCAAGGGCAAGAAGGCCATCCTTGAGGGTCAGTTCTTTATGAGCACTACCCACGGGCGGGACACCTTCGAGACCGTCAAGGAGCTGTCCGAGGCCGGCCTCCAGGAGTGGTCATACGGCTTCGACATCAACGAGTACAGCTTCGGCGAAGAGAAGGGCCAGCAGGTCCGTTACTTGGATCGTGTCACAGTGCACGAGGTGTCGCCGGTCTTGCTCGGTGCTGGAATTGGGACACGCACCCTGTCGGCGAAGGGGCGCAGTGCGGACGTCGACTCGGATGCCGACGACGGGGGTTCGCTCCGGTCAGTGGCAGGGGTGCCCGCCGTTAAGCGAGGTATCCCGCGTCATGAGACCGAGGTGGTCTCCAGGTCGTGGGACGCGACGGGGACGGTAGCGGCGCTGCCGGAGGACGCGCGGCCGTCGCAGCTTCGGACCGTGTATGCCTGGGTGGATCCGGACGGCGACCCGGAGGCGAAGAGCAACTACAAGTTCCCGCACCACCACGGTGTCGGCGGGCCTGCGAACATCCGCGCATGCATCGCGGGGATCGCGGCCCTTAACGGGGCCCGCGGCGGTGCTGACATCCCCGAGGCGGACCGTGAGTCCGTCTACAAGCACCTGGCGGCGCACCTGATGGACGCCGACAGGGAACCGCCCGAGCTGCGTGCGGCCCCCGGCGGTGCACGGAAGAACCTCAGGTTCGGAGACGAAGCCGCCGACGTAATGGCGTCCGTCTCCGGCCTCATCGACCGCGCAACGGAAGTCATGGCTCTCCGCGCGCGCAAGGGCAGGGGCATGTCGCCCGTCACTGCCGATCTCCTGTCTTGGATCGGCGACGACCTGAAGCGACTGCAGCGCCTGCTTGAGCACCCCATCGAGGACGACCAGTCCACCGTGAGCGAGGACGAGATCGCCTCGACGCTCATGGCCGCTGTCGCCCGCGTCAACGGAATCTGAACGGAGAGTCATGACTGCAGAGATCGTCGAGTTCCCGGCACTGAGGGACGCGCAGGGCAAGCTTGACGCCAGGCGTAAGAGCCTCGCGGACATCCTGACCGAGGCTGGGCCCGACTACGACATGTCGAAGGTGAAGTCGATCGCGGGTGATACCGCAGCGAAGGTTGCCGAGATCGGCAAGCTGAACGCTGAGATCGATGACTGCAAGAAGAAGGTCGACGAGCTCCTCGTTGTTGCGCGCGCTGCCGCGGAGGCGAAGCAGCACGAGGAGCACACCGAGCGTGGCTCGGAGCCGGGCTCAATGCCCGGCCGGGAGACCAAGGGCGGTCAGCAGCGCAAGTCGTTCGCCGACCTGCTGATGGACTCCGTGGCGGTGAAGGAGTTCCGCGGCAGCGCGGGCCCCTCGGCCACCCTCGACATCGAGCTCAAGACCTTGTTCGAGACCGGCGCCGGTGGCGGCGCGGGCTGGGATCCCTTCGACCCGCGCACCGGCCGCATCGAGTACATGGCGACCCGTCCGGCCCCGCACGTGGTCAACGTCATCCCGCAGACCACCACCGGGTTCAGCACGGTCAAGTACATGGAAGAGACCACGCTGACGAACGCGGCCGCGGAGGCGACCGAGGGCAACGCCTACGGTGAATCGGCGCTGGCGCTGACGGAGAAGTCCAGCGAGGTTCGGAAGATCGCGACGTTCCTGCCGGTCACCGACGAGGTCTTCGAGGACGAGGCGCGAGCACGCTCCTACGTGGAGAACCGGCTGCCGTTCCTGCTGCAGCAGCGCCTCGACTCACAGTGCCTCGTCGGCAACGGCACCGCCCCGAACCTGCGCGGCACCGAGAACGTCTCGGGCATCAACACGCAGGCCCTGGGCGCAGACCCGATCCCGGACGCCATCTACAAGGCGATGCGACAGATCCGTGACACTGGGTTCGCTGAGCCGTCCCACGTCTTCATCCGCCCGTCGAAGTGGGAATCTGTGCGGCTGCTGCGGACCGCGGACGGCATGTACATCTGGGGCAACCCGTCGGAGGCAGGCCCAGAGCGCATCTGGGGTGTGCCGGTGATCCAGACCACGGCACCGACCGCGACGAAGGCCGTACTGGGCGACTACACCAACTTCTCGGAGCTGGCGGTTCGCCGCGGTGTCGACGTGCAGGTCAGCAACTCGCACTCGTCGTACTTCGTCGAGGGCAAGCTCGCGCTCCGCGCCGACGTCCGCGTCGCCCTGATCCACTACCGCCCGTCGGCCTTCGCAGTAGTCACCGGGCTGTAGGCCGGCCTTCAACCTCTTCGCGCGTGGGGTCACCTCTGCCGGTGGCCCCACGCGGCACTAAGGAGTGACCTATGGGTGTCATTGCTGGCGCGCGGAAGATGACCGCGGGCAGTGCGATGGGAAGCAAGAAGTATGCGCGCGGTCTGTACGACTTCGCCACTGACGGCGGCGCAAGTGGGGATATCACGCTGCGCGGCGACACCATCCCCTCCGCCGCGATCATCACGGATGCGCTGATCCACGTCGACACTGCGCTGACGTCCGGCGGCGCGGCGACAGTGGCCATCAAGGTCGAGTCTGCGGCGGACATCAACGCTGCGGACGCGATCTCCGGCGCACCGTGGTCGTCGACCGGTGCGAAGCGGGGCGACTTCACCGCCACTACGGCGCCGATCAAGACGACCGCGGCCCGGTCGATCGTCGCCACTGTGGGAACGGCTGACTTGACGGCCGGCAAATTCAGCGTGCTCGTGGAATACGTCGAGCTGACGAGCCAGACCTGAAGGGTGAGCACATGGACCAGGACGGCACGATCGTCATCGACCGACACCTGTACCTCACTGAGGACCGTACTCGGGTCGTGGAGGAGGGAGACCCGGCGTCGCGTTTCCTGTGGGCGGCCCCGGGTGACGAGGTATCCCGCGCCGAGGCGGTACGGCTGGGCGCGGTCAAGGCTGAGCCGGAACGGGCCAAGGAGGCGCCGGAAGCGGAGGCTGAGTCGGAGCCGAAGCAGAGGGCGCAACGCGCCAACAAGGCGCGAAGGCCTTCGGGCGACAAGGGCGTCGGCGCGGCCTGAGAGGGGTTTCCGTGCCCAGCTTCGGGATGCTGCAGGACGGGTTCGATGACGGTGTCGTCGACCCGGTCCTGTGGTCGCAGTCGTATGGGGATCCGGTGGAGTCCGGCGGCCGGGCCCGTATTCCGTGCACGACGGGGTTCGCCGGATACCGGTCGGCGTCGGTGTACTCGCTGTCGTGGTCGCAGGTGGCGTTGAGGGCTTACCCGCCTGCGGCAGACGGCGCGTCGACGGCATCGTTCTCGCTGCTGGTGCTCTCGGATGTGGGCGGCACTGATGCCGGGTTCCTGGTGGACCGGGCTCAGAACGCGATGGGCTTGTATCTGCGGGTCGGATACGCCGACGGCTCTGCTCTGTTCCCGGCGTATGACGCGGTCGCTCACGCGTGGCTGCGGCTGCGTGAGGCTGGCGGTTCCCTGTTCTGGGAGTCCTCGCCGGACGGGGCTGCGTGGACGGTGTTGAGGACCGCGTCATCGCCCGCATGGGTGGCCCAGTCGAACCTGTCGTTCCTGATGGAGTCGCACCGCGACGCCGGTGGCGACGACTTCGCCGAGGCAGACAACCTGAATGTCTCCCGGCCCGGCGGGCTGACGGTGTCGAGCCGGGATGCTGCCGGCCCGCGGTCGTATGCCCGCACCGGGTCCTCGTTGATCGGAGGGTGAGATGCCGTTCGATCTCGGGGCGGTGGTGCCGCTCGGCACCCAGGTGAAGGACTCCAGCGGGACTCTGGCGAACGCCGGGGCGATGGCGCTGACCATCACCCTGCCGGATGCGACCACCGTGTCGGTGTCGCCGGTGACGCCGACGTCGACCGGCATCTACGCCTACGACTACGCCACGGTGCAGGCGGGCCGTCACACGGTCCGCTGGGTGGCGACCGGCCTCAATGCCGGGGCGTATACCGACAGCTTCGATGTCCGCGAGGCGACTCCGCCGGGGATCCTGTCTCTGGCCGACGCGAAGCGGCACCTGAACCTCACCACGACGACAGACGACGATGAGGTCCGCGGCTGGATCGAGGCAGTGACCGCGGGCATCGAGGGTCTCTGCGGCCCGGTCGTGGTCCGCACGGTCACCGAGCAGCACGACGTCCGCTACACGCGCCTGCTGGCTTTGCGGCAGACGCCAGTCCTGGCACTCACGTCCGTGGAACCTGTGCTCACCGGGGGGACGTCGTACACCGTCGGGGACCTGGACGTCGACACGGTCACCGGGATCGTGCGCCGTCTCAACGGAAGCTCCTTCCTCGGGCCACTTGAGGTCACGTACACGGCCGGGCGGCGGATCGTGCCTGCGGCCATGACGGCCGCAGCGCGCATCATCCTGCAGCACTTGTGGCGCACCCAGCAGGGGCCAGGCCGGCCACAGCTCGGCACCGGCGACTTCGACGTGTCGGAGCCGATCGCCGGTTGGGGCTATGCGGTGCCGAACCGTGCGCTGCAGTTGCTGGAGCCGCATCGTCTGCCGCCGGGGGTGGGCTGATGGCGACCTCCGCGGTACCCGGCGCGATCGATGCGCTCGTGGCGGTCTTGCGCGCCGCCCCGGATCTGGCTGATGTGCAGGTCTTGGATGGGCCGCCGGTGGGCGACCAATCCGCGCAGGACTACGTTGCGGTCGGCTATCAGGAGGGCGCCGAAGAGTCCGTCCAGATGGCGCAGGACTTCAACGCTGCGGGCGCCCGCACCCGAGATGAGGACTTCGACATCCTCTGCTGGATCGACACATGGACGGGCGACTCGGACGTGTCGGCCCGCCGGACGCGGGCCTTCGAGTTGCTCGCCGTGGTCGAGGACGCGATCCGTGCGAGTGGCGCCAGTCCGGCAGCGCCGACCCTGAACGGCGCGGTCCTGTGGGCGCACCTGACCAACGCGTCGCTGCGCCAGGCCAACACCACTGACGGCGTCCGGGCAGTCATCGCATTCAGCGTCTCCTGCCGGGCCCGTATCTGACCATCACCCCTTTCGTGAGGAGTTCTGCCATGGCGCGTGTGCGCTTCATCGGCCCGGAGCCGGTCACCGTGCCGGAGCTGGGTGGTCGGGCCGTGCAGCCCGACGAGGTCGTCGAGGTGCCGGACGCCCGGTTCGACGGCTACGTCTGCCAGCCGCAGACATGGGAGTCGGTCGAGGAGCCGGGGGCTTCCCGGCCGGCGAAGAAGACGGCGGCGGCGAAGCCCGCGTCGAAGGGGAGTGACGTCTGATGGCGATCGGATCGGGTCTCGGCGCCCAGCTCGGCATCGCCGCCGAGTCGACCTACGGCACGTTCGTGTCGCCGACGAAGTTCATCGAGTTCACCAAAGAGTCGCTGGTCCTCAAGAAGACGACCGCGCAGAGCGCTGGCATCGCTGCGGGCCGGCTGCTGCCGCTGTCGTCGCGTCGTGTCGTGACGCAGGAGGAAGTGTCGGGGTCGATCGACCTCGAAGTCACCAACAAGAACATGGGCCTGCTGCTGCAGGCGCTCATGGGCACGTCGGTGACGCCGGTACAGCAGGAGACGACGACCGCCTACCTCCAGACGCACACCCTGACCGACACCATCGGCAAGGCACTGACAATCCAAAAGGGTGTGCCGCTCACCACGGGGACGGTGACGGACAAGAGCTTCGTGGGCTGCAAGGTCGTTGCGGCGGAGTTCTCGTGCGACATCGCCGGCATGCTGATGGCGACGTTCGAGATCGACGGCAAGGACTGCTCGGAGTCGGAGACTCTGGCGACAGCCAGCTACGCGTCGATGTCGCCGTTCCACTTCGGGCAGATGGCGGTCAAGGCGGGCACGTACTCGTCGGAGACGGCGCTGGACGGCATCCGCAAGGTGTCGGTGAAGTTCGAGCGCCCGCAGGCCACGGACCGTTTCTATGCCGGTCAGTCGGGTCTGAAGAAGGAACCGATCGCGAACGACCAAGTGAAGATCACCGGGTCGATCGAGATGGACTACGTCGCGACCACGCTGGACGACCTCCACACGTCGGATGCGGCAACCAGTCTGGTGTGGGAGTTCGTCGGCCCGCAGATCGAGACGACGTACAACGAGACCTTCCGCATCGTGCTGCCCGCGATCCATATCGACGAGGCCCCGCCGACCGTGGAGGGCTTCGACGTCGTCAGGCCGACCATCAGCTTCACCGGGACCTACGACGGGACGAACCAGCCGCGTATCGAGTACATCTCCACCGACACCGCGCTCTGATCTGCCATGGCGCGCACTGTTCAGGTCGTCGGGACGGGGCAGCTCCTCGAGCTGTCCCGCCGCCTGAAAGCGGCGGGCGGCTCCCGGTTGAAGGCGAACTTCGCCCGCCGTATCCGCCGGGCTGCGGAGCCGCTCAAGGCGGACATGCAGCAGACCATCCGCACCCTGCCGATCCGTTCTGAGCCTCGTAAGGCCGGGAAGCGGGGCGGTCCGTCGCCGACGTCTCGGCCGCTGCGGGACACGGTCGCCCGCGCTGTCAGTCTCTCGGTCCGGACCGGCGGCAATCCGGGCGCTCGCCTGTATGCCGACAAGTCCAAGCTGCCGCCGGACTTGAAGAACATGCCGTGGGTCATGAACAGCGCGAACGGCCGCATTCGGCACCCGGTGTTCGGCAACCGAAAGCGCTGGGCGAACCAGTGGACCACCCCACTGTGGTGGGACAAGACCGTCCAGAAGCACCAGCCCCGTATACGGTCCGAGGTCGCACGGGTCCTTGCCGACGTCCGCAACTCCCTGAGCTAGGAGACGCCCGTGTTCATCGTGTACGACCCGAAGGACGGGGAGACCGAGCACTTCGACGCCAGGACGCTGCGCGTGTCCGAGACGTCCATTGCCCAGCGCACCATCGACCGCAAGTGGGCCGAGATCGAGCAGGGCATCCGCGACGAGGACCTCGAGTGCTTGCGCGTCGTGGCCTGGGTCATCAAGAAGCGCGGCGTGCCGACCCTCCGGTTTGGCGACTTCGACCCACTGATCGGCGACCTCTACATGCGTCTCGACAAGGACGAGGTCGTCCACTGGATCGAGGGCGCCATGGCTATCGCCGCGGCATCATCCGACGACACAGTCGACGACATTCGCGCCGCGCTGTCCGGTCTCCCGAACGCGGCCTTCGACCGTGAGCACGCCGAGCGGATGATCGAGGAAATGCTCGCCAACCCAAAAGGCGAGCGCGACTCCCAGTCGAACGGCGAGAACGGCGACGAGACCCAGACATCGACGTCGTCCGAGCCCAATACCTCTTCCTCTTCGGCAGCGTCCTCGGCTACCGAGCAGCCGATGTCGACCAGTTGAGCATCGAGGACTTCGACGTCCTGGTTGACGCGCTCGACCGTCACCTCGCCGAAGCGCGAGCCGCATCTGCTGGGGGTGAGTGATGGCGAGCAGCAGCCTGACGTTCATCCTGGACGGCCGCGACCGACTGTCCCGTGTCCTCAACCAGGCTGGGGACGCTGCGATCCGGCTGCAGCGTCGCCTGGGCGAGGTTGACGACAAGGGCTCCCAGGCGATGGAGCATCTGGGCAAGTCGGTGCTGTCCCTCGCGCCGGCCGCCATCCCCGCGGCTGCGGCGATGGCCCCGCTCGTGGCGGCGACGGCGGCCGCTGGTGTCGCGGTGGGCGTGTACGCCGCGGCGCTGGGCCCGCAGATCAAGGCGATGGGCGAGGCCGTCGAGGCGGAGGAAGAGTACGCCGACGCCGTGGAGGAGTCCGGAGCCCGCTCGGCCGACGCGGTCGAGGCGCAGATGGAGTACGCGCGGCAGATGATGAAGCTGCCGCCCGCCACCCGCAGCGCGGCCGCCGCCCTGTCCGTCCTCAAGGACGAGTACAAGGAGTGGAGCGACAGCCTCGCCGCCGACACGATGGCGCCGTTCACCAAGGGTCTCGCGCTGGCGGGGAACCTGCTGCCGAAGCTGACACCTTTGGTGAGGGGCACGAGCGCGGAGCTGGACCGGATGGTGACGCTCCTGGCCGGCGGCATGGAGTCGCCCGGCTTTGACCGGCTCGTGGCCAAGTTCAGCGACTTCTCCCGCGGCTCCCTGGCGCGCGTGAACAGCGGCATCGTCCGCCTGATTGAGAACCTCGACTCGGGCAAGGTTGAGGGCGGATTGAGCGAGTTCATGGCTTACGCCCGGCAGAACGGGCCGCTGGTCGCCGACACGCTGAGGAATATCGGTGAGTCCCTGGCCAACCTGCTCATTGCTGGCGCAGACGTCGGTGTCGGCATGCTCGAGGTCGTCAATGCTTTGACGCAGCTGGCTGCCGCGGTGCCGTCTGGGCTCGTGACGACGCTGCTGCAGGTCGCCGTCGCGTTCAAGCTCATCAAGCTCGGCGGCGCGGCGTTCGCGTTCGTCGGGACTGCGGCCGCGGCCGCGACGGGGCACGTCGCCGCGTTCATCCGCTCGGCCCGCTTCGGCGGGGTGAGCGCTGCGGTGTCCGGGCTGACGCAGCGGTTCACGGTCCTGCAGAAGGCCGGTGCTGGCCTCGCCGTTCTCGGTATCGCGGCGATGGCCGTGGACGAACTGGCGAAGAAGGCGCGCGGCGCGCCGCCGGATGTCGACCGGCTGAGCACGTCACTGAAGGAGCTGGCTCTCACCGGCAAGTTCGGCGGCGAACTGAAGAGCACGTTCGGCACCCTGGCCGGAATGGGGGAGAAGTTCCGGCAGTTGCGCGTCGAGTCCGAGGGGCTGAAGGCCGCCGAGCCGTGGATCGCGCTCTCCAACATGGGCCCGGCGGCCGACTACCTGGCGGGAAAGTTCGACGATCTCACTCGCGGTGCCGAGGGGTTCGCTGCGACGAAGGAAGACTTCGCGGGCCTCGACCAGGCCCTCGCCGACCTGGTGTCCAGCGGCTACGCCGACGAAGCTGCGGCGAACGTCGCCGACTTCACGGCCATTCTGCGCGCGAACGGCGCTACAGCCGCCGAAGCCGCGGCCATGTTCCCGCAGTACAAGAACGCTGTAGCGGGCGCCAAGCTAGAGCAGGAGATCGCGGCCCGCGCGATGGGCGCGTTCGGCGAGCAGGCCGTGGCCACGCAGGGGAAGCTCAACGCCCTGAGGCAGGGAGTTACCGGGCTTCAGCAGTCGGTGCACGCCCTCAATCAGACGGTGCTCCAGTCCCGCGGTGACGTGCGTGCGATGGAGTCCGCCATCGACGCGGCAACCGCGGCGATCAAGCAGAACGGGCGGACTCTCGACGAGAACACCGAGAAGGGCCGTGCGAACAATGCGGCCCTTGACGCCATCGCTGCTACGACGATGAAGGCCGTTGAGGCCAAGTACACGGAGACCGGGTCGTGGGAAGCCGCGATGAAGGTCTACCAGCGCGGTCGCGGTGAGCTGGAGAAGTCTGCCCGGGGCATGGGTCTGACACGGGCGCAGGCCAAGGCGCTGGCGGATCAGATCCTGCGCACGCCGGACAAGACGGCCCGGCTCAAGGCAAATTCGGACGACCTGAAGGCGAAGCTGAAAGACGCCCAGGCTCGCCTGAAGAACGCACCCCTCGACAAGCAGGGCAAGATCCGTGCGGAGATCAACCAGCTGAAGGACGCCGTCGCTGAAGCCCACCGGCGCATGAACACGATCAACGGAAAGATTGCCACCACGTACATCACCACGGTGCTGCGGACGGTGGAGGAGCGTGTACAGAAGCCGCTTTGGAGGTCGCGCGGCGGTCTGGTGCGGGGCCCTGGTACGGAGACGTCGGACAGCATCCCGACACGGCTGTCCGACAACGAGTTCGTCGTCAACGCCAGGCAGACCAAGCGGTATCTGCCGCTGCTGCGGGCCATCAACGCTGGCCAGTTCAACCCCGGTATGGCGGCAGTGCCCCCGCCGAGGGCCTCGGCGATGACCGGTGGCGGTGGCGGGCGGACGGTCATCATCCACGCCCCGGTCACGATCGCCGGGCCGATCGACGCGATGGCCGCCGGCCGTGAGGTTGAGCGGGTGCTGACCACGTTCAAGCGGAATAACGGCGGCGGGCCGCTCAGCTTCGAGAGGGGGTAGGGGATGGCGCGGCTGGTGGTGGAGCTCGGGTTCGGTTCGACGGTCACCACCCCGGTCGCGTCGATCACGTGGACCGAGGTGACGGGGCGGGCCGACATGGTCCGCGGCGTCAGCATCAGCAACCGCGGCACGGAGAACGAGCAGTCGGAGACGCAGCCCTCCACGTGCTCGCTCACGCTGGACAACGAGGACGGTGCGCTGACCGCCGGGCGGGCCTCTTCGCCGTACTACCCGGACGTCCGCAAGGGCGTGCCCTTGCGGGTGCGGGAGATCACCACCGCGAAGAACCTGATCACCAACACCGGCTTTGAGACGGACACGTCCGGCTGGTCGTCATCAGGCACCCCCGCCATCGCGCGAGTAACCAGCCCGGTCCAGCACGGCACCGGCGCGATGCGCTGCACCTGGGGCGCGGTGTCGTCGCAGTCGGTCCGCACCGACGTGTACGGTCTGGACGTCGGCACCACCTACACCGCGTCGGCGTATGTGCGTGTCCCTGCCGGGGACCAGGCCGTTCGGCTCAAGCTGGCCACACGCAGTACGGGTACGGATTTCGCGTTCGGCTCGTACTCGACCACGAATGACGCGTGGGAGCGGGTCACCGTCACGTTCGTCGCGACCGAGCCGAGCCTGCAGCTGCGGATCAACCCGCAGACCCCGACCGGTGCTGGGGACATCGCCTACGTGGACGCGGTCCAGCTCGAGGAGGGCGCCACCGCGACGGCGTTCGATCCGGACGGAGCCCAGTTCCACCCCAGGTTCTTCGGCGGGGTCAACGGCTGGCCGACCCAGTGGTCCGGCCTGCACGCCACCGCCGCCATCACCGCGACGGACGTGTTCAAGACCCTCAGCCGGGGGTCGCTGGAGACGATGCTGTCCCAGGAGGTTCTCCTCGACGGCCCGCTGGGCTACTACCCGCTGACCGAGGCGGACGACAGCAGCGCGGCCGGTGACCTGTCAGGCACCACCGCCGGCACGCTGGCCGCAGCCTCATTCGGCACGGGCGGCGAGCTGTCGTTCGGCGGCGGCGCGGACGCCGGCCCGGACGGGCAGGGCGCGCTGACGCTGACCCCGCCCGACGCGAGCAACGGCAAGTACCTGACCGGCGACCTCGGCCAGACCTTCGAGACCCGGTCGTCGTCGGCGTTCATCTTCGTCGAAGGCTGGTTCTCCACCAGCACCAACAACCGTGTCATCTGCGGACTGACGTCCACCGACAACCGGTACCAGATCGTGTTCTCGCTGAACGGGTCCGGCCTGTTCCAGATCCAGTCCACCCGCACCGGCGAGGCCCTCACCTCGTCAGCGCCGTCGACCGGGAACCTCGCCGACGGGGCTCAGCACCACTTCGTCTACGACGAGGAAGCGGGCACGGTGTGGGTCGACGGTGTCGACTACGCCGTCGGCGTGGACCTGATGTACCGGCTCCGGCACCTCACGGTCGGATCGTGGGTCAACGGCCGCATGTGGAACGGGCAGCTGTCCCACCTGGCGTTCTACGCCCCCGGCCCGAGCGGGGACATCGCCCAGTACGTCGGCCACTACACCACGGGCAGCACTCTGCACATCGGCGAGACCGGCGCCGCTCGGGCGGCTCGGATCGCGTCCTACGTCGGCGCCACGGTGTCGGCGACGGGCGGCACGTTCGGCGGCATCGGCTCCCAGGCCGGCCTCGGCACCTCCGCCCTGCAGCATCTACAGGACGTGGCCGCGGCGGAGGGCGGCATCCTCATCGCCGACCGGGCGAGCGGCACCGTGATCCTCCAGTCCCGCGATGTCCGCTACAACCCCAGCCCGGCCATCAGCCTGGCACACGCCGACCTCGACACCGACCAGGTCCGGTTCGACGACGACGACCAGAAGCTGGTGAACATCGCCACCGGCACCAGGCCGGGCGGGGCAACCCAGCGGGTTTCGAACCAGGACAGCATCGACGCCTACGGGCCGTACCCGAAGTCGCTGACGCTGGTCAAGGAGACGGACAACGAAGTCGCCGACGCCCTGCAGTGGCTGGTCAACCGGTTCGCCGACCCGCCGCCGGAGATGCGACAGGTCCCGGTCGACGCCTACACGCTGCCGCTCGCCACCTACCGGGCGCTGCTCGACGCGGACGTCTCCACGGCGCTTGCGGTGACCGGCCTGCCCGGGGAGGCAGCCGCCTCGAGCGCCACCGTCACCATCGAGGGCTACACCGAGATCATCCGCACCCGGCAGCACTACATCAGCTTCCACGTCAGCCGGGCGGAGACCGACGCCGTGTGGGTCCTGAACAGCTCCACCTACAGCCAGCTCGACCAGACCACACGCCTGGCCTACTGAGAGGGGGAACAGGTGGCCGTACCGACCGTGTCGACCGCGGAGGACTTCTACGCCCCGCCGCCGCCGCTCCGACCGGACGCGTGGGACCTGATCCCACCGGCAGAGCGGGTCATCGCCTACCTGGAGAACGCGGAGAAACGCGGCCTCCCCAGGCCCGAGGGGTGGCAGCCCGACGTGCTGCTGCTCGCCCGGGTGGACGCCGGTCGGTGGCTGGCCCAGTGCCCGCTGTGCCAGTCCGCGCAGGTCGTCTCCCCGGCCGACCCGCGGTTCTGGTGCGTGGACTGCCAGCCCGACGGCTGGGCGCCGCTCCGGTTCCCCGACGACGTGGCCGCCGTCGAGCAGCTGGTGGCGGCCGAGCCGAACAAGGCCCGCCGGTTCTGGTGGGCCGAGGACGACACCGCCTGGAACAGGCCGCGGTCGCGCGGTGCGTTGTCGCCGAAGGAGCAAGCCGAGCGCGACGCGCCGAACGAGGGAGGTGAGCCTGGTGCCCCTGGCAACCCCGAGAACGTGGGTGGTTGGTGAGACCGTGACCGCCGCACTGATGAACGCGGAGATCCGCGACCAGTTCAATGCCCTGATCGCGGACGTCGACTACGTCCACAAAACCAGCGACGAGTCCGTCACCAGCTCGACGACGCTGCAGAACGACAACCACCTCCTCGTCAGCGTTCTCGCGAACTCCGAGTACGAGATCATCGTCAGGTTGGCCGTCAACGGCAGCGCGGCCGCCGACTTCAAGTGCGCTTGGACCCTTCCGTCAGGCTGCACCGGGCAGCGGTTCTCCCGTGGCCCGGCCGTGTCGTCGGCGACGTCGACAGCGGACACGACCACCAGAGCCAGCGGCCTCACGGACAACTTCACCACGGAGATCAACTACGGCGTGTTCTCCACCGGCCAGTTGTCCTTCGTCGAGGAGATCCTGTACGTGGTGACCGCCGGCACCGCCGGAACGGTTCAGCTGCGGTGGGCGCAGAACGCCTCCAGCGCCACGGCCACCACGGTGGTGGCCGGATCGCACATCGTCGCCCGCCGCACCACCTGACCACACCCACACCGCTGCCCCGGGACCGTACTGGCCCGGGGTTTTCTCATGCCCGGAGGGCTCATGAATCTGGCCGGCTACCGGCTCGTCACTGGTCTGCCTGAGTCGATGCGGCCGTGGCGTGACCGGCCTGTCGCGTGGGCGAACGTGTCCCCGTCGACGGGGGCGTACCGGCTGAACGCGCAGGGCGAGTACCTGTACTACCCGGGTGGCGGGACGGTCGGCTACGACCACCCCGTCGGGCAGGCCCAGTTCGGCCTCGGCTGTATCACCAGCTACCGCACTGAGACCGACCCGGCACGGAAGGCGGTGTTCCTGACGCGGGCGCGGGCGCAGGCCGACCGGCTCATAGCCCAGCACGTGGAGGCCCGCGGCGCCTGGTGGTTCCCCTACGGCTTCGACTTCACCCACAGCGTGCACTCGGGTGTCGACTACGACGCGCCCTGGTACTCCGGCATGGCACAAGGCGAAGTGATCAGCCTGTTCGTGCAGCTCGCCGGACTGGCCGAGGTGTGCGCACAGGACCAGGCCGCCTATATGGCCGCGGCGGACGGGGCCCTCGCGTCGCTGCAACTCGTCACCGAAGGCGACCCGTGGTGCGCGAACGTCGACTCGGCCGGCTACTACTGGATCCAGGAGTACCCGGGCGCGGTCCACGGCGCGGGCGACTACACGTACAACGGCATGGTCTTCGCGATGTTCGGGCTGTGGGACTACTGGGAGGCGACCGGCTCCCAGACCGCGGCGGACCTGTACGACGCGGCGGCGACCACCATGGCCCGCTACTTCCCGCTGCTGCGCAATCAGCGCTGGCACTCCTACTACTGCCAGACGCACCGCATCCCCGCACCGACCTACCACCAGCACCACATCAACCTGTTCACGCAGCTGCACTGGCAGACCGGCTCCCCGGACTTCGCCGACGACACCGAGCGCCTCGTCGACGACTACCCGGCCCCCGGCGTGTCCGGCACGATCCAGTTCGAGTCCGGCACGCACGCGCTGTACCGGTTCGACACCGCGGCGAACGGCTCATGGGTGTCGGGCAAGGGTGACGCGCTCCTCGAGTCGAAGAGCGTGACGTTCTCCAGCGACACGCAGGCCCCCGCGTCGATGCGGCGCCGGATCCAGGGCCGCGGCATCTACTACCTGATCTCCGCCGGGGCGTACACGGGCTGGTGGGTCGGCGAGAACTGGGCCAAGGCGTACCTGCGAGGGACGTTCCTGCCGACGCTGTTCCGGCCGGACCGCACGGTGACGTTCCCGGGCGGCAGCGTGCCCGTCGACACGTACAAGGTCGCGGCCAACGGCGACGTGACCAGCGTCAAGACCGTCAGTTTCGTCAACCCGTCGAACGCGCCCTCCGACCGGCGGGCCATCGTCAACGGCAGGCCCTGCTTCCAGATCACCGCCGGGGGACTCACCGGCTACTGGGTGCCCGCAGCCGCGGTCACCATCGACACCCAGCCCGCCATCGGCTGACCCGCCCCCGAGGAGTGCCATGGCCTGGTATCCGGCCGCCACCAAGATGGAGCTGCAACCGGAGAGCGACAGCCAGCCGGCGATCCGGCCGACGCAGTTCATCGTCCACAGCATCGTCGCGCCGTGGACGGCGAAGCGCACCTACGAATACTGGCGGGACTCGACGAACCTCGAGTCCCATTTCGGTCTCGGCTACGAGGGCGACCTGGCCCAGTACATCGGCACCGAGACCCGGGCCGACGCGAACGCCGGCGCGAACCGGCGCCCGGACGGCAGCGGTGCCGTGTCCATCGAGACCGCGTCGAACACGAAGGCGTCGGACCCGTGGACCGATGCGCAGGTCGAGCAGCTGGTCCGGCTCGGGGTGTGGCTGCACCAGCGGCACGACATCCCCCTCCGGATCTGCCGCACCGCCGACGACCCCGGATACGGCTACCACCGCCTGCACTCCGCCTGGGCGGTGTCCGGCACCGCCTGCCCCGGCGACGCCCGCGTGAAGCAGTTCCGGGAGGTCGTATTCCCGGAGATCGTGCGCCGCGCCACCAACAAGCCCGCCCCCACCCAGCCGGCGCCGGCGCCGGCCGAGCAGTCCGAGGAGGACGGCGACATGCCGCAGCTGCTGGACGAAGCGAACCCGATCGACGTGCCCATCGGCGCCCAGTGGACGGGCCTGGCGTTCAACGACCCGATCCTGCACACCGGCCCGCGCCGGCATGACACCCTCGTCCACCTGCTGTTCGAGGACGCCCCCGACGGCACCGTGGTGGAGGGCCGGTTCTACCTGACCGACACGCAGGGCCAGAACCCCTCCGGCTACCTGCCCACCCGGCACCGGGGCGGCGGCGGGCACCAGTTCACCCTCGTCGGGCAGATCCCCGCCGACCGGCACCTCCGCTTCGAGGTCCGCGCCCTCACCCCCGACGGCGCCCCGGTCAAGCTCCTCCACCGTGTCGCCTCCGGCCTGTACTGGGCCGCCTGACCCTCACCAGAGAAGGAACCACCATGAAGATCTTCGGACGTGAACCGGCGCTCTTGATCGCCGTCATCTCCGCCGCCCTGTCGCTGATCGTCAGCTTCAACTTCGGCCTCAGCGCGGAGCAGGCGGGTGCGATCGTCGCCGTCATCAGCGCGGTGTTCGCCGCAGCCACCGCCGCCGTGACCCGCCCCGTCGCACCGGCCGCGTTCACCGGACTCGTCGCCGCCGGAGTCGCCCTCCTCGCCGCCTACGGGCTCGAGACCGCACCCGAAACCGTCGGCGCCCTCAACGCTGCAGTGCTCGCCGTCCTCGCACTCGTCACCCGCGGGCAGGTGTCACCCACCCCCGCCCCGGCCAAGCCGACGAGCGTCTGAGTGGAGTTAGCACGTGCCGAACGACCCGACTCTCGGCGAGGTGATGAGACGCCTCGAAGACGTCCGCCAAGATCTGAAGGAGGACTTCCGGGAGCTGGGCACACGGCTCGACAGCAAAGTCTCCATGGAGCGGTACCAGCTCGAGCAGCAAGCCCGCGACGAAGCGATCAGGCAGATCCTCGAGCGAGTCAAGGGCATCGAGGAGGAACGGGCACAGGAGGCGCGGCAGCGACGTGAGGAAACCCAGCGGATCGCCGACCGTCGCGCCTCTGACCGGCGCCTCATCTTCACCGCCCTCGTCGCGCCCGTGCTCCTGCTACTCCTCACCGTCTACATGAACACGCAGGGGGCGGGAGCGTGACACGACACCAGCGCACCACACCAGCGCACCGCCGGCGCTCGGACGTGGCGTTCGCTGTGGCGGTCGCAGTCGGTCTGGCCGCGTTCGCGTGGCTGGTCATCACCATGCAGGGCCTGGCGCACGACCTCAAGACGGCGAATGAGGCACGCGACGCTCTGGCCCAGCAGGTGCAGGAGCTGGGCGGCACGCCCGTGGCGGGGAAGCCGGGCAGTCGCGGCGAGGTCGGTCCGTCTGGCCCGCCGGGAGAGCGCGGGGAGCCGGGTCCGTCCGGGCCGCCTGGCGAGGCTGGCCCCACCGGGCCGCCCGGCCCATCCGGTTCCCCAGGCGCCGACGGTACGGACGGTGTCGGGCAGACCGGCGTACCCGGATCACCGGGCGCCGATGGTTCCGACGGGGAAGCCGGCCCGGCCGGACCTCCCGGACCGCAAGGCGAACCGGGACCGGCAGGGCCTCGAGGTGAGCGTGGGCCTGCGGGCGAAGACGGCGAGGACGGCCGCGACGGGCAGACCTGCCCGGACGGGTACAGTCTCCAGCCGCCGAAGAACGACCCCGACGCGCTGGTGTGCCGCCGCGACGGGGCGCCGCAGCCCGAGCCGTCCGAGAGCCGCAGACTCCTCGGTCTCAGCGCGTTTGCCGTTACCGCCGCATACAGGAGGCTCCCATGAGCGAACTCCCGTCGGAGCGTCCTGTGCAGCGGCGGGTGGATGAGTCTGCCGCGGACCTGGGGACGCTCGTCGACATGGGCCACGCCCCCGAACAACCACAGCCCCCACCGGACCCGGTGCCGGAGGAATGACAGAGCCCCCACCGCTCCGGCGGTGGGGGCCTCTTGCTGTGCTCGGGGTCAGAAGGGCACGTCTCCGTCGTTGCCCACGATATTGATACGGAAGGATCCGGCAGGAGACCCCATCCAGTCGGAGGTGTTCGGACGATCGAACCCGGCCTCCCGCCCCGTGCTGAGTAGCAGGCGCCCCTTGAGCAAGTTCAGCAGTTCCGGCGTCCGCGCCGCCGACGGCATGGTGAGGGTGCCGCTCCATCCGTCGATCGCCGTCTGCTGGTTCCGAAGGCTTGCGACGACGCTGATCTCTGCACCGCTCTCGGTGATCAGGGTCGCCTGCCCGTTGTACGTAGTCATGACACAGGAGTCTAGGGGCGGGCCCGACAACGCACCCCCAGCCCTCGATAACCCACACGTAGCGAAGGTGCTGAAGTGCTGGCGATCACCCAACTCTATGGTTGATAATGACAGTTATCCCATACCTGAAAGGAGTGTCATGGAAGCGCCGCATCCAGAGCAGATCTTGGAATTGATGGCCCAAAGGATCGAAGAAGTGGGCCTCTATCACGGGACTGATCCACATCACGATAGAGGCGTCGCGGTGCCGCCTACCGTGATCGGAGCATGGGATTGGGCGCGCAGCAAGACCCGTCCGGACTGGCGAACGCGCGAGAACAGGTCCCTGTGGGACGACTTCCATGCGGCCTGCTTTGAGGCGCTTCACCGTCTCGCCGTGCACTGTGCGCGAGGAGAGTTGGTTGCGCCCGGATGGCGGCAAGCAGGACAGAAGGCATGGGAGCCACACGTGGTCGCCATCTGGGGCGAGTTCCAGACGGCCGAGAGTGCCGTGTCGACCATCCGTGTGGCCGCCCTGGACATCAGGCTTTCATCGTGACCGCCCTCGTCCCGCGCCAGTCGGCGGAGCTGTCGACCGACCGGCACGACCCCCGCGACGACTGGCCCGACGAAGCCCGCGCACTCGCCGACCACCTCGCCGAGTTCTACGGCGACGGCGACCCGCTGCCCACCATCGCGGGCGGCTGGGTGGCGCGGCAGAAGTCCCGGCACACGCGGCGGGCCTACGTCCGCACGTTCAAGGCGTGGGAGGAGTACGCCCGCTCGGCGGAGATCCACCCGTTTCAGGCGAAGCTGCCGCTCGCCGACGCCTACGCCAAGCACCTCGCCAAGACGCCGACGAGGAACGGGCGGCCTCCGGCGGAGACGACGCAGGCGCAGGCCCTCGCGGCGGCCGGGAGCTTCTACACCTACGCCGCCCGGCTTCAGGCCGTCGACTCCGACCCGTTCGCCGCCGTCAACCGTCCCTATGTCGACCCCGACTACTCGCCAACCGAGGGCATGACCGAGCAGGAGACGATGCGGCTAGTCGAAACCGCGCGCGACTGGGCGCCCCGCTCCTACGCCCTCGTCATGCTCCTCTACCTCACCGGCGCCCGCGTCGACGAACTCCTCTCCCTCAACGCCGACCAGCTCGGCTACGACCGGGGACACCGCACCCTGCCCCTCACCCAGAAGGGCGGCAAGAAGCGACCCGCGCCCGTCCCGCCGCTCGCCCTCGACGCGCTCCTCTCCTACCTCGGCGACCGCACTGACGGCCCCCTGTTCGCCACCGAGTCCGGTCGCCGCTGGACACAGCCCGAAGTGTGGAAGCACCTCCGAGTCCTCGCCCGCCGCGCCGACATCCCCCAAGCCGCCACGATCAAGCCCCACACGTTGCGGCACCAGTTCATCACCGACAACCTCGCCAACGGGGTGCCGCTCCAAGACGTCCAAGACGCCGTCAGCCACTCCGACCCGCGCACCACCCAGCGCTACAACCGCCGCCGGCGCCAGCTCGACAACCACCCCGCCTACGCCCTTGCGTCCAAGCTGGCCGAGAGGCTCCAGCTGGAAGGCAGCGAGTAAGGGAACGTTATGCGCTGGTCGCGTTCAACGCCTGCACGGCAAAGGCCCCTCCTTCGGGAGGGGCCTTTCGTCGCTCTCCTGAGACGAGCGCCTACCGCACTAGCTGGACACTCGGCGCTTGCGGTTGAAGGCCACCAGGCCGCCTCCGGCGAGGACGACGGCCGCGCCGCCGGCCGCGATCCACGGGGTGGTGCTGGTCCCGCCGGTTTCGGCGAGTGACGTCTCGTCAGTGCCCGAAGTGTCCGAAGCCGTCTTCTCGGCTTCGGCCTGTCCGCTCTCAGCCTCGGCCTGCCCGCTCTCGCCCTCGGTGGCGGGGGTGAAGTCGGCCGGCGGCTTGTCGCAGCCGATGCCGTCCTTGTCGCGGTCCAGGTGCGGCCCGTAGCGCGGGTGGTCCTTGGGGATGTTGGCGTAGCCCTGGCTGTAGGCCTCGGTGCAGTTTTTGAAGGGCTGGTCCGCCATGGCGACGGTGGGAAGGGCGGCGAGCGCGAGGGCGCTGATGGCGACGGCGGTGGCCTTGTGGAGCGGGGTCAAGAGGGCGCCTTTCGGTGTCTTCGGGTGGGTTGGTGTGGTGGACGGTAGTGGTCGCGTTGTGGTGGGGCGGGAGGGTTTACGGTCGCGGTGACGGAAACGTGACGTGACCGGCGGGTAGCGTTCCGTTGTGGTCGTTTGTCGTCAAGCCCGATCGCTCGTTGTCGGCGCCACGTCCAACTGCCCGCTGTCAGCCCCTCGTGCGACACTGGCTGGGCCGCATCCCATTCGCGCCTCTGGCTGGGCGCGGCACTCGGACCCGCCCGCCGGCCCCACGGGGACAGCGACCGACGGGCGGGACGAACCCCGGAGGAAGACGTGGCCGTCGACGTGAACGCACCCTCGTACAAGCTGTTCCGGCGCCTCGTCGAGAACGGCGTCGACGCGAACGAAGCGACCGAGCTCATGAACGGGTACGCCCACGAGCTGGCGGAGAAGCAGCGACAGCACCACGACCTCGGCGGCGGATGCGCGCTCGGCGTCTGCCACGGCGAGGAGCTGCCGGACCTGATCGACCCAGAGGCGTCAACTACTCCGGGTGTCTGACGGTCCGCTTCAGCTCGGTCTCTACAGCGAGCCGGTCCTGCCCTGTCGCTTCGGCGTGTGCGACGACTGCGGCGTGTACGGCCTCTGCCGTTTCGGTCGTCAGCTGTCCGGCCTGGATCTCCTGCCAGGCGCGCGTCTCCAGCTCGACCAGCTCGGGTGAAAGTTCAACAGCCACGCCGGGAGTCTACTTTCCTCACCGGTTCCCCTTGGGGGCGGCACTGCGCGTAGTCGACTCTGAATGCATGGACATCACCAACCTGGATGACCGTAGGCCCGAGGCTGCCCAGCCCGCCTACGACGGAGCAACCTGCAGCTGCGGCGAGACGTGGTTCGTCCTCGACGGGGATAACACCGCACCGAACGGCGCTGTCTGCATGACCAAGGAAGGAGTCGTCACCGGCTACACCGGACGCCCGCGCTGCATGTCCTGCGGCCACCGCTACGAGCGCGGCTAGACCTACCAGTAGACCTACATGCGCGCGCATGTAGGTCTACGCCGCCAGCCGCTGCCCGGCCTGCCGCTCCCGCTCGACCGCGCGCGCCCACTCCACCAGCAGCCGGTGATAGGCGTCCCGGTCCACCGGCGCGTCCGCACCAGGCGGCCACAGCGCCCGGATCTCCGCATTCACCTCGGCCGCAGACCACCCCACCCCTGTCATGCCGTCAGGCTATCGGGAGCCACCGTCAGCCGGCCGGTCCGCGACGAACGTCCCGAGCCCAACCTCGCTGCGCACCAGGCCATCCGACTTCAACCAGGCCATGACCTTCTGCGCCGTCGACGACGCCACCTCGAACTCGGCGGACAGCTCGACGACGGAGGGAACCCGCGTGCCGACCGGGTAGGTGCCGTCCTCGATCCGACCCGCGACGATCGCGGCGATTTGCTTCCACACCGGCCGCGTCCGGTCAAGATCCACACTCATGCAGTTGACGCTAGGTAACTGCCGTATACCGCGCGACCGCAGTAAAGTGCGGTGTACTGCGGTATACCCCAGTAAGGAAGGACCCCGGCGGCCGCGCGAACGGCCCCGGGGCGCGGGCAACGCTTCAGGGAGCATCGCCATGCCGGAGGATAGAGCCACCAGCACCAAGAACCCAGACGGCCGGCCACTCGAGCGCGCCCTACGTGCCCACGCCGACGCCGGGCAGCTTGCCCTCCTCGCCGCCTACCGTGCATTCATCGCCCACACCGAGGCGTGCCAGCCGTGCCGCGCGACGAACGTCGACTGCGATGAGGCGGCCTCCCTGCGGCAGGCCTACCGCACGGCGAAGGCCGCCACCCCATGACCGCCGCCCGCCGCGTTCGGCGGACCGCGGCGGGCGGCAACGGCGCCTACTCGGCGCCCGTTCCCCTCTCCTGGATCCAGATCTCGTTCCGCACCATCCTGGTGATCAGCCAGGTGAACTGTGCTGCCACTAGCGGGCTGGCATGCCCCTCCTGGACGTGCCACGTGTGGCGGCCCGGCGCCTCCACCGACAGGCAGAGGCTGCCGTCGGGCAGCTCTTCCGCGGGCGTGAGGCGCCAGCCGGCACTGAGGACGCGGCGGGGATGGATGCGGTTCTCGGCGGTGTCGGGCAGCCGGTACCACTGCCCGCTCCTCATCTGGGATGTCTGGAGTTCGGTGAGTTCGTCGAGGAGTTCCTGTGTGGCCTCTCCGGGCTCGACGATGGCGTGGACACTGTCGGGCTCGGAGCCTGGCCGGATGTCGGCGACGCGGCCGGCCGACAGTTCGCCGGGTTCCGCGAACCGGTATCGAACCTTGATGATCGCTTGTGGTTTCAAGGCGCTGCTCCCCCCAGCTACATCGCAGATCGCACACACATTCGATCCCACGAGCAACCGGAATGTTGAATCCCATGCGCGGGCGAAGCCACATCATGCATCGGCCCCGAGTGTTCCGCCAGGTAGAGCGCAAACCTGTCAGCGCGTCAGGTTCGGGCGCCTCAGCCGTTCCGGAATCGCTCCATGAGCGCGATGACCTTCTGGCGGTCCTCCGGACCCAGGGCCTCGAAATTGCGCACCATGGCGCGCACCGACTCGTCGGGCGAGTACAGGGCGTCCATGCCGAAGAACTGTGCCGCGGCGGCGTCCTGGACGTCGCGGAGCGGCAGCTGGAGCGCGGCCGCAAGTGCGCGCAGTTCGGCAGGCCCGGGGGCCTTGATCCTCTTTCTGTCGCCCAGGAAGTTCTGGAGCGTGGGGCGTGTCCAGAGTGGGCCGCCGGCCGGGTTCTCCGGGTCGATGCTGGCGGCGGCGAGGGGCCGGAGCCCGATGCCGAGCTCGGCCATGCGGTCACGCACGAGGTCGGCGAGGTCGGTTCTCTCGGTCGAGGTGGGGGGAGGTGTTGTCCTGTCGGTCATCGGCGCGGTCCTGCCTGTGGGGTGCTGCGACTGCCGGGGGCAGCCCGGCACCAGCAGTGTCCATGTTCTTGGCCATGCTTGACCAGGGGTGCGACGCGGCGGCTGGAAATCTGCATGCGAACTGGCCAGAAATATAGACACGGAGTAGTGAGCCTGGCACGCTGCATGTGTCCACGAAAGTGGCCCCCATGCCGGGCGGCCCGCCTATGGCATCAAGTCGCGCGACTGGACTCGCAGTTCGCGGGCAATGAGAAGGAGGTGGCTGACCTTGATCTCTCCACCCGCTTCGATGCGCTGGATAGTGGAGCGATCGATGCCAGTGCGGTGCGCCAGCTTCTCCTGCGTGAGATCGGCGTACATGCGGGCATCACGGACGCGTAGGCCGATCTGCCGGCGGGCGTCGAGGATCCACTGAGGCTGGTCGGCTGGCACTCCAGAACGCTCAGCCAGATCAAGATCGTAAGTCAGCAGCAGATTTGAGGCATTATTCGATCAAGGAATGCTGAGGCGAGCGAGACCCTCACCCCCGCGGCGCGACGGCATGAGCCGCGAGGCTGGGTGCAGTTTGCGGAAATCGAACGCCTGTTCACCTCTTTGGGTGAATAGCCGGTTGACCCCTCCGAGTTCGGCAAGGAGACGGTCATCCCCCAGGAACGTGCCGGGGGCCGCTGCTTTGGATTCGGCCCCGTAGCCAGCGCCCCCCGGCACAAGGCGACCCCCCTCCAGACCGCGGAGGGGGGTCGCCGCTATATACGCCCTCACCTGCCCATCCGCTCATGATCCGTTGGGAGGTATTTAGGAGGCGCGCTGCTGTAGTGAGGCTGGGTTCGAGAGTAGCCAGACCCTAGTTAGGGTGTAGTGAAACACGTAAGGCCCAGGCGGAGCATGCGCTCTGACCTGGGCCTTTACCGACCAGTCGCCTGGTCAAAAGCGTGGGCGCGGACGGTTTCGAACCGCCGACATCTGCTTTGTAAGAGCAGCGCTCTACCCCTGAGCTACGCACCCGAGAATGAGGCAACAGCCTACATGGACCCGGGGTGGGTGCCGCAAACCAGATCACAAGGGATCCTCGGTGGTGGGCGAGAGCCCGAGGACCGGTCGGGAGGCAGCCGCGGGTGGGGCCTGCTGCCAGCCGTTAGGGCGGCTCTCGGGCGGGCGTGGACAGGAGTCGCCGCGGTTCGTTCGCGCGGGGGTCGTGCCACCGTTCGGCGCCCCGCACGGCACGCGGCCCCGTCGGCACGTACTCCACGCGGCACGCGGCGAGGAGGTGCTCCGGGCTCCACCAGCGTGCGAGACACACGGGTGCGCGGGGCTTCGCGGGCACGGCGTCACAGCGGGCGCGGCTCCCCGGCCGCGTCGTTCGCCTCCGCTCAGGTGCCTGCGGGATTGTCACCTGAAGCGTGAACTGACAGGCCCGTGTGTTCGTCCTTACCCAGTGGGAGAATGAACCGGCAGGGCGGACACGGCACGGGAGAGGGATGTGACGGCGACACACGCACGGCCGCACGCAGGAGCGAAGGCAAGAGCGGGTGTCGTGCGGGATGTGGCCGCCCTGGTGTTGTTGCCCTTGCCGTTGGTGGTCGCCTCGCTGCCCTTCGCATTCGCGGGAGGCGGGACACGGCGTTGGTTCGGAGGTCGTGGCGAGAGCCGGCGGGCGGACGCCCAGGCCGCGAAGGACGCTGCCGCCGCGGCTTTCTACGAACTGGACACCGCCCAGCGCGACCTGCGGATCACCATCGAGACGATCACGGCTGTGGACAGCTCTCCCGGTGCCCGGCGCGCCGTCGAGGAGTTCGCCGCGCTCGGGCGGCGGATCGACGACGTCAGCCACGCGTACATCACCGCGGTCGACGCCCACGACCTCGACCGGGACGATCTGGACCCGTCGGTGGCGGTGCGCGCGCACACGGAGCTGACCAGGGCCAAGGACGAGCTGGTACGGGTCAAGAGTGAGCTGGACCGGTTCGCTCAGGGCCTCGGGCCGCTGCTCGAGAAGGCGGAGACCCAGCTGGCCCGGCTCGCCCCCGCTGTGGAGCGGGCCCGGCAGGCGCTGCTCGCCGCGAGCCACGCCCTCGACGCGGTGCGCGCCTCGGGCGTGCGCGCGGACGACCTCGCCGCCCGGCTCGCCGCCCTCGCCCCCGAGCTGACCAGGCTCAACGAGGGCGCCGGCCGCCACGGCGTGCCCGAGACCCTGCAGCGCGCTGACCGGGTCGTCAGGGAGGCCGAGGCGATTCGGGCCGAGGCCGAGCGGCTTCCGGAGCGTGCGGCCGAGATCGACAAGCGCCTGGTCTCACTCCGCACCCGCGCTCAGGCCCTGACCACGCGCGCCGAGGGTGTCGAGCCCGTCCTCAGCGAGCTGCGCCGCCGATTCACCGCCGCCTGCTGGCAGGACCTGCAACCCGTGCCCGCGGAGGCGAAGGAGACCGTACGCCGGGCCGAGGAGAAGCTGAAGGAGGCGGCCAAGGCGCGCGACGAGCAGCGCTGGCCCGATGCCACGGCCCTGCTCGGCACGGTCCGGGCCCTGCTGAACAGCACTGACGAGGCCGTCTCGGCCGCCGGTGACCGGCTGCGGCGTCTCGACGCCGTCGCCAAGGACCCGGAGCAGGAGATCCAGCGCACCCGGTTCACCATCCGCGACGCCCAGCGCCTCGCCATGGCCGGACGCAACACGCCCGATCCGCGACATGCCCGCCCGCTGGACGACTCCGTGGCCCGGCTCGATCGCGCGATCGCCGGTCTCGAGGGGCGCCACCCCGACTACTGGCACTTCCTGGCCGAGCTGGAGGCGGTACGGCAGAGTGTGGCCCGCGTCGTGGCCCATATCCGCGGCGAGCGCGGATCGGCGGCCTGACCCGGCCGGCAGTGGTCCGCCCGCCGCTGTCCGTCCGCGCCGCCCCGTCGCCCGCTGGTCCGGCATCCGTCGCCCGCCGACTTTGGGCAGGGGCGTACGCCCGCCGCTTTTCGGCGGCCTCGACCACGCGGTTGAGGCCACCGGAAGGGCCCCTCCGTCGGAGCTTCCGTCGACGGGCCGCACCCGGGCTCGGCCGACCGCCGCCTTCGGTGGACGCGCCCTTCCGAGGACAACGGTCCGTACCGCCGCACGCGGCCGGAGCGCCCCGCCCCGCTCACCTGTGCCGCCCGTTTGTCCGTGTGCCGGAGCGGGCGGATCCTGTATGGAGGTACGCACGGCCAAAGGAGGCCGCAATGGCATCCACGCACTCGTCGCAGGCCACGCCGAACCCCAGCGGCCTGCACGTCGCCCTGGACGAGCATCTGCCCGTGGACCACAGGCTCAACCAGGTCTACCGCTACGGCGCCGGACTCATGGGCCTGATCCTGCTGGCCTTCGGGATCCTCGGGCTGACGCACAACCTGGGCTTCTTCGACACGGGGAACGACACCGTCGCGGGTCTGAACACCAACGGCGCGCTGAGCGTGCTGTCCATCTGCGTCGGACTGCTGCTGTTCGTCGGCATGGTCATCGGCGGGAACTTCGCCTCCACGCTGAACATGGTGCTGGGCATCCTCTTCATCCTCAGCGGCTTCGTGAACCTCGGCCTGCTGGACACCGGTGCGAACTTCCTCAACTTCCGCATCCAGAACGTCCTCTTCAGCTTCGTCGTGGGGATCATGCTGATGTGGTTCGGGATGTACGGCCGGGTGGGCAGCACGCTCCCCCACGACAACCCGTACTGGAAGGCCCGCCACCCTGACGAGGCGGCGACGGAGGAGCAGGCACGTGTCGAGCGGATGCGGGCTCGCGAGCTCCCGGAGGCCGGTCGCCAGGGCTGACGGCCGGGCTAACCTGTCCCCATGCCCCGATACGAGTACCGCTGCCGCACCTGCGACGACACCTTCGAGCTGAGTCGGCCCATGGCCGAGTCCTCCGCTCCCGCGTCCTGCCCTGCGGGGCATGACGACACCGTGAAGCTGCTGTCGGCGGTCGCCGTGGGCGGGACGAGCACGGGGCCGGCCCCTGCACCCGCCGGTGGCGGTGGTGGCTGCTGCGGCGGCGGCTGCTGCGGCTGATGACGCACGACTGACAGTCACCAGATGACAGATGACGAAATTTGTCATCTGTCATCGTCTGACTACCGGCCACCAACCATGTGAGCACTCAGCCCCGTGCCAGGGACCTGCGGCCCCCGGTACGAGGCCGCCGCTCCGATGCCGGTGCCGGTGTGCCCTTGCCGGTGCCCGGCCGGGGCGCGCACGCCCTCAGGTGTCCAGGTAGCGCAGTACCGCCAGCACCCGACGGCTGTATCCCGCCGCCGACTCCCCCGTCAGACCCAGCTTGCCGAAGATCGCGTTGATGTGCTTCTCGACCGCGCTCAGCGACACATGGAGTCGGGCCGCGATCGCTGCGTTCGTGTGCCCCTGCGCCATCTCGCCGAGCCGCACGACCGTCCGACCCCGGAGCCGATCCCGGCGGGCGACCCCGGCCCCCGGTCCCCGAACCGCCCGCCTCACCGCTCCCCGCTCCCCGCTCCCCGCCTACAGCGCGGTCGGCGAGTCCGCTCCGCCGGGTGCAGGTACCGTCGTCCGTACCGTGACCGTGGCCTCCGCGGACGCGCCTCCGGCCGCCCCAGCGGCTCCCTCGCCACTCCCGGTGCCCTCCGCTGCCCCGGCGCCCTCGGCCTTCCCTCCCGGAACCGTACGCACCCTCCCGACCACGTCCCCCACCACGTCCCCCGCGGCGGCTCGGGCCGCGTACCCCGCCGCGTCCGTGACCGTCGCGGTGAACCGGCGCAGGATCTCCTCGCCCGCCTCGACCCCCCGCTCGGCGAGCGCCGTGACATGCCGCGCCGCCCAGTCGGTGTCCGCGAGTTCACCGTGGCCCGGGCGCCAGGCGTGGTCCGCCGCCAGCAGCAGATCGGCGTCGAGGAGGGAGTCGCCGGCCGCGAGGACGCGCTCGGCTCCGGTGCGCCGCGCCAGTTCGCGGACGGCCGCGCTCTTGGTGAGCGGCTTCGGCACGGCGTAGATCTTGCGGCCCTGCAGGGAGACCGTCCAGCCCTTCGTCTCCGCCCAGGCGGAGAGTTCCCGGGTCCAGCCGTCCGGGAGCAGCGAACGCTCCACGACCAGGTAGGCGAAGAGGTCCTCGGCGACCCGCTCCTTCAGCAGCCAGGCCGGGTCCGCGGCCGCGAGCAGATGGGCGCGGATCTCGGCGAGCGGGGCGCACTCGTCGGCGAGCCTGCCGGCGACCACGCGCTGCCAGTCGCGGTCGGACTCGCCGTCGACCAGCAGATGGCCGCCGTTGGCGCAGATCGCGTACCGGGGGTCGGGGCCGGGGAGCCGGATCCTGGCGTACTGCTCGCGGGTGCGGGTCGTCGTCGGTACGAAGACGGCGTTGTGCGCGAGTTCGGTGAGCAGCGCGGCGGCGGCCTCCGTCATGTACGACAGCGGCTTGCTCTCGTACACCTCGACGCACAGCAGCCGGGGCGCCCTGGCGTCGGGGACGGTGAGCTGCAGGGCGGCCGCCGAGTAGATGAGCGTGCGGTCGAGGTCGCTGGTGATCAGGGAGGTCACTGCGCCGCCACCGCCTTTCCGTCGGCGCCGGTGGCGCCGCGTGTGAACCGGGGGTGGATCAGGCCGACGCAGCTGTAGGGCAGGTCGTCGGTCTCCTCGACGGGGACGCCGCGCTGTTCGGCGAGCAGGCGTACGTGGTCCAGGTCGGCGCCCGCGCCGCGCTTGGCGAGGATCTTCCAGGGGACTCGGCGGAGCAGGACGCGGGTGGTCTCGCCGACGCCGGGCTTGACGAGGTTGACGTCGTGGATGCCGTACTCCTCGCTGATCCGCTCCACCGCCGCCCAGCCGGCCCAGGTCGGGGCGCGGTCCGCGGAGAGCAGTTCCTTCACGTCGGTGTCGACGGCGTCGGCCACCTCGTCGAATCGCGCCTCGACGGTGTCGAGGAAGAGGCCGGACACATCGGCAGCGGCCAGTTCGCGGTAGTACTTGGCGCCGTGGAAGTCGTGCGGCCCGACCAGGTCGGTGCGCAGGACGGTGCGCGAGACCAGCCCGGACACCGTGGAGTTGAGGCAGGCGGAGGGGATGAGGAAGTCCTCGCGGGTGCCGTAGGTGCGGACGCAGCCGCCGGGGTCGGCGAGCACCGCGATCTCGGGGACGAAGCCGTCGAACTCACCGAGTGCGGCGGCCAGTTCGCGTGTGATGGCGCCCTTGCCGGTCCAGCCGTCGACGAACACCACGTCGGCCGGGTGGTGGTGGGCGGCGAGCCAGCGCAGCGCGTTGGCGTCGATGCCGCGGCCGCGGACGATCGAGACGGCGTAGTGGGGCAGGTCGAGGCCGTGGCGGTGCCGGGCCCAGCGGCGCATCAGCACTCCGACGGGTGTGCCGGCGCGGGCCAGCGAGACCAGGACGGGGCGGCTCTCTCGGGGGTGCGTACCGGGCCGGTGGCGCTGCGGGTGCTCGGCGAGGACGGTGTCGGTGACGGCGCCGACGGCGCGGGCGATCCGGGCGGCGGAGGTCTCCAGGGCGGCGTGGAACAGCGCCTGGTACGCGTCGCTGGGCTGGTACTCGACGGGCAGTGACTCGGCGTAGTGCGCGCCACCGCTCTGTATCGCCTCCTCGCGCTCCTCGGTGGGCGCCTCGAGTTCGACGTCCGAGAGGTCCTGGAGCAGCCAGCCGACCTCGTCGGGCGCGTAGGAGGAGAACTCGGGTCCGCGGAGCGGCTCGGGCGGCATGGGTTCCCTCTCGGGAGCGGGTACGTAGCTGGGGACGACGGCGAGCACGACGTGCGGTACGTGCGCGGCGAGTTGTGCGAGCAGTCCGTCCGGGGCGTGCAGTGCGGCCGTGTCGGCGGCCGAGTCCACGACGGCGACGACCGCGTCGAAGCCCCCGCCGGCGACGTTGTAGGCGTACCGCTCGCCCGGGCCGTCGGCCGGTTCGTCGTGGGCGGGGAAGACCAGCCGGGTCCGTATCGCATAGCCGGGGTCGTCGACGGCGAGCACGGGGGACCGCGTGGTCGTCGAGTAGCGCACCTCGCATGCGGCGCCGGCCCGCTCCAGTTCGAGCGCGAGCCGCAGCGGCGCGTACATCAGCTCCTCGAAGCCGAGGACGAGGACCTGCGGGGCGCCGTCCGTCCGCGGCGGTGCGACGGCCCCGGCCGTGCGTTTCGGGGCTCCGGCGGTCTCCGGCGGGCGGCCGTCGCCCAGGGCTTCGGCGACGCGGTGCGCCATGGCCGGCAGGGCGGCCTCCAGTTCGACGCGGTGCGCGGGCGTGAAGCCGTGCCGGCCGCCGTCGGGGACTCCCGAGGGCCAGTCCAGGTCGACGCGTACGACGTGCGGGGCGTACGGCCCGTACCGGCTGTGCGCGGTGGGGCCGGTCGCGCGCTCGGCACGGTCCGCGCGGTCCGGGCCGCCCCGGTCGACGACTGGCTCGCCCTCGCGCCGTACCTCGTCAAGCGCGGCTCCGTCGGTGCCGTCCACGCGGTCCGCGCTCCGCGTGCCGTCCACACCGTCGGCTCGGTCGGTGCCTTCCGGCGCTTCCGGCGCTTCCGGTGCCGCAGGGGAGCGGTATGTCGCCACGGGGGGTGCCGCGGCGTCCGGCCTGCCGCCGGGCGCACCGCCGCTGCCGCCGGGTGCGGAAGCCGTGCTCGCGGTCTCGTGGGCCGCGACCAGGGCCTGGCCCTTCTCGAGGACGCCGTCGGGCAGGCGGACCGTGCCGCCGGCGTGCGCCACCAGGTCGATGCGGGCGTCGATCTCCTTCGCGAAGGCGTCCAGCCGGCCCAGGTCCCGGGCCGAGCGCATGTCGACGAGGGCGACGATCACGTACCGGCCGCGCGGGTGGCGGGCGTGGAGGTCGCGGATGGTGTTCAGGA
Source organism: Streptomyces sp. HNM0645 (assembly GCF_030056615.1). Taxonomy (NCBI): domain Bacteria; kingdom Bacillati; phylum Actinomycetota; class Actinomycetes; order Kitasatosporales; family Streptomycetaceae; genus Streptomyces; species Streptomyces sp. HNM0645. Next base: position 77,556 of record NZ_JASHLT010000019.1, on the reverse strand, counting down.
CGGTGTTGCCGGTGGAGAACTCGTCGTCCACGAGGACCAGCGGCCCTTCGCCGGCCAGGAGCTTCGGGTCCTCGGGCAGCAGCAGGTGCGAGGTGGCGTGGGAGTGGGACTCCTCGAAGCCGCCGGCCGGGTCGATGCCGTCGACGGGGCGGCGGGTGGAGTGGAGGTACGGGGCGAGGGCCAGGCCGTCGGCCACCGAGTGGCCGAGGCCCGTCGCCGTCTCCGCGTACCCGAGGACGACGGCCCGCGCGGCCTCCTCGCGGCCCAGCAGTTCGCGGACGCGGACTCCGAGCTCGTACCCGTGGCCGTACACGACGGACGGCTTCTGCGGCACGTGCTTGCCGAGCACGTGCGACACCAGCAGATGGGCGCGCTTCGGGTTGCGCCGCAGCGCGAGGCCGAGCAGCTCCTTCAGCCCGTCGTCGCCGACGAGCTCCACGCCCAGTCGCTGGGAGACCCAGCTTCCCGACCACTCCACTGCTTCGTCTTCCTCCTTCATCAGCCTGCCAGACCCGCGGTCAGCAGCTCCACGAAGCCGACGTCCTCCCGGGCGACGCCGAAGGCCTCGGCGCGCTGGAGCGTGCGCTCCGCCCAGGCGCGGTGCGGCTTCACCTCGTTCATCTTGTTCGTGTAGGCCGAACGCATCACTCCGCCCCCTCCCCGCTCGGGGCGGAGGATGTCCTGCGCGTCGCTGAACTCTTCGTGGCTGACCACCGACAGAGCGTGGACGGGCAGCACATGGGAGGGGTGGATGCAGGTCTTGCCGAGGAGCCCGTTGGCGCGGTCCAGCTCGATCTCGCGGAGCAGTCCGTCGAGGTCGTGCTCGATCAGTGCCGTGCGCAGCTTCTCGGCCCGCAGCTCCATGAAGGGGCTGCGGCGCAGCTGCGGCTTGAACATGCGCTCCTGGAGTCGGAAGTACTCCCAGACCGGTCCGGTGATGGTGAAGCCGGTGCCGTCGGAGCGGCCCAGGACGTTGACGACGTCCGCGATGACGTTGGCGACGATCTTGACGTCGTAGGCCGTCATGTCGGGCGAGCGGCGCAGCCCGTAGGCGGAGCAGAAGTCGGTGACGCCGAGACGGAGGGCGAGAATCCGGTTCCGGTGGTGCCGGACGGAGCGGGCGATGCCGGTCAGGGTCTCGTACCGGGTCTCCAGGTGAAGGAGCTCGGGTGATTCGAGCACCGGCATCACATAGAGCGTGCGGCCGATCACGGATTCGGCGGCGGTGGCCGCCTCCAGGAAGGGGCCGCCTCGCTCCTCGGTGAATTTGGGAAGTACAAATCCGGTCAGGAGTCGGCTCGACCCGCCGAGACGCCGCGCGAGGTGCTCGATCTGGCCGGGCTCGCGGACCCGGACGAACAGCAGCGGGGGCTCGACCCCGCGCTCGTCGAGATCGGCGAACTGGCGGACGAGGTTCTCCTCGGCGGCGGGGACGTCGGCGTCGTCGATGGAATCCTCCAGGCAGAGGACCATGGAGACCACTCCGCGCGCGGCCTGCTTGAGCACGTCGTCCGCGAGTCGCGGCCGGGTCGCGGGGCTGTAGAGCGTGGCGCCGAGCGCCATGGAGAGCATGCGTGCGGGGGAGCCGGCGTCGAATTCCGCAGGCTCCTGATGGAACAGCTCCTTCCGGGCAGTGGCCGGGATATGCCCGAAATGACGCATCTGAATCCCCCGTACTGCTTGTGCGGCCCTGTGGTTTGGGTGGCCGGTAATAGTACGTAGGGACAGGTGTCGCGAGTTCCCCGGCCGTATGAACTCGAGGTAACTCGTGCACTTCGGTCCCCGACTCAGACTGCCCTCCGCCGCCGCGGCGCATGCCCGGCCGTTCCCTCGTTGTCCGCACGGTGCCACGGGTGCAGCAGGTGGTGCCCCAGAGGCCTGAGCGGGTGAGCGGGCCTGAGCAGGCCTGAGCGGGCCGTGCGAACGCGTACGGTGCCCGGGAGTCGGCCCCGCGTTGTCCGCACGGGGCGCGGGAGGGCAGGATGACGGGCATGACGCACGCGATGCTGAAGGGTTCCAACGTTCCGCTCGGCGCGGCCTCGGTCCGGGCGGTGCTGCGCTGGACCCCCGGTGCCGGAGTCCCCGACGTGGACGCCTCCGCCCTGCTGCTGGGCGCCGACGGCCGTGTGCGTGCCGACGAGGACTTCGTCTTCTACAACCAGCCCCGGCACCCTTCCGGGTTCGTGCGGCTGCTGCCCAAGAAGCGCACCGCCGAGGGGCTCACCGACACGGTCCAGGCGGACGTCGGCTCGCTCGACGCCTCCGTGGACCAGGTGGTGCTCGCGGCGTCGTCCGACGGGGGCACGTTCTCCGGGGTGCCGGACCTGCGGATCATGCTGTACGACGCGGCGGCGCCGGACGGCGAGCCGCTCGCCGTGTTCGACGTCCGGGCGGAGACGGGCGAGGAGACCGCGGTCATCTGCGGCGAGCTCTACCGGCGCGGCGACGGGTGGAAGTTCCGCGCGGTGGGGCAGGGCTATCCGACCGGGCTGATCGGCCTGGCCACGGCCTTCGGCATCTCGGTGGACGACAGCGAGCCGACCGCCGCCGCTTCCGCTCCCGAACCGGCGGCGGAGAACCNCGCTCCCGAACCGGCGGCGGAGAACCAGGACCCGGCCCGGACGGAGGCGCAGCCGCAGGCCGAGCCGTCGTACGGCTACCCCCAGCCGGACTCCCCCGCGACGCGGCCCGCGTACGGCTACCCCCAGCCGGACTCCCCCGCGACGCAGCCGGCGTACGGCTACCCCCAGCCGGCGTCGCCCGCCGCACAGCCCGCGTACGGCTACCCGCAGCCAGCCGCCGCAGCGGGGCCCGCGCCGGACCCGGACTTCCGGCTGCCTCCGATGGGGCCGCAGTTCATCCGGGAGTAGCCCGTCCGGCGGGAACGCCTCCGGCACTGGTCCGCGCCCTCCGCGGAACGTTCGTCCGTCAGCGGCGTGCGCCGGCCCCGGGCCGTTCGTCCTGCCGCGCCCAGGGCCGTTCGCCCGTCGGCGGCCCGCGCCCGGACGGGGACCGCGACCCGTGGGCGGGCAGGGGAGCCTCAGGCCTTGGTCTTGTAGCCGCGACCCCACTGCAGGCCCCAGCCGTACAGCCGGTCCAGCTCGGCCTGGAAGCCGTACACGAACTTCACCTCGCGGCGCACGACCAGCTCGCCCTTGACGTTCTCGACCATGAACACGGCGCACGAGCGGGCCTGCGGGGCGCGCTCGTCCAGTTCGATCTCCACCCGCGGTCCGTTGCTGGGATAGAGCGTCACCTTGGCGTGCGTGCGGTCGAACGCGGGAGTGCTGTCGTAGATGTAGACGAAGAACAGCAGGCGCCTGATCGACTCCCGGTGGTCCAGGTTGACGAACAGCGTCTCCCCGGAGGGTGCGCCGAACCGGTCGTCACCGCTGAGGCGGACGTACGGCGGCTCGTTCAGGCTGCCGAAGAGGCTGCCGAGCGGCTGCACCACGCCCTTGCTGCCGTCCGTCATCTCGTACAGGCAGCCGAGGTCGAGGTCGACGTTGACGACGCCCTGGGTGTGCGCCTGGACCACTTCGGGACGGAAGAGCTTCGACGGATTGCGCAGCAGCCGGCCGCTCTGCCGCGACCGGCCCTCGATGTCGGAGGTCCGCATCCGCCAGGAGAGGTTGACGCGGAGGTTGCCTGTGGCGGCGCTCTGCTTGGAGAGCGAGACCTGCGGGCGCCGCCTGGTCAGCTGGATGGAGTTGGTCGAGGCGCTGCCCGAGTCGAACTGCGCTGCCCTGCCGCGCCACAAACCGTCCCAGAACGCCATGTCCCACCCCTGACTGCGCCGGCCCCCTCCCGGAGCCGGTCCGGATACACCGCGCGGCCCCGTGCCGCGGGGGCCCGGCAGCCGCGCGGGGCGGCCCGGAGACCATGTGCCTCCCGGCCGCCCCGCTGAGAGCGTTCCTCAAACCCCGCGGTGTCACACTTCCTCTGCCGCGAGTACCTCTTCTTCCTTCTCCTCGTGGTCCTTCAGGCGCTGGTTGCGCCGCACGGAGGACCAGAAGGACCAGGCGATCAGGGCCACACCGATGAGGCCGGTGACGACCTCGGGGACCTCGTACTGGATGGTGATCAGCAGGATCGCGGCCAGCGCGCCGATCGCGTAGTGGGCGCCGTGCTCGAGGTAGACGTAGTCGTCGAGGGTGCCCTGGCGGACCAGGTAGACCGTGAGGGACCGGACGTACATGGCGCCGATGCCGAGGCCGAGCGCGATGACGACCGGGTCGTTGCTGACCGCGAAGGCGCCGATGACGCCGTCGAAGGAGAAGGACGCGTCCAGCACCTCGAGGTACATGAACATGAAGAACGCGGCCTTGCCGACGAGCTTGGCGGCCGAGACCGGCTTCCCGGCCCGCTTGGCCTCCTCCTCGGCCTCGTGCTCGCGCTCCTCCTCCTCTTCGAGCTTGTCCTCGAAGAACCCGGAGAGACCGCCCACGACCATGTACGTGATGAGCCCGGCGACGCCGGCGAGCAGCACCGTGGACGACTTGTCGACGTACACCCCACCGTACTGGTGGGCGTGGACGGCGAAGGTGGTGGCGGTGATCAGCAGGATGATCAGTGCGACACAGGCCGCCAGCATGTCGATCTTGCCCAGCTTGGCCAGGGGCCGCTCCAGCCAGGCGAGCCACTTGATGTCCCGGTCCTGGAAGACGAAGTCGAGGAAGATCATGAGCAGGAACATGCCGCCGAACGCCGCGATGGCGGGGTGGGCGTCGGTGACCAGTTCCTCGTAGCGGGCGTGGTCGTTCAGGGCGAGGTCGATCGCCTCGATGGGGCCGAGCTGCGCCGTGATCGAGACGATCACGACGGGGAACACCAGCCGCATGCCGAAGACGGCGATCAGGATGCCGATGGTGAGGAAGATCTTCTGCCAGAACTCGCTCATCTTCTTCAGCACGCCGGCGTTGACCACCGCGTTGTCGAAGGAGAGCGAGACCTCCAGGACGGACAGGATCGCGACGAGCCCGAAGGCCGTCCAGCCCCCGTAGAACACCGCAGCGACCAGGCCGAGCGCAGTGACTGCGAACGACCAGCCGAAGGTTTTCAGTACCACTGGCTACCCAATCGTTGTGTACGGAGCTCCCCCGCCGACGGCGGGATTCCCCCCGCGCCGCACGCGGCTTCGCGCTGCATCGCCCCGGGGGCGGGCTCCCGGATCCCGTGAGGGTCCCAGGACCGCCTACCCCCGTTTTTGACCAAGCCGGAGCAGCGCTTTAGGAAACGTTGACCCCGAAGTCTAGAGCGATGCCCCGGAGCCCCGACGCGTACCCCTGGCCCACCGCCCGGAACTTCCACTCGCCCCCGTACCGGTAGAGCTCGCCGAAGATCATCGCCGTTTCGGTGGAGGCGTCCTCACTCAGGTCGTACCGGGCGAGCTCCTGGCCGTCGGCCTGGTTCACCACTCGGATGAAGGCGTTGCTGACCTGGCCGAACGCCTGGCCGCGGTTGTCCGCCTCATGGATCGAGACCGGAAAGATGATCTTGTCGCAGTGCGCCGGCACCTTCGTCAGGTCGACGATCAGGGACTCGTCGTCCCCGTCACCCTCGCCCGTGAGGTTGTCCCCGGTGTGTGTGACGGAACCCTCCGGGCTCGTCAGATTGTTGTAGAAGACGAAGAACTCGTCGCCCAGCACCCGGCCCGACTGGCAGAGCAGTGCGCTGGCGTCGAGGTCGAAGGGCGCTCCGGTGGTGGAGCGCGCGTCCCAGCCGAGCCCCACGAGGACCTGGGTGAGGTTCGGTGCGGCCTTGGAGAGGGAGACATTGCCTCCCTTGGCGAGCGTGACGCCCATGTCGGTGTCCTCCCCTGAACGTACGGAACTACAGGCGCGTCCGGCGCCGCACGGTGTGTGCGGCGCCGGACACTTCGGTTGATCTCGGCTCAGACGTTGACGCCGAAGTCCTGCGCGATGCCGCGCAGACCGGAGGCGTAGCCCTGGCCGATGGCACGGAACTTCCACTCCGCGCCGTTGCGGTACAGCTCACCGAAGACCATGGCGGTCTCGGTCGAGGCGTCCTCGCTCAGGTCGTACCGGGCGAGCTCCTCGCCGTTGGCCTGGTTCACCACGCGGATGAAGGCGTTGCGGACCTGGCCGAAGGACTGCTGACGGGTCTCGGCGTCGTAGATCGACACCGGGAAAACGATCTTCTGGACGTCGGCGGGGACCCCGGCCAGATTGACCTTGATCTGCTCGTCGTCGCCCTCGCCCTCACCGGTGAGGTTGTCACCGGTGTGCTCCACCGAGCCGTCGGGGCTCTTCAGGTTGTTGAAGAACACGAAGTTGCCGTCGGCCCCGACCTTGCCCTCGGCGTTCGTCAGCAGGGCGCTGGCGTCGAGGTCGAAGTCGGTGCCGGTGGTGGTGCGGACGTCCCAGCCCAGACCGACGGTGACCGCGGTCAGGTTGGGGGCGGCCTTGGTCAGCGAGACGTTGCCGCCCTTGCTGAGGCTGACTCCCACGAGTCCTCCCATGTGGTTTCAGGGGCAGCGCCCCCGTCGTGCGTTGGCATTCGGATCAACGACTGGATCCTAGTGACCGGTTCCCGGGCGAGACAGGTGGTCGGCCCGAAGGATCACAGGGTGTCGACGGCCGTCACAGGGTGTCCAGTGCCTTGACGTAGTCGTTCAGGTCGCGGGCGTCGGGCAGGCCGTTGACGACGGTCCAGCGCACCACGCCCTCCTTGTCGATGACGAACGTGCCGCGCACCGCGCAGCCCTTGTCCTCGTCGAAGACGCCGTACGCGCGCGAGGTCGCGCCGTGCGGCCAGAAGTCCGACAGCAGCGGGTACTCGAGGCCCTCCTGCTCGGCGAAGACGCGCAGGGTGTGGATGGAGTCGTTGGAGACGGCGAGCAACTGGGTGTCGTCGTTGACGAACTTCGGCAGCTCGTCGCGGAGCGCGCAGAGCTCGCCCGTGCACACCCCGGTGAAGGCGAAGGGGTAGAAGAGCAGCACCACGTTCTTCTCACCGCGGAACTCGGAGAGGGTCACGGTCCGCCCGTGGTTGTCCTTCAGTTCGAAGTCCGGGGCCTTGGTGCCGACCTCGATCGCCATGACTGGTGCATCCCTTCGTTGGCCGCTTCGGCGCCGGAGCACCGCCTCGGCCGTGGGCCGCCGCGGCTCCGGTCCGCTGGATGCCCCAGCCTACGCACAGGGTCCCCGCCGGCGTCGGCCGGCGGGGACCCTGGTCGGCTGTGGATCAGCGCTTGGCCTTGGGCGTGGCCAGCCTGCTGCCGGTCCAGTCCTTGCCCGCGTTGATGCTCTTGGTCTGCGAGAGGCCGGCGGTCTGCGAGGCCTCATTGATGTCACTGGGCTCGACGTAGCCGTCACGGCCGGTCTTCGGCGTCATGAGCCAGACGAGTCCGCCCTCGTCGACGAGGCCGATGGCGTCCACGAGCGCGTCCGTAAGGTCGCCGTCCTCGTCGCGGAACCACAGCAGCACGACGTCAGCGACGTCGTCGTAGTCCTCGTCGACGATTTCCTGGCCGATTGCGGATTCGATGCCCTCGCGGAGCTCGTGCTCGACGTCGTCGTCGTAGCCGATCTCCTGGACCACCTGTCCGGGCTCGAACCCCAGCCTCGCCGCCGGGTTGGTCCGCTCCTCCGCGTGGTCCGCGGTCGCGCTCACGGCTTGCCTCCTGATCTTGTTTCGGAAAATGCTTCAGCCGCGCGCGTACGCGAGGCATTGGCCGTAGTCCACACGGGCGGGACGGATCGCGCAAGTACCCGGCCGCCGAGACCGCCGAAACGGTGACGTTTACGGCCGTGTCGCCCCAACTCCGGGACGGGCTTCCGTCAGCCCTGGTGAGTCGGACTCACCCCTTCGCACCCTTTGTACGCTTCCGCGCCCACGGTTCGCCAATCGGGGCCGGTTGGTTACCGTTCGGTAGAGATGACGTTTTGCTCCCCGGGGGTACACGATGGGGAACGCGTAACCACATACCAACCGACCAGCGAAGGAACAGCGTGGCTTCCGGATCAGATCGCAACCCGATCATCATTGGCGGCCTTCCGAGCCAGGTCCCGGACTTCGATCCGGAGGAGACCCAGGAGTGGCTCGACTCGCTCGACGCCGCCGTCGACGAGCGCGGCCGTGAGCGGGCCCGCTACCTCATGCTGCGACTGATCGAGCGGGCCCGCGAGAAGCGCGTGGCCGTGCCCGAGATGCGCAGCACGGACTACGTGAACACCATCGCGACCAAGGACGAGCCGTTCTTCCCCGGAAACGAGGAGATCGAGCGGAAGATCCTGAACGCCACCCGCTGGAACGCCGCGGTGATGGTCTCCCGCGCCCAGCGCCCCGGGATCGGCGTCGGCGGCCACATCGCCACCTTCGCCTCCTCCGCGTCCCTCTACGACGTGGGCTTCAACCACTTCTTCCGCGGCAAGGACGAGGGCGACGGCGGCGACCAGATCTTCTTCCAGGGCCACGCCTCGCCCGGCGTCTACGCCCGCGCGTTCCTGCTGGACCGACTGAACGAGACCCAGCTCGACGCCTTCCGCCAGGAGAAGTCGAAGTTCCCCAACGGGCTCTCGTCGTACCCGCACCCGCGGCTGATGCCGGACTTCTGGGAGTTCCCGACCGTCTCGATGGGCCTCGGCCCGATCGGCGCGATCTACCAGGCGCGGATGAACCGCTACATGGAGGCGCGCGGGATCGCCGACACCTCGCGCTCGCACGTGTGGGCGTTCCTCGGCGACGGCGAGATGGACGAGCCGGAGTCGCTCGGCCAGCTGTCGATCGCCGCCCGTGAGGGCCTGGACAACCTGACGTTCGTGGTCAACTGCAACCTGCAGCGACTCGACGGCCCGGTGCGCGGCAACGGCAAGATCATCCAGGAGCTGGAGTCGATCTTCCGCGGCGCCGGCTGGAACGTGATCAAGCTGATCTGGGACCGCACCTGGGACCCGCTGCTCGCGCGGGACCGCGACGGCATCCTGGTCAACAAGCTGAACACGACGCCGGACGGTCAGTTCCAGACGTACGCCACGGAGACCGGCGACTACATCCGGAGGCACTTCTTCGGCGAGGACCATCGGCTGCGCGCGATGGTCGAGAACATGACCGACGCCCAGATCCTCCACCTGGGCCGCGGCGGCCACGACCACCGGAAGATCTTCGCCGCCTACTCCGCGGCCCGCGCCCACAAGGGCCAGCCGACGGTGATCCTGGCCCAGACGGTCAAGGGCTGGACGCTGGGCCCGAACTTCGAGGGCCGCAACGCGACCCACCAGATGAAGAAGCTGACGGTCGACGATCTCAAGGGCTTCCGCGACCGGCTGCACCTCCCGATCAGCGACGGCGAGCTGGAGTCCGGCCTGCCGCCGTACTACCACCCGGGCCGCGACTCGGAGGAGATCCAGTACATGCACGACCGCCGCAAGGGCCTGGGCGGGTACGTCCCGACCCGCGTCGTGCGGTCCCAGCCGTTGGCCCTGCCGGACGACAAGACGTACGCGGCCGTGAAGAAGGGTTCCGGCCAGCAGTCGATCGCCACCACCATGGCGTTCGTGCGGCTGCTGAAGGACCTCATGCGGGACAAGGAGATCGGCAAGCGGTTCGTGCTGATCGCGCCGGACGAGTACCGCACGTTCGGCATGGACTCGTTCTTCCCGAGCGCGAAGATCTACAACCCGCTCGGCCAGCAGTACGAGGCCGTGGACCGTGAGCTGCTCCTCGCCTACAAGGAGTCGCCGACCGGGCAGATGCTGCACGACGGCATCTCGGAGGCGGGCTGCACCGCCTCGCTGATCGCGGCCGGCTCCGCCTACGCCACCCACGGCGAGCCGCTGATCCCGGTCTACGTCTTCTACTCGATGTTCGGCTTCCAGCGGACCGGCGATCAGTTCTGGCAGATGGCCGATCAGCTCTCGCGTGGATTCGTTCTCGGCGCGACCGCCGGGCGCACGACCCTGACCGGTGAGGGTCTGCAGCACGCGGACGGCCACTCCCAGCTGCTGGCCTCCACGAACCCGGCCTGCGTCGCGTACGACCCGGCGTTCGGCTTCGAGATCGCGCACATCGTCCAGGACGGCCTGCGCCGGATGTACGGCGGAGACGCCGAGCACCCGCACGGTGAGGACGTCTTCTACTACCTGACCGTCTACAACGAGCCCATCCAGCACCCGGCGGAACCCGAGAACGTCGACGTGGAGGGCATCCTCAAGGGCCTCCACCGCTTCAGGGAGGGCGAGGCGGGGCAGATCCCGGCACAGATCATGGCGTCCGGTGTCGCCGTCCCGTGGGCCCTGGAGGCCCAGCGGATCCTCGCCGAGGACTGGAACGTCAGGGCCGGGGTCTGGTCGGCGACCTCCTGGAACGAGCTGCGGCGCGAGGCCGTGGCGACCGATGAGTACAACCTGCTCCACCCCGAGGAGGAGCAGCGCGTCCCGTATGTGACGCAGAAGCTCGGCGGCACCGAGGGACCGTTCGTGGCCGTGTCCGACTGGATGCGTTCCGTTCCGGACCAGATCGCGCGCTGGGTGCCCGGCCGCTACACCTCGCTGGGTGCGGACGGCTTCGGCTTCGCCGACACCCGGGGCGCGGCCCGCCGGTACTTCCACATCGACGCCCAGTCGATCGTGCTGGCGGTCCTCACCGAGCTCGCCCAGGAGGGCAAGGTCGACCGCTCGGCGCTGAAGCAGGCCGTGGACCGCTACCAGCTGCTGGACGTGTCGGCGGCCGACCCGGGTGCCGCGGGCGGCGACGCCTAGCGCCGCGTCAGGCAGGGTCTGCCCGTCAGGGAGCGGCGTCCGCAGCACGGGGTCTCCCCTCGGCCCTCCGGGCCGGGGGGAAGGAGCGCAAGGCGCCGGATCGACCTCGTGGTGGGCCCACTCGGATGATTCGGCAACGCCGCGAGTCGCCGTGCCCGCGCCGCGACGGGGCGAACGTCGCCTGATGAGGCACCAGGCAGGCGGCCCGCACGCTCGGCCGTGGCGGGTGCGGGGGAGGGCTCCCTCCGCACCCGCCTACGATTCCGGGCATGAAGGAACGAACGGCGCAGGTGCGCTGGGAGGCCCACACCCAGGGCCCGCTGCTGGTTCTCGCCGTGGTGTTCGGAGTGGCGTACGCGGTGCCGATCGTGCTGCCGGACGCCCCCGCGTGGGTCCACCGGGGCTGCCAGGTCGTCGAGTGGACCGTGTGGAGCGCCTTCGCCGCGGACTACCTGGTACGGCTGTGGCTGGCTCCCTACAAGTGGCTCTTCGTGCGGAGGCATCCGCTGGACCTGCTCGCGGTGCTCCTGCCACTGGTGCAGCCGCTGCGGCTGCTGCGCGTGGTCTCCACGCTCCTCCTGGTCGGGCGGCGGGCCCGGATGGCCCCGCAGATCACGCTCACCACGTACGTGGCCGGAGCGGTGACCGGGCTGATGATGTTCGGCTCGCTCGCCGTTCTGGCCGCCGAGCGGGACGCGCCCGGGGGGAACATCCGGACGCTGGGTGACGCCGTGTGGTGGTCGTTCACCACGATGACGACCGTCGGCTACGGCGACCTCGCGCCCACGACGGGTCTGGGGCGGGTGCTCGCGGTCGGGCTCATGCTGTCGGGGATCGCCCTGCTCGGTGTCGTGACCGCCAACATCGCGGCCTGGTTCATCTCCCGCTTCGAGCGCGACGACGCCCAGGAGCGCCGCCAGACGGCCCTCCTGGAAGCCCTGACCCAGGAGGTCAGGGAGCTGCGGGCGGAGGTGTCCCGGCTGTCGGCCGACCCGGTGGCCGTACCCGAGCGGCCCGCCGTACCGCCGCCCGGAGCCGCGGGTTCTGCCAGGTCTCCTAGTTCTCCCACACCTTGAACGCCCGGACCCGGTACGGGGTCTGCGGCACCCAGGTCCCGCCGCCCGGGTACGTGTCGAACTCACCGGTCTCCGCGCACTCCGCAGACTGGTAGGCGGTGACGGGGCGGCCGGTGCGGTTGGCGAGGGCCTGGGCTCCGCCACCCGCCGGGAGTGGGACGCAGGACTCGATGTCGGTCCCGGACAGTTCATGGACGTGGCGCGCCCCGGCGAAGCCCGGTTTCGCCCACAGGCAGAGCTCACCGGGCGCACAGCTGCCGAGGCGCGGCGGCGGTGCGGCCCGGCCGGGCCGCACCGCCGGTGCCGGGGAGACCGGCGAGGCAGACAAGGCCTCGGACGCCGGAGGGGCCGACGAGGCCGGGTGGGCCGCGGACGCCGGTGCGAGCAGGCACAGGGCGGCCAGGGCCCCGGTGGTGAGGACGGTCGTACGCATGAGGATCAACCCCCGTGTCGGTGTGTCGGCAGATGCCCGTGCGGAGTCCGCGACCGTCCGAGCCCGCCGGGCCGTCCGTCCGGTTCCCCGTCGCGGATCACCTGTCCGCACCCTGACCGGTGGCGCGGGCGGCCCGGAAGACCCGCCGGACCGGTTCATCCGGATAGGCGACAGCCCCGCCGGAACGGTCCGGCGGGGCTGTCGTGCCCGGGGAGTTGACGCCACCCACGGTGCGCGGGCACAGGGGCAGACGTGGGCCGCGCCCGCACCCACCTCCGCGCCCTCACCGGGCTTGGGTGAAGAGCGCCACCGCGGCGGCCACGACCGCGACGATGCCGGCGACGGTGAAGGCCGTGCCCACGCCCGAGACGGACGTGTCGTGGGTGACCTCGGTGATCTGCGCCGCGACCGGCTGCGGGGTGCCGGGCGCAAGCGGGGCCATGCCGACCTCGACCGCCTGCTCGGCCAGGCCGAGATGATCGGGCGGCAGCGGCGGCAGCTCGGCGTCCGCCCAGTTCTCCGCGAAGTCCGAGCCGGCCTTGGCCGACATCACCGCGCCCGGCACGGCCGTGCCGAGACTGCCGCGCGACCTGCACGGCGGCCTGCTGGAGACCGCCGGCGAGACACCGGAGAGCTCCAGCGGGGCGTTGCCGGCGACGACCTCGGTGGCGCCGACCATGACCGGGGCCAGGCCGGGACCGAGGAGCGCCGGCCAGACCGGCACCGGCACCGGTGTCCGCCGAAAGAGTGGTCATGCCGAGCATCGCGCCGGACAGCGGCGCGATGCCGGGGACGCCGAAGGACCGCGGGGCGTTCTCGGCGCGGTGGTCCCCGAGGACGACCAGGCCGAGGGTCAGCTCTCGCCGCGGACCGGCGCGCGGCCGCCGGCCGCGCCCCCGCGGAGCGGACGGAGCGGACCCGCCCGGACGCCGCGGAGGGGGCCGGCCGCACTACGCCGACGCGCGCCGCCGACGGACCGGCCGGACGGGTCCGACGCCGCCGGCGCACCGGAAAGTGAGCCCGGCGCACACACGGAGTAGTCGTACGCCGGTCATCTGCCCCCAGACGCGTGATCTCTCTCACGGTCGCCGTGAGCGCCCCCGGGCTCCCCCTAGGCTGTTCGCTCAGTGACTGCTTTCGACTCCTCCCCCACACCGAACGTCTGGCGCGCCCTCCTTGCTCTCGCCGTCGTGTTCGTGCTGCTGGCGACCACCGGCTGGACCGCTGTGCGGCACCAACGCGGCCCCGTCGACGCTCGGACGACCGCGCTCGCCGCATGGCAACAGGACCGTGTCGGGCATCGCGCACTGCCGGACCCGGAGTCGTCCCCCGGCGTCCTGGCCGGTTTCTTCTCCTCCCTCGGCGCCGGGCAGGCGGCCTCGCTGGCGGAGCGCCACCCGCTCCTCGTGGGCAATCTCAACGGCGCCCCGGTGACGCTGCGCTACCACGCCAACCGGATCGCGCTGGCCGAGGCGCGCCGGGTGGAGAAGTGGCGGATGCGAGACAGCCGGCTCTCCGCCGACGGGCGCCAGGAGGCGGGCCGGCGCATGCACCGGTACGAGTCGCTGCTGCGCCCCGGCCGTCGGATCCTCGCCTTCGACCCGACCGGGAAGGGCAGGGTCGCCGAGGTCTTCGGCGATCTCGACCGGGCGCAGCGGGTCTCCGTGGTCGTCCCCGGCGTCGACACCAACGTACTGACCTTCGAGCGGAGCAAGCGCAAGTACTCGGCCCCGGTGGGCATGGCGCAGGCGCTCTACCGGGCCGAGCGCGTCGCCGCGCCCTCCGTGCGAACGGCCGTCATCGCCTGGGCCGACTACACCTCACCCGCGGGCGTCGGGCTGGACGCCTCCACCGGCCGGCTCGCCGCGAACGGAGCGAACCGCCTGGTCGCCCTGACGGAGGCGCTGCCCGGCCGGGCCGAGGTATCGCTTTTCTGCCACAGTTACGGCTCGGTGGTGTGCGGGGTCGCCGCGCGTGAACTGCCCGACCGGGTCCGCGACATGGCGGTCGCCGGCAGCCCCGGCATGCGGGCCGGGACCGCGGCCCAGTTGGGCACGGACGCGCGCGTGTGGGCGATGCGGGACAGCGACGACTGGATCGAGGACGTGCCGTACCTGGAGGTCGGCGGGCTCGGCCACGGCGCCGACCCGATGACCCCCGACTTCGGGGCACGGGTGCTGTCCTCGGCGGGAGCGGCCGGCCACACCGGCTATTTCGAGCCGGGTACGGAGAGCCTCAGCAACTTCGCCGAGATAGGCGTCGGTTCGTACCGGACGGTCACCTGCTCCGGCGGCAACTCCGCGTGCCGCAGTGGAATTTACGGCGCGGACGTGACCTGACGCGCGTAGAGCACTGTGGCGCGGTGCATATGACCGTCTTGTTTGCGGGGGCGACGCGCGGGCGCACGCCGCATACGATGATGCGCATGGGTGATGTGCTGGCCGGAATTCAAGCCACCTGGGAGTTCGAACCCGACTCCGTGCTCATCCGCTTCACCCGGGGGAACCGCGGTACGCCAAAGCTGTTCCAGGTGCTGGACGAACGGCACGTCCCCCTCGAAGCGATCGAGTCGGTGACCCTCTCCCCGGGCAAACGCGGCACCGTGGTGCTGCACGCGGTGCCGAGACCGGGCGCCGATCCGCTGATGGACGCGGCGGCGGGCCAACTGAAGGAGGGCGCGGACCCGTACCGGCTGGTGCTGCCCGCCGAACTCGAGACGCTGGCCGAGTACTACGCCGACGAACTGCGCGCCGTCCTGCCCGGCCCGGACACCGGGCCCCCCGCCCGGTACCTGGTCTCGTCCGTCGGCGCACCGCTCCAGTTCAAGGCGTACGACGGCAAGGCCGTGTTCGACGGGGACAAGGTGTCCTTCCGCTGGTCCTGGACGGGTGCCTCCTCCGCGAAGTGGAAGGCCGGCGACCAGACCTACTCCGTGTCGGAGCTGGCCGGGGTCGAGTGGCGCTCCCCCGAGGTCTTCGACGGCTATCTGCGCCTGCTGCTCCGCGGTGGCACCCCGGGCGCCGGTCCGGGCGGGGCCGGGGCCCGGCCCGCGCGGGCCGACCAGGACCCGGCAGCGGTCGTCTTCGGCCTGGGCTACGGACCGGTGCACGAGTCGCTGCCGTTCGCGGCGGCGGTCCTGGAGGCGGTCCGCGAGGCCGCGCCCGCGCTGCCGGCCGCAACCGCGCCCCCGCGCGACCCGGCGGGCGTCGCGGAGCGGATACGGCACCTCGGCGAACTGCACAACGCGGGGCTGGTGACGGACGAGGAGTTCCGCTCCAAGAAGGCCGAGCTCCTGGCGGAGCTGTAGAGCCACCGCGCCGGGCCGTCGGCACCGCGGGACGACGGACCGGCGCACCGGGCCGGACCGGGCAACAGGCAACAGGCCGGCGCACCGCGGGATGTCATACCGGGGTATGACATCCCGCCCGGCCCTCAGATATGACGCGGCGGCTCTCCGGAATGCCTACGCTGAAGCGGCCATGACCACCACGCCCCCCGCCGCCGAGAACGGCGGTCCCCAGCCGGGCCCGGCCAGGGCGTCCCGGCCACGGACCCTGCTGCGCGACGCCGCCCGCTCGGCTGCCGCCCGGCACGTCCGCTCCGCCGCGCGGGAGTCGCTGCGTACGGTCGGCACCGCGCTGACCACGCCCGCCCCGTCGTCCGGTCTCCCGCCGCCGGGGACGTCCTCGCGCTTCCGGCAGTGGCTGCCCCACGTGCTGGGGGTGGCCGCCGTGAGCTCCCTGCTGCCCGTCACGATCAACGTCCTGGCCCAGGACTACCGGCTGGGCGGCGCCGTCGCCGGAGCCCTTGCCACGGCTCAGACCGCGCCACTGCTGCTGGCCGTGACCCGGCCGCTGCAGGCCTGGTGGATCGTCCTCGCCGCCGATGTGCTCGGTGCGATCGTCCTGCTGGGCGCGGACGGCACGGAGGGAAGGAGCTGGCCGTGGCCGCCGATGACCGTCGTCGGCTACCTGCTGCTGATGCTGTGCCTGGGGCTGCGCGAACGCCGCCGCACCCTCGTGGCCGTCTGGCTGGTGACGGGCGCGGCGGGCTTCCTCTTCGAGCTGGTCTCGCAGCGGCTCAGCGACGGCGTCCACGTACTGCTGTTCGTGCTGGGCGGCATCGTCCTGCTGGTCGCCGACACCCTCCGGACCCGCGGCGAGGTGCAGCGCAGACTCGCCGAGCAGGAGACCATCAGCGAGGCGGAGCGAGCCCGGCGCACCCTGCTGGAGGAACGGGCCCGCATCGCCCGCGAACTGCACGACGTGGTCGCCCACCACATGTCGGTGATCACCGTGCAGGCCGACTCGGCACCGTACCGGATCGGCGGACTGCCCGGTGCCGCCCAGGAGGAGTTCGCCACCATCGCGGCCGGAGCACGGGAGTCCCTGACCGAGATGAGGCGGCTGCTCGCGGTGCTGCGCAGCGAGGGCTCCGAGGGCGAGCGCGCCCCGCAGCCGGGCCTCGGCCGGCTGCAGCAGCTGGTGGAGGCGACGGTTCGGGCCGGGGTGCCGGCCGAACTGTCGCTCCCGGCGGACCTGGGCGACGTACCGCAGGCCCTGGACCTGTCCGCGTACCGCATCGTGCAGGAGGCACTGGCGAACGTGGTACGGCACGCGCCCGGTGCGGCGACGCGGGTGTCGGTCGGCGCGGACGGCGCCCATCTCACGGTGCTCGTCGTCAACGGCCCCGCCGCGGAACCCGTTTCACCGCTGGAGACCTCCGGGACCGGACACGGGCTGGTCGGGATGCGCGAACGCGTACGGTTGACCGGCGGCACCCTGGACACCGGGCCGCTGCCGGACGGCGGCTTCCGGGTCGCCGCCCGCATGCCCCTGGCGCCCGCGAGCCCGCCCGGGACGACCGGCACCGGCGACACGACCGGCACCGGCGGCACGACCGAGAAGGAATCCCGTTGACCATCCGCGTGATCATCGTCGACGACCAGGCCATGGTGCGCGCGGGATTCGCCGCGCTGCTGGCCGCGCAGTCGGACATCGACGTCGTCGGCGAGGCCCCGGACGGCCGCCGGGGCGTCGAGGTCGCCCGCGCCGCGCTCCCCGACGTGGTCCTGATGGACGTACGGATGCCGGAGCTGGACGGGCTCGCCGCGGCCCGCGAGATCCTGGCCCCGCCGCGGGGCGTGGTGCGGGTGCCGAAGGTGCTGATGCTGACCACCTTCGACGTGGACGACTACGTCTACGAGGCGCTGCGCGCGGGCGCGTCCGGCTTCCTGCTGAAGGACGCCCCGCCGGCTGATCTGATCTCCGCGGTCCGGGTGGTGGCGGCGGGCGAGGCGCTGCTGGCGCCGTCCGTGACCCGTCGGCTCATCGCCGACTTCGCGGCCCAGCGCCCCGCTCCCCGCAAGGACGGCGCCTCGCTGCGGCTGGCCGGGCTCACCCCGCGCGAGACGGAGGTCCTGGAGCTGATCGCCCGCGGGCTGTCCAACCAGGAGATCGCCGGCCGGCTCGTCCTCGCCGAGCAGACGGTCAAGACCCACGTCGGCCGGGTGCTGTCGAAGCTCGGGCTGCGCGACCGCGCCCAAGCGGTGGTCTTCGCCTACGAGTCGGGGCTGGTGACACCGGGCGACCGGTAGCCGCACGGGACCGCGGGGCGGCGCGCCTCGCTGCGGTCCGGCCGGCATCCGTCGCCGACGCGCGCCCGTCCCGTCCCGTCCCGTCCCCCTACCCCGGTACCACTCCGGAGTACCCCGGTATCACCCCGGAGTTGGCTCCCGGGTGTGACGCTCCCCCGCCCTCCCCGTCCCTACCTTGCTCGCCGTCGGCAGGACGGACGAGGAAGAGGGGAACATGCGACGGTTCAGGAGGACTCTGGTCGCAGCGGCGGTCGCGACGGCCGTCGTCACCGGAACGGCGGGGTGGGTGTCGGGCACCGCCCGGACACCCGTCACCGGGCCGCCGCCGGGTACGGCGGAATGGCGGGCGGACCGCTCACTCGGCCGCGCCCTGCCCGACCCCGGCAGCGCAACGCCGCGTGAAGTCGCGTTGTTCTTCGCCGGTCTGACGGAGACCCAGAAGCAACGACTGGTTGAGCGGCACCCGTTGGTGGTCGGCAATCTGGACGGCGCGCCGGTCCCCCTGCGGTACCGGGCCAACGCCCTTGCGCTGGGGGCCGGTACGGACGGCCGGCAGATCCTCGCGTACGACCCGCGTGGCCGCGGCCAGCTCGCCGAGGTCTTCGGGGACCTCCCCGGCGCCCGCCGTGTCGCCGTCGTCGTCCCGGGCTCGGACATCGACGCCGGAACCTTCGACCGTACGCGCGAGATGGCCCGGTCGCTGTACGAGGCGGCGAACGACAGCGACGGGGACGCCGCCGGGAACGTCCCCCCGCACGGCGCCACGGGGAGCGGCGGCACGGACGACCGCGCCGGGAACGAAGGCGTGGGGAGCGAGGGCGCCGGGAACGAGCGTGCGGGGAGCGTCGCCGTGATCGCCTGGGCCGGTTACACCACTCCCGTCGGGGTGGGCCTCGACGCCGCCACCGGAGACCTGGCCGAGGCCGGGGCCGAGCGGCTGGCGGGGTTCACCCGCGGCATCGCCGCGGCCGGCACGGTCCGGCCCGCCCTGTTCTGCCACAGCTACGGATCCGTCGTCTGCGGCCTCGCCGCGGAACGGGCCGGCGCCACGGACGTCGTCGTGCTCGGCTCGCCCGGGATGCGCGCGGGCAGCGTCGCCGACCTGCACACCGGCGCGCGTGTCTGGGCCGCCAAGGCCCCGTCCGACTGGATCTCCAAGGTGCCGAACGTCGCGTTCGCCGGCCTCGGCCACGGAACCGACCCCACCGCACCGGAGTTCGGCGCCCGGCGGGTACCGGCCGACGACACCCCCGGCCACGCCGGCTACTTCGCGCCCGGCACCTCGTCGCTGCGCGCGTTCGCCTCGATCGCCCGGGGAGAAGCCCGATGAGGGCGCTCGCCCCGCTCGTCGCGAAGGTCGAGGCGTCGACTCCCCACCACCGCGACCGCGCGATCGACGGACTGCGCGCCCTCGCCCTGCTGGCGGTGCCGACCGGGCACTGGATGCTCGGGGGCTTCGTCCTCGACGCGGACGGCGCGCTCCACAACGCGAGCCCGCTGTCGGCCTTCGGCGCGTTCGCGCCCGTCAGCTGGGTGCTGCAGATGCTGGGGATCTTCTTCCTGGTGGGCGGCTACGCGTCGGCCCTCTCCTACCGCCGCCGTCCGGGCGGTACCGCCGCATGGCTGAAGGGCCGCGTGGCTCGGCTCGGACGCCCCGTGCTGGGCGTGACCGCCGTGTGGGCGGCGCTGATCGCGGTGCTGACGGCGGCGGGCGTGCCGGAGGAAACCCTGCGGACCGGGGCGACGCTCGTCGTGCAACCGCTGTGGTTCGTGGGCGTGTACGTCGTCGTCACCGCTCTCACGCCGCTCTGCGCACGGGCCGCCCGGCGCCTCGGCGGCTGGGCCGCCGCACCTCTGCTGCTGTCCGTCGCCGCCGTCGACCTCCTGCGGTACGGGCCGTACGCCGACGCCGTGCCGTCCTGGCTGAGCGTGCTGAACGTCCTCCCCGGCTGGCTCTTCGCCTACCAACTCGGCGTCTCCTGGGGCGAGGGGCGCATCGGCCGGCGCGGCGCGTTGCTGCTGGCGGCGGGCGGGGTGGTCCTGTTCGCCGTGCTGCTCGCCGTCTTCCACTACCCGGCGTCGATGGTCGGCGTTCCCGGCGAGGCCCGCACCAACTCCCATCCGCCGTCCCTGCTCGTCCTCGCCCTCGCCGCGGCGCAGAGCGGCGCGGCGATCCTCCTCCGCGAACGCCTCGGCCGGCTGCTGGCGCGGCCCGCGCTGTGGGCGCCGGTCGTGGTCGTCAACCTCTCGGCGATGACGATCCTCTGCTGGCACCAGAGCGCGATGCTGGCCGCCGCGGTACCGGCGTCGTACGCGGGGGCGGTCCCCGGGCTGACGACGGCGCCCGACCCACTGGGCTGGGTGGCCGCGCGCACCGCCTGGCTGCCGGTGTTCGCCGTGCTGCTGGGCGTGATCGGCCGGTACGCACGGGTCTTCGAGCCTCCGTGGCGCGATGCGAGCGCCGCCCGCCGCGCGACGGCCGGGGTCCTCGCGCTGGGCTTCACGGCGTTCGCCCTGGGCCTGACGTAGGCGGTCGGGCCGGACCCGGCCCGCGCGAGCGCGCTACTCGCGGGAGTCCGACGTCGAGGACATGTCCGGGTACCTGTCCCCCACCACCCGTCCCGCCATCGGCTCCAGCAGCGCCAGTTCGTCCTGTGTGAGCGTGATCCGCGTGGCCGCGGCGTTCTCCTCCAGGCGGCCGCGCCTGCGGGTGCCCGGGATGGGGACGACCGGGAGGCCGTGGACGGCGGCCCGCTGCTGGACCCAGGCCAGGGCGATCTGCGCCGGTGTCGCGCCGTGAGCGGCCGCGATCCTGCGGACGGGCTCCAGCAGCGCCGCGTTCACCGCGGCCGCGTCACCGGTGAACCGCGGCTGGTGGCGCCGGAAGTCGTTCTCCGAGAGCTCGGCGGCGTTCGCGAACGAGCCGGTCAGGAAACCGCGGCCGAGGGGAGAGTACGGCACCAGCGCCACGCCCAGCTCGGCCGCCGCGCCCACCGCGCTCTGCTCGACGGAGCGGCTGAAGAGGGACCACTCCGACTGCAGCGCGGCGACGGGGTGGACGGCGTGCGCCTCGCGCAGTTCCGCGCCGGTCACCTCGCTGAGGCCGAGATGACGGGCGCCCGGACGGGCTTTCGCGGCACGGCGCCGGCCTCCCTGCATGAGCCTCGCACGCCTCGCGCTCCCCGCCGACGCCGAAGAACTCGTACGCCTCCGCTCCGTCATGCTCGGGTCGACGGAGCGGCACGACTCCTCCGACGCGGGCCGGCAACCCGCCGCCGTCGAGACCCTGCGCAGGCGTCCGGCCGACCCCGAGGGGGACATGGCCGCCTTCGTGGTCGAGCGCCCCGGAGGGCTCGCGGCCTGTGCCGTCGGCACGATCGAGCACCGCATCGGAGGTCCTGCCGATCCCACCGGCAGGACCGGCTACGTCTTCGGTGTCGCCACCGATCCCGACCGGCGCCGCCGAGACCACTCGCGCGCGTGCGTGGAGGGACTGCTCGGCTGGTTCCGGGAGCGCGGAGTCCGCAGGATCGACCCGCGGGCGAGCCCCTGTACGCCTCCCTCGGCTTCGTACGGACCCCGGATCCCGCCGTGCGGCTCACCCTCTAGGCTCGTAGCCATGCAGAGCCTGGAGCTGATCGAGAACTGGCCCGTCCCCACCGCGGCCGCCGCCGTCGTGCGCGCGAACGGCAGCGTCGCCGGTGCCCACGGCCCCACTGGACACCGCTTCCCGCTGGCCTCGGTCACCAAGCCGCTCGCGGCGTACGCCGCACTCGTCGCGTACGAGGAGGGCGCGGTGGAACTGGACGAGCCGGCCGGACCCGACGGCTCCACCGTGCGGCACCTGCTCGCGCACACCAGCGGCCTCGCGTTCGACGAGCACCGGGTCACCGCACCTCCCGGGACCCGCCGGCTGTACTCCAACGCCGGTTTCGAGGTGCTCGGCGACCACATCGCGAAGGCCACGGACATCCCGTTCGCCGAGTATCTGCGCCAGGCGGTGCTGGAGCCGCTGGGCATGGCGTCGACGACGCTCGACGGCTCGCCCGCGAAGGACGGTGTCTCGACGGTCGACGACCTCGTGCGCTTCGCGGCCGAGGTGCAGGCCCCCCGGCTGCTCGACCCCAGGACCGTCCTGGAGGCGATGTCGGTGGTGCATCCCGGCCTGGCGGGCATCCTGCCCGGCTACGGCCACCAGAGGCCGAACGACTGGGGGCTCGGCTTCGAGATCCGCGACGGCAAGTCCCCGCACTGGACCGGCGCGTCGTCCTCGCCCCGCACCTTCGGCCACTTCGGCCAGTCCGGCACGTTCCTGTGGATCGACCCGGACGCCGGTGCCGCGTGCGTGGCGCTGACCGACCGTGCCTTCGGGCCCTGGGCGGTCGAGTCCTGGCCGCCCTTCACCGACGCGGTGCTCGCCGAACTCGGCCGGTAGACGTACCGCCGACGAGTCCGGAACGGGTACAACGAGTCCGGGACAGGTCCCGAGCGGGTCCGGCCTGACGGCCCGCGGCACCGTTCGCCCCGGATCCCGCCGCACGGGAGCCGCCTCCGCGCCGAGGAACCGGGAAGCCGAGGACGGGACGGCTGTCCGGTACGGGGGCGTCACTCCCACCGCGGGCCGGGCGCCGGGTGTCACGCCCGGGTCCGCCGGCCGTCCCGGTCAGCCGGACAGCTCCCACATCAGCACCTCCGCGGGCGCGGCCGCGGTGAGTTCGAGGCCGTGGGCGTCGGTGATCCTCCCGGCGTCCCCGGGACCGAGGGCCTCGCCGTCGATCCGTGCGACCCCGCGGACGACGTGGACGTACACGAAGGGGGCGTCCGGGACGGCGGTCCGCTCGCCGCCGGAGAGACGGCGCACGTGCAGCATCGCCCCGGCCTCCGGGAGTGCGTAGGGCGTCGAGTCGGCGATGCCGCGGACGATCTCGTACGACGGCTCGCCGCCCGGATCCTTCGGGGCGAGCCACATCTGCACGAACGTGAGCGGTACGTCGGCGTCGTTGCGTTCGACGTGCCGGACCCCGCCGGCGGAGCCGAGCCGTTGGACGTCGCCGTGCCGTACGACGGTGGCGTGGCCCGCGGAGTCCCGGTGGGTCAACTCGCCGTCCACCACCCACGTCACGATCTCCGTGTGGCTGTGCGGGTGCTCGTCGAACCCGGCACCGGGGGCGAGGCGCTCCTCGTTGCAGGCGATGACCGCGCCGAAGCGGAGGTTGTCCGGGTCGTAGAAACGACCGAACGAGAAGGAGTGCAGGGACTCGATGCCGGCGGACGCGTCCCCACCGCGGTAGCGCTCACCGGCGCGCCGTATGGACATCACGCCTCCACCGTAGACGCAAGGACCGGCCGGGGTGGCCCCGCGCACCGCCACCGGCACTCGGGTTCCGTCCCACCGGCGGCCCGCGCCGCCACCGCTGCGTCCGCTGGGCGGCGGCCCCGCACCGGGGCCCGTCCCCGGCTCCGCCCGCCCCCGCCGAACCGGATACCCGCGGACCGCCCGGCGGGGCACCGGGCCCCGTGCCGGACCCCGCGTCTCCGCCGCGGCGTCCGGATAAGGCACTCTTGTCCCCGTGCCCCATCCCGAACCGGCTCTGCCCCCGAACGCCGCCCATCCGCACTCCGCGACCCTGAAGCGCCTGGAGCAGTCGTCCGGACGCCTCGCGGCGAACGCGATCGCCCGCATGGACGAGACTCTGCCGTGGTACCGGGCGATGCCCCCGGAGAACCGGTCGTGGATCGGCCTGGTCGCCCAGGCCGGTATCGCCGCGTTCACCGAGTGGTTCCGGCACCCCGAAACCCCGCAGGCGATCTCGACGGACGTCTTCGGCACGGCCCCGCGCGAGCTGACCCGGGCGATCACCCTGCGGCAGACCGTGGAGATGGTGCGGACGACCATCGAGGTGATGGAGTCCGCGATCGAGGAGGTCGCCGCCCCGGGCGACGAGGCCGTGCTGCGCGAGGCGCTGCTGGTCTACGCGCGGGAGATCGCCTTCGCGACCGCCCAGGTGTACGCGCAGGCCGCCGAGGCCCGCGGCGCCTGGGACGCCCGGCTGGAGTCGCTGGTGGTGAACGCAGTGCTCTCGGGTGAGGCGGACGAGGGTGCCGTCAGCCGCGCCGCGGCGCTCGGCTGGAACGCCCCGGAGCACGTGTGCGTCGTGCTCGGCACCGCGCCTGACGGGGACAGCGAACTGACGGTGGAGGCGATCCGGCGCGCCGCCCGGCACGCCAAGCTCCAGGTGCTGACCGGGGTGCTCGGCGACCGGCTGGTCGTGATCGCGGGCGGCAGCGACAACCCGCTGCACGTCGCGAAGGCGTTGATCGGCCCGTACGCGGCCGGCCCGGTGGTCGCGGGCCCCGTCGTCCCCGACCTGCTGGCGGCGACGAGATCGGCGCAGGCCGCGGCGGCCGGACTGAAGGCGTGTTCCGCGTGGCAGGACGCGCCGCGCCCCGTACTGGCGGATGATCTCCTTCCGGAGCGCGCGATCGCGGGTGATCCGTCCGCGCGAGAACAACTGGTGGAGGAGATCTACAGACCGCTCGAGGAGGCCGGCTCGGCCCTCCTGGAGACCCTGAGTGTGTATCTGGAGCAGGCAAGCAGTCTGGAGGGCGCGGCGCGGATGCTCTTCGTGCACCCCAACACCGTCCGCTACCGGCTCCGACGTGTGACTGACGTCACCGGCTGGTCACCCTCCGATGTCCGCTCCGCGTTCACTCTGCGGATCGCGCTCATCCTCGGGCGTCTGGTAGACGGAGATCAGCAACTCTAGGATTTTGTCGGACACCAACAATTCCCCTGACGGTTCTTGGTCCCTGTCCCCACGGGCGGCCGGGACCATCCACAAGAGAGAGTGTGAGGGTGCTCGTACTCGTCGCTCCCGGCCAAGGCGCTCAGACGCCCGGCTTCCTGACTCCCTGGCTCGAACTCCCCGGCGCCTCCGACCGCATCGCGGCCTGGTCCGACGCCATCGGGCTCGACCTCGCCCACTACGGCACGAAGGCCGACGCGGACGAGATCCGCGACACGGCCGTGGCGCAGCCGCTGCTCGTCGCGGCCGGTCTGCTGTCGGCCTCCGCGCTCGGTGACGTCGCGCCGGGCGCAGTCGCAGGTCACAGCGTCGGCGAGATCACGGCCGCCGCCTTCGCGGGCGTCCTCGACGACACCGCCGCGCTCCGCCTCGTACGGACCCGCGGTCTGGCGATGGCCGAGGCCGCCGCCGTCACGGAGACCGGGATGTCGGCCCTGCTCGGGGGCGACCCCGAAGTGAGCGTCGCGCACCTGGAGAAGCTGGGGCTGACCGCCGCCAACGTCAACGGCGCCGGGCAGATCGTCGCCGCCGGCACCAGGGAGCAGCTCGCCGCACTGGAGGCGGACAAGCCCGAGGGCGTCCGGAAGGTCGTCGCGCTCAAGGTCGCCGGGGCGTTCCACACACACCACATGGCCCCCGCGGTCGCAAAGCTGGAGGAGGCCGCGAAGGCCCTCGCACCGGCCGACCCGAAGGTGCCGTACGTGTCCAACAAGGACGGGCGCACCGTCGCCGGCGGCGACGAGGTCGTGGCCCGGCTGGTCGGCCAGGTCGCCAACCCGGTCCGCTGGGACCTGTGCATGGAGACCTTCAAGGAGCTCGGGGTGACCGCCCTCGTCGAGGTGTGCCCGGGCGGTACTCTCACCGGTCTCGCCAAGCGCGCGCTGCCGGGCGTCACGACGCTCGCGCTGAAGACCCCCGACGACGTCGACGCGGCCCGCACGCTGCTCGCCGAGACCGGTTCACCCGCCGCGGACGCGGCGGGCGCCTGACAAGGAGCCGAGACAGCATGTCGAAGATCAAGCCCAGCAAGGGCGCCCCGTACGCACGCATCATGGGTGTCGGCGGCTACCGTCCGACCCGGGTCGTGCCCAACGAGGTGATCCTCGAGACGATCGACTCCTCCGACGAGTGGATCCGCTCCCGCTCGGGTATCTCCACCCGTCACTGGGCGAACGACGAGGAGACCGTGACGGCGATGTCGGTCGAGGCGGCCGGCAAGGCCATCGCCGACGCCGGGCTCGCCCCGGAGCAGATCGGCGGCGTGATCGTCTCGACCGTGTCGCACTTCAAGCAGACCCCGGCCGTCGCCACCGAGATCGCGGACAAGATCGGCGCGGTCAGGCCCGCCGCGTTCGACATCTCCGCGGGCTGCGCGGGCTTCGGCTACGGCCTGACCCTCGCCAAGGGTATGGTCGTCGAGGGTTCCGCGGAGTACGTGCTGGTCATCGGCGTCGAGCGGCTCAGCGACCTGACCGACCTGGAGGACCGCGCCACGGCGTTCCTCTTCGGTGACGGAGCAGGCGCCGTCGTCGTCGGTCCCGCGCAGGAGCCCCGGATCGGCCCCACCGTGTGGGGTTCCGAGGGCGACAAGTCGGAGACCATCAAGCAGACCGTGCCGTGGACGGACTACCGCGACGGCGCCGTCGAGCGGTTCCCCGCCATCACCCAGGAGGGCCAGGCGGTGTTCCGCTGGGCCGTGTTCGAGATGGCGAAGGTCGCCCAGCAGGCGCTGGACGCGGCCGGGATCACCGCGGACGACCTGGACGTCTTCATCCCGCACCAGGCCAACATGCGGATCATCGACTCGATGGTGAAGACTCTGAAACTGCCGGAGCACGTCACGGTCGCCCGTGACGTGGAGACCACCGGCAACACCTCGGCCGCCTCGATTCCGCTCGCGATGGAGCGGCTTCTGGCGACCGGACAGGCGAAGAGCGGCGACACCGCGCTCGTCATCGGCTTCGGGGCGGGTCTCGTCTACGCCGCGACGGTCGTTACCCTCCCCTAGGCAAGCGTCCGGATCTTCCGGATTTCCGGTCCTCCGGGCAAGCCAGTTCAACCCTCTGCCACACACCGAAGGAGCGCCACATGGCCGCCACTCAGGAAGAGATCGTCGAAGGTCTCGCCGAGATCGTCAACGAGATCGCCGGTATCCCGACGGAGGACGTCCAGCTGGACAAGTCCTTCACCGACGACCTGGACGTCGACTCGCTGTCCATGGTCGAGGTCGTCGTCGCCGCCGAGGAGCGCTTCGACGTCAAGATCCCGGACGAGGACGTCAAGAACCTCAAGACCGTCGGCGACGCAGCCGAGTACATCCTGAAGCACCAGGCCTGATCCAGGCCGATCAGGTACGCCACCCAGCGGTGGCGCCGCTGATTCACGAACCCTCATAGACCGTGGAGAAAGAATTCCTGTGAGCTCGACCAATCGCACCGTGGTCGTCACCGGTATCGGCGCAACCACACCGCTGGGTGGCGACTCCGCATCGACCTGGGAAGGTCTGATCGCGGGACGTTCCGGCGTCAAGCCCCTCGAAGGCGAGCGCTTCGAGGAACTGCCCGTCCGTATCGCCGCCCCGGCGGCGGTCGACCCGGGCGAGGTCCTGCCCCGGCCGCAGGCGCGCAAGCTGGACCGCTCGGCCCAGTTCGCGCTCATCGCCGCCCGTGAGGCGTGGGCCGACGCGGGCTTCACCGCGCCGGCCGGCGAGGACGGGACCGTCCTCCCCGACCGCCTCGGCGCGGTCATCGCCTCCGGCATCGGCGGTGTCACCACCCTGCTCGACCAGTACGACGTGCTGAAGGAGAAGGGCGTACGCCGGGTCTCCCCGCACACCGTGCCGATGCTGATGCCCAACGGCCCCTCCGCCAACGTCGGTCTGGAGGTGAACGCCCAGGCCGGCGTGCACACTCCGGTTTCCGCCTGCGCGTCGGGCGCCGAGGCGATCGGCTACGCCATCGAGATGATCCGCAGCGGCCGCGCCGACGTCGTGGTCGCGGGCGGCACCGAGGCCGCGATCCACCCGCTGCCGATCGCGGCGTTCGCCAACATGATGGCGATGTCCAAGAACAACGACGAGCCCGGTCGGGCCTCGCGGCCGTACGACAAGGCCCGTGACGGCTTCGTGCTGGGCGAGGGCGCGGGTGTCGTCGTCCTGGAGTCCGCGGAGCACGCGGCCGCGCGCGGCGCACGCGTCTACTGCGAGGCGCTGGGCCAGGGCCTGTCCGCGGACAGCCACCACATCGCGCAGCCCGAGCCGACCGGCCGCGGCGTCGCCGCCGCGGTGCAGAACCTGCTGGACAACACGGGCCTGAAGCCGTCCGAGGTGGTCCACCTCAACGCCCACGCCACGTCGACGCCCCAGGGCGACATCGCCGAGATCAAGGCGCTGCGCAAGGTGCTGGGCGACGACCTCGACCATGTCGCGATCTCCGCGACGAAGTCGATGACGGGCCATCTGCTGGGTGGCGCCGGCGGTGTCGAGACCGTCGCGACGGTCCTGGCTCTGCACCACCGGCAGGCCCCGCCGACCGTGAACGTCGACGACATGGACGACGAGATCGAGGCGGACATCGTCCGCGGTGAGCCGCGTGCGCTGCCCGAGGGCACGATCGCCGCGATCAACAACTCGTTCGGCTTCGGCGGCCACAACGTGGTGCTGGCCTTCCGCACCGTCTGACGCACGCCCGTCGCGCGACGACGAGCACCGGGCCCCGTTTCCCTTCGTGGGAGGCGGGGCCCGCTCGTCGGTGGGGAAGGTTCACCGGCCGGCCCGTCGCTTCGACGGCCCGGCGCTTTGGCGTTCGCCACGGGAGCGGGAGGGCCGGGAGCGTCGGCGGCGCCCGTCAGGTCAGCGGCCGCACCCCCACTACGCCGGGGTCCGTGCCTGCCCAGGCAGGTGCGCTGTTCGGGAGCGAGCGTCACGGAGAGGGCGTCGCGGGGAGGGCGACTGCCGATGGGGCCGCCGGCCGGCGTGGCAGCGCGCCGGCGGAACGCGGTGCCGAACCGGGCAGCCGGGCGGCGACTCGCGTGGGCGGAAACGCGGGTCCGGGCGACGCCTGGCCGCCCGGACGGATCCGGTGGTCGGACCGGCCGGTGGCGGCGGGTCGGACGGGTCGGGGGTCAGACCACCTGATGGAGCCAGCGGACCGGGGCGCCCTCGCCCGCGTACCGGAACGGCTCGAGCTCGTCGTCCCAGGGCTTGCCGAGCAGCTTGGAGATCTCCGCCTCGAGCTCCGTCTCGCCCTGGGCGGAGCGCCCGAGGGCCGCACGGAGGCGGTCCTCGGGGATGAGGATGTCACCGTGGATGCCGGTGACGGCGTGGAAGATGCCGAGGTCGGGAGTGGCACTGTAGCGCTCGCCCTCCGCGGTGGCGCTGGGCTCCGAGGTCACCTCGAAGCGGAGCAGCTGCCAGCCGCGCAGCGCGGACGCCAGCTTGGAAGCCGTGCCGCTCTCGCCCTGCCAGGAGAACTCGGCTCTCCAGGTGCCCGGGGACGCGGGCTGGCGGATCCAGTCGAGCTGGACCCGTACGCCGAGCACGCCCGCGACCGCCCATTCGACGTGCGGGCACAGGGCGCGTGGTGCGGAGTGGACATAGAGAACGCCGCGTGTCGTCACCGGGACCTCCAGTGTGGGACGAGGATCACCTTCCCAGCGGCCTCAGTAAACAACATCAAGTACCAATCCACGCAAAAGCCAAAAAGCGGACAGCATATGACGTGATGTAATTTACTGGAGCCGGCGAGCCAAGTGCCTCTGGTTCGACGTGGGCAAAGCTACCGTGCGACGGGGGCCCAGGTGTGTCGTACCGCCCCTCCCGGGCCCCGTACGCACCAAGCATTCACCCGCCAGGACGCCTCGGGGGAGGGCAGATGCGTGAAATCCGGCGGAGCCGGCGGCCGCGTCGGTGGCGTACCGTCGCCGCCTGTGCCGTCGCGGCGACCGTGGTGATCACCGCCGGGCCGGTCGGGTGTGACGCACCTCCCGGAACGCAGCCCGAGCCGGTGGAGCGCCCGAAGCCCTCCCCGACGCGGGTCTGGGACCGCGCCCCCGGCTCGCTGGCCGCGGTCGGCGACTCCATCACCCGCGGCTTCGACGCCTGCTCGCTGTTCGCCGACTGTCCCGAGGTGTCCTGGGCGACCGGCACCGACTCCACCGTGCGCAGTCTCGCGCAGCGCCTGCTGGGGACGACGGCCGCGACGCGGCGCGCCTGGAACCACGCGCGGTCCGGGGCACGGATGGCCGATCTGCCCGCGCAGATGGCGGAGGCGGCCGTCCGCAGGCCGGAGTTGGTGACGGTGATGGTGGGGGCCAACGACGCGTGCCGTGACACGCCGGCGCAGATGACGCCGGTCCCGGAGTTCACCGAGTCGTTCACGGCCGCGATGCGCTCGCTGCGGCGCACCGCGCCGAAGGCGCACGTGTACGTGTCGAGCGTGCCGGACCTGAAGCGGCTGTGGTCGACCGGGCGCGGCAACGCGCTCGGCAGGCAGATCTGGAAGCTGGGCATCTGTGCCTCGATGCTCGGGAACGCGGACGACCTGGGCCGGGCCGCCCAGGAGCGCCGGGCCCTCGTGCACGATCGTGTCGTCGCCTACAACCGGGCGCTGCGGGACGTGTGCGCGAAGGACCTGCGCTGCCGTTACGACGGCGACGCGGTCTTCGACTACCGGTTCACCGGCGAGCAGCTGAGCCCCTGGGACTGGTTCCACCCGAGCCGGAACGGCCAGAGCCGGCTGGCGGAGATCGCGTACCGGAACATCACCGCGCAGCGGCCCCCGGCCGAGTCGGACTGATCACGAGCGCCCGCGCGCGGCGGGGGCCCCGGGGCGGCTGTCAGGGACCGCCCCGGGGTGATCGGGGCCCCGGCGAGTCGCGGTTCGCGGTGCGCCCCTTCGGGCGGCAGGTGCACCGGACCGGGTGGGAACCGGGGGGAACCTCCAGGATGCTGATTCTCCGTCATGAGTCGTGCAGGCGCGCCGAACCGATCGTGATCCACGTGATGTGGGTCGCGTTTGGACACGCCCTGCGCCTCCTGGTCCGGCCGGACCGCCGGCCCTGCGGGCCGCACCGGCCTCCCCTCTGGTCACGACACCAACTCCTTTCCCATACTGGCGACTTCGGGCAGAACGGTTTCGGCGGAGGGATGCGGCGTGCGGCGGACACTCGGGTTGCTGGTCGTGACGGCGGTGGCGGGCACGATGGCCGGTACTGCGCCGGCGAGCGCGGACGGACCGGCGGCGCGGGCGGAGAGGGTCCCGGCCGCGGCGACGGTGGAGGAGCAGCGGCTGGACCTGGCCGCGCCGCAGGAGATCCTGCGGCGCAGCGGATTCGACTCCGTGGCGGGCGGGTTCGCCAGGGCGCTGCGGTCGGCGGACTCGTACGCCGAGGCCCGCCGGGTCGTCGACCGGCGGGGGTCGGCGCTGTGGCGGCGGGCCGTCGACCGGGCGCAGGGCAGGGGCCCCACACGCGGGGACCTCAGCCGCGACGACGACCGTCCGCTGTACTGGGCACGGCTCGGCATGATCCGTGAACTGCGCGTCTGGGAGCCGGGCTTCGCCCTGTCCGCCGAGGCGCGCGACCGGCTGCTCGGCGAACTGGAGCGGAGCTCCCGGGGCCAGGACACCATGGACTTCCCGGGGGCGGGGAAAGCCGTCGGCGGAAAGGGCTTCAAGCGCGTCGTGCTCACCGGCTTCGACCCGTTCACGCTGGACCGCGACATCAGGATCAGCAACCCGAGCGGGGCGACGGCGCTCGCCCTCGACGGCACCTGGCTGCGTACCGCCGACGGCCGTCTGGCCCGGATCGAGACCGCGGTCTTCCCGGTGCGCTGGACGGACTTCGCGGCCGGCACCGTCGAGCGGACCCTGCGCCAACGGCTGCCCGAGGCGGATCTGTTCACGACCGTGAGCCAGGGGCGGGTCGGGCGCTTCGACATCGAGCGGACCAACGGCGCCTGGCGCGGCGGCTTCCCGGACAACGAGAACGTCTCGCGCACCGGGACCGTACCGGTGGCCGGGTCCGTCGCACAGCCGCAGTGGACCTCGACGACCCTGCCGTACGCGGCCGTCGTCGCCGCGGAGACCGGCCGTTTCCCGGTGTACGACAACACGTCCGTCACCGAGATACCCGCGGGAGGCACCGACCCGGTGATCCGCCCCGACGGCCCCACCTCCGGTTCCACGGCTCGCGCGGGAGGCGGCGGGAACTACCTGTCCAACGAGATCGCCTACCGGGCCACGCTGCTGCGTGACCGGCTGGGCCTGCACGACACGCTGCCCGGCGGTCATGTGCACACGCCGGTGCTCGAGTTCGGAGCCGGCAACACGGACCCTGCGACGGGCGCCGTGACCGACCCCGGGTTCGTACGGAACCGGCTGGACATCATCGCCCAGGTCCGGGCCATCGTGGCGGTGGCGGCGGCGCGGCGCTGAGCCGCACCGGCGATGATCGGGCGCATGATCGTCGCAGCGGCCCGGTTCGCTCCGGCACCGGGTGACGCCCCGGCCGACGTCCGCACCATGGCCGGGCTGGTCCGTGCGGCCGCCGCACGCGGGGCACGGCCGGCCGTGTTCGGGGAGCTGGCGGTCACCGGGTAGAACCGGGCCTGCTCGCCGCGGGCCTCCGGCTGTGGACCGCGCCCGGCGACGCGCGGCCGGCACCGGTCCGGAGGGCCTGCCGTGCCTCCGCCACCGCCGCGGTGGTCAACTGCGCGGCGCCCGCGGCCGGCGGCCGGCCGGCGCAAGCCGGTGCCGCATCAGGCGCCGGGGCGTGTTCTTCGAAATTGGCGTCGTCCGCCCGCAGGGCGGGGGCGGGGGCCTCTGGTGCGCGCGGTCGCAAGGCGGAGGGAGGAGAGCGCAGCGGGCTGCGCCGACGACCGACAACGCCGCGAGGGTGCCTGCCAGAGGCCCCCGCCCGGACGAGACCTTCGAAGCACGCCCTAGGAGCGGGCCTCGTCCTTGCCGGTGCGGTACGGGGCGGCGGGCGGGACCTGGCGGCGGGTCGTGTACGGGTCCTGCCCGGCCCGGGGGTGCGCGTGGGGGTCCGGGGCCGCGTACGGGGGCTGGTCAGGCGCCCGGTGCCCGGGCTCCTCCGCTTCCTCTTCCCGGTCCTGCGCCAGATCGCGCACCAGCAGGGTGGCGCCCGCGACCGCGCCCGGCATCAGCAGCACCGCGACGAACGGGACGAGGAAGGCCAGCGCCAGCGGAACACCGAAGCCGAGGGTGAGCAGGCGCCGGCCGCGCAGCAGCGCGAGACGCTCCCTGAACTCGACACGTCGCCGCTGGAGGGCCACGGCGGTGAGCTCCTCGGCGAGGAAGAAGCCGGTGACGCAGAAGCCGAGCACGGGGACGACGGTCTGGCCGACGACGGGGACGAAGCCGAGCGCGAAGAGCAGCACGCCGTAGAGGGCGACACGGATCACGATCCGCAGGCTGTCCCGCGCGGAGATCCACAGCTCGCGCCAGAGCGGCAGCCCGGACCGCGGGACCTCACCGCCCTCGGCGTGGTCGACGGCCTCGGAGAGCGACTCGTAGAACGGCTGGCCCACCAGCAGCGTCACGGCGGTGAACGTGATCACGGCGAGGAAGAGACCGAAGACCCACAGCAGAGCCGTGAGGAAGCCGCGGAACAGCCCCTGCCACGGCGACGACCAGTCCGCCGCGAACGGGGTGGCCCAGCTCACGAGGTCGTCGGCGCCGTAGGCGAGCCCGACGAGGGCTCCGGTGTACAGCACGAGGGTGATCAGCCCGGGCAGCAGCCCGATGCCGAACCACCGGCCGTGGCGGCCGACCCACCGCTGCCCCTTCACCAAGTAGCCGAAACCCGCACCCAGATCACGCATGTGCCACACCCTAGTACGGGGCGCGGAACCCCCGGCCATGGGCCTGTGGACGACGGCCGAGGCCCGTGGGCGGGGCGGATCGGCGGCGATTGCGCCCACCCGTGACGCGGGCACGTCCGGTGCCCGGTGTCGCCGGCCGGTGATG
Organism: Streptomyces sp. HNM0645; assembly: GCF_030056615.1. NCBI lineage: Bacteria > Bacillati > Actinomycetota > Actinomycetes > Kitasatosporales > Streptomycetaceae > Streptomyces > Streptomyces sp. HNM0645. Next base: position 43,937 of record NZ_JASHLT010000019.1, on the reverse strand, counting down.
CGACGAGGGCCGCACCCCCGGGGGGTGCGGCCCTCGTCCCGCGCGTCGGCCGCGTGCGGCTCAGACCGCGAGCTCGACCGTGATGCCGCCGCGGGTGGCCTTGGAGTACGGGCACACCTGGTGGGCCTTCTCGACCAGCTCGCGGGCGGTGGCGGCGTCCACGTTCGGGATGACCGCGGAGATCCTCACGATGATGCCGAAGCCCTCGTCGTTCTTGCCGATGCCGACCTCGGCGGTGACCGTCGAGCCGGAGACGTCGGCGTTCTCCTGGCGGGCGACGACGCCGAGCGCGCCCTGGAAGCAGGCGCTGTAGCCGGCGGCGAAGAGCTGCTCCGGGTTCGTACCGGCGCCGGAACCGCCCATCTCCTTGGGCGGGTTGACGACGACGTCGAGCTTGCCGTCGTCGGTGGCGACGCGGCCGTCACGGCCGTTCTCCGCCGTGGCGACGGCGGTGTAGAGGACGTCGGACTGCTGGATCGGCATGGGTCTGGTTTCCTTCTGTCGTTCGCCGCGGCTCGCGCCCACGACCGCGACGGCTGAGCCGAGCCTAGCGGGTCAGCGAGACGATCATCTTCCCGGTGTTCTCGCCGCGCAGCAGGCCGAGGAACGCGTCGAAGCCGTTCTCGATGCCCTCGACGACCGTCTCGTCGTACTTCAGCTCGCCCGAGCTCAGCCAGCCGGCGACGTCCTGGACGAACTGGCCCTGGAGCGCGCGGTGGTCGTTGACGAGCATCCCCTGCAGACGCAGGCGCTTGCCGATGACCATGACGAGGTTGCGTGGTGCGGGGGTGGGCTCGGTCGCGTTGTACTGGGCGATCATCCCGCAGAGGGTGGCGCGGCCGTGCACGTTGAACGAGGAGATCGCGGCCTCCAGGTGCTCGCCGCCGACGTTGTCGAAGTAGACGTCGATGCCGTCGGGGGCGGCCTTCCTCAGCTGCTCGGCGACGGGGCCCTTCTTGTAGTTGAAGGCGGCGTCGAAGCCGTACTCCTCGACCAGGAGCTTGACCTTCTCGTCGGAACCGGCCGAGCCGATGACGCGCGAGGCACCCTTCAGCTTCGCCATCTGGCCGACCTGGCTGCCGACCGCACCGGCGGCGCCGGAGACGAAGACCGCGTCGCCCTCCTTGAAGGACGCGACCTCGAACAGGCCGGCGTAGGCGGTGAGCCCCGGCATGCCGAGCACACCGAGGTAGGCGGAGAGCGGGGCGACGGAGGCGTCGACCTTGGCGGCCTGCCCGGCCTCCACGTCCGCGTACTCGCGCCAGCCGAGGCCGTGCAGGACGTGGTCGCCGACCGCGAAGCCCTCCGCGTTCGACGCGACGACCTCGCCCACCGCGCCGCCCTCCATGGGCTGGTCGAGCTGGAACGGCGGTACGTACGACTTCACGTCGTTCATGCGGCCGCGCATGTACGGGTCGACGGAGAAGTGCAGGTTGCGGACGAGGATGCGCCCCTCGCCCGGTTCGCTCACCGGGGCCTCACGCAGGGCGAAGTTCTCCGGCTCGGGCCAGCCCTGGGGGCGGGAGACGAGGTGCCATTCGCGGCTGGTCGCGGGAAGTGCGGGCATGGTGCGGACCTCCTAGAAATGCTTCATATCCTGAAACAACCATGCGACTAAATATTTCATGTTGTCAAGTATCTGGGTATGCTGACGGCATGGCCACCACGCGCACAGACCCGCTGACCCTCGAGGTCGTCGATCTCATCGGCACCGTCGTGGCGCGCTACCACGACGAGTACGAGGAGGCCGCCGCCCGCTACCACCTCACCGGGGCACAGGCCAGGGTGCTCGGGCTGCTGTCCATGGAGCCGACCGCCATGCGCCGGATCGCCCGGAAGCTGAAGTGTGAGCCGTCGAACGTCACGGGGATCATCGACCGGCTGGAGGCGCGCGGCCTGGCGGAACGCCGACCGGACCCGGCCGACCGCCGGGTGAAGATAGCCGCGGCCACGGAGGAGGGCCGCCGGACGGCGCGCGAGCTCCGCGACGCCCTGCACTTCGCGCGCGAGCCGCTCGCGGAACTGTCGGCGGAGGAACGCGGGACGCTGCGGGACCTGCTGAAGCGAATGCTGGGCGACACCGGGGCCGGCGCCTAGTAGTGCTTGGTCAGGCAAGTTTTGCCCGTCAAGGAGCGGCGTCCGGTGCACGGGGGCTCCCCCGGCCCTCCGGGCCGAGGGGAAGGATCGCAAGGCGCCGGATCGGCCTCGTAGTGGGCCTACTCGGTTGATTCGGCAACGCCGCGAGTCGCCGAGCCGGGCGCCGCGACAGGGCGAACGTTGCCTGACGCGGCACTAGCAGGGGCGCGGCGGGCCCGGAGGAACGGCGCCCGAGGGGCGTGTGGGGCGGTCCGGAGGGACGGGGGCGGGCCAGGTACCGCAGCACGCTCCGCGGGTCACGAGCACCAGAAAATGAGCCAGCAGTCCTTCGTCGGCGTCGGCGTCGGCGTCGGGGAGGGGGCCGGCTCGGCGGCGGGCGGGGGCGGGGGCGGTGAGGCCGACTGCAAGGGCTGCTGCGACGGATCGCCGCTCGGGGACGGAGTGCCGTCGTCGTCACGCGGGTCGGGCGCGACCGGGTCCGACTCGCTCGGCTCCTCCTGCGGCGCGGACGCCTCCACCGTCGGTCTGGTGCTGCCGCGCCCGACCGACCCCGTCGGCCTGACCGCGGCGGACGACGTCGTGGGCGGCTCGCTCACCGCGCTCGGCCCCGGCGGCGGCTCCGCGCTGCCGGTCGGCTCGGGTATGTCGTCGACCTCCAGGGACTCCTGCTCACGCACCTCGACGGCCGTGTCGTCACCGCCGCCCGGGGACTCCCGGGCCAGTTCCGCCAGGCTCAGCGCGCCCGCGGCGAGCGCCAGCCCCAGTGTCCCCATGAGCACCTTTCGCCCGCGCTTGCGGCGCGCCCTGCGGGTGCCGGCGGCCTTGCGGGGGCGGGTACGGCGGCCCTGGCCGCCGGCACGGCGGCGCCCGGCGGGCGGCCGGCCCTCGTCACCGTGGGGACCGCCCAGTTCGACGACGACCTCGCTCTCCGTCGCGACGGAGGCGGGGCTGAAGTGGCGCAGTTCCTCGGCGGGAGTACCGCACCCCGCGCACGCCAAGGCCCCGTTGAGGTGTCGGCGGCACTGGTGGCAGTAATCCATGGCTCCGGGAGCGTATGCAGCGATGTGACACCTGAGGTAGGCGTGACTGTGAGGATCCTGTGTGGGATCCGCAGTTCCACGGCATGTCGGCTGGCCGGAGCGGCATCGCGGACCGGTCCATACGGGCACGATGAGGGCATGAACACCTTCGGGCCCCGCGCGTTCCAGCTCGTCCTGCTCCGCCGGATGGCCGACCATCAGCCCGAACTGGTCGAGGAGGCACGCCGTGAGCTGGGCGCGTCGGCCGCCGAGATGCGGGAGGCGAACCGCCGCTGGCAGGCGATCGTCCGCTCCCCGCGCTCCCGCGGTGCCCTCTCCCGGTACCGCTCCGTGCTCGGCGAGCCCGAGGCCACGGCGGGCCGCAGGATCGGCGACCTGGACTGCGACGCGCTGCGGTGGCGGGTGCCCCTGTGGCCGGACCTGCGGTTCGAGGTGCTGGCCGGGCCCGGCGGGACGGTATGGAACGAATGGCTCGTACGGGCGCCGGGAGCCGCCGGGCCCGAGCTGCGTACGGCGGACGACCTGCGCCCCTGGTGCTGCACGGTCGACGAGGTCGCCGCGGCCTTCGCCCCGGTACGGCCGATGGAGGGCACCGCCCCCACCCGCCGGCGGCTCGCATTCGCCGTGCCCGACGGCCGGTCGTGCGTGGCGGAGTTCACCTGGGGCCTGCTGCAGCGCGTCGCGTACGGCTCCTGATCCGACGTCACGCACCGGGCGTACGCCCGGTCCCGGTGCTTCCGGTGCTTCAGGTGCTTCAGGTGCTTCAGGTGCTTCAGGTGCTTCAGGTGGAGTCCACCCCCGACCGGCTCAGCCCAGCGCGCGTCACGCCCGGGGCGATCGCAGGATGCGAGGAGGGAACCGTCTCGGGAGGACCTGCCATGACCGTCAGTCTTGAGCAGTTGCGCCGCTGCCACGTCGCCGTGGACCTGGGGGCCGCGCGGACCCGGGTCTACGTGAAGGGCGCGGGACTGGTCGTCGACCAGCCCAGCGTCGCCGCCGTCAACATCCGCAACGGCGCTCTCATCGCCGTCGGCGAGTTCGCCGAACAGATGACCGGCCGTACCCCCGACTACATCCGGGTGATGCGCCCCGTCTCCGGCGGCACCGTCGTCGACATCGACATGGCCCAGCGCATGCTGCGCCATCTCCTCGGCGAGAAGCTGCGCAGGCAGCTGCGCCGCAAGCCGCGGCTGCGCGCCGCCGCGTGTACACCGCACGAGGCCGATCCGCTCGCCCAGCGCGCCACCGTGGAGACGCTGGTCGGACTCGGCGCCCGGCGGGTCGAACTGGTCGACACACTGATCGCCGCGGCCGTCGGCTGCGGTCTGCCGGTGGAGCAGCCGACCGCCACGATGATCATGATGTGCGGCGCGGCCACCACGCAGGTCGCCGTGCTGTCCCTCGGTTCGATCGTCACCGCGGCCCGTATCCCGGTCGGTGGCGAGGCCGTGGACCACGCCGTCATCCAGCACCTGCGCCACCAGCACGAACTGATGCTGCCGAGCCAGTCCGTGCGCCCCCTCCAGCTCGCTCTCAGCGAGAACGGCCTCACCCTCCAGGGCCCCTCGACCACCGAGATCCACGGCCGGGACGTGGCGACCGGCATGGCGCGTTCGGTGCAGGTCGACACCGCGGCGGTGCGGGACGCGATCCACACGCCGCTGACCGCCGTGCTGGACGGCATCGGAAAGATCCTGCGCGACTGCCCGCCCGACCTCGTCGCCGATCTCGCCGACCGCGGCATCATGATGGTCGGCGGCAACGCGTTGCTGCCCGGGCTCGACCAGATGCTGCGCGACGCGACCGGGATGCCGGTGCTCATCGCCGAACGGCCCGATGTGTGTGCGGTGCTGGGACTCGGGGAGATGCTGGAGGGCAACATCAGCTCGATGGTCCTCTCCCCGCTCACCGCCTGAGTCCGCGGCCGGGCCCGCCGCGGGAGACCGGCGGCGCGGCGGCCTCCCCTGCGTCCGGCCGGCGGCGCTCCTCGCCGGGCCGGTGGACGCGTTCGTGGACGATGAGCGCGGCCGCTCCTGGCGGCACGCGCGCCGCACTCGCGGCGGCGCATCGGCGGCCGGCGCTCGCTGCGGTCGAGGTCGAGGTCGAGGTCGACGCCACCGCGGCCCTCCCCGACGGCCGCCGCGCCCTGCGCCTCACCGCCACGGACGGCCCGGCCCCGGACGACGCCGAGCAGGCGGGCGCCGCGCCCAAGCGGGCACACCGCCCGGCGGGCACCGCGCCGGACCACGCCCCGACGCCGACGCACCGGAAGCCGCCGCTCCGCACGGTGCGGCCAGGGACGGGGGCTCCACCGCGAGTGGCACGAGGGTCGTGGGGGCAGATGTCCCTCCGACCCGCCGCCGGCACATCGCCCATCGGTCCGAGCGTTTGTTACGCACGAGTAGGTGATCGCGGGGAGAATGGTGGAGCCGCGGGCGCCCACGGCCTGCCCCGCGAAACGGTGCGGAAGCGACTTGAGGAGGACGACCCGTGAGTGCTCTCTTCCCGGCCTTGGCGGCCGCCGCGGACGGCACGTCCGACGGCGTGCGGCACCGGCCCGCGCTGCGCTTCGGCGACCGGTCGCTGACGTACGGCGGGCTGGCCTCCGCCGCGGGGAGGACTGCGGAGCGGATCTCCGGAGCGGGCCGGGTCGCGGTCTGGGCCACGCCCACCATCGAGACGGCCGTCGGCGTGGTGGCCGCTCTGCTCGCGGGGGTGCCCGCCGTACCGCTCAACCCGCGCACGGGAGAGCGGGAGCTGGCCCACATCGTCGGGGACAGCGCGCCGCGTCTGGTGCTCGCACGCCCCGGCGACGAAGTGCCTCCCGTACTGGCCGGGTCGGAGCGGATCGACGTCCAGGTGGCGGGGTCCGGGGACGAGCCGGCGGGCGGCTGCCGTGCGCTGCCCGCCGAGCCGGACCCGGAGGCCCCGGCGCTGATCGTCTACACCTCCGGGACCACCGGCCCGCCGAAGGGCGCGGTGCTGCCGCGCCGGGCGATCGCGGCCACGCTGGACGCGCTGGCGGACGCGTGGGCATGGACCGGAGACGACGTCCTCGTCCAGGCGCTGCCGCTGTTCCACGTGCACGGGCTGGTCCTCGGCGTCCTCGGACCGCTGCGGCGGGGCGGTTCGGTGCGGCACCTCGGGAAGTTCTCGGCCGAGGGCGTGGGGCGGGAACTCGGCGCGGACGGGACGATGCTCTTCGGGGTGCCGACGATGTACCACCGGCTGGCGGAGTCGGTGGACGGCGACCCGGAGCTGGCGAAGTCCCTCGCGGGCGCGCGCCTGCTGGTGTCGGGTTCGGCGGCACTGCCCGTCCACGACCACGAGCGGCTGTTCGCGGCGACGGGCCGGCGGGTCGTCGAGCGGTACGGGATGACCGAGACGCTGATGAACACGAGCGTCCGGGTGGACGCCGAGCCGTGCCCCGGATCGGTCGGCCGTCCGCTGCCGGGTGTGGAACTGCGGCTGGTGGAAGAGGACGGGTCGGAGATCACGGACCTGGACGGGGAGACGGTCGGCGAGATCCAGGTGCGGGGGCCGAACCTGTTCACCGGCTATCTGAACCGGCCGGACGCGACGGCCGCGGCGTTCGACGGCGACTGGTTCCGCACGGGCGACATGGCGGTCCGGACCCCGGACGGGCAGGTGCGGATCGTGGGCCGCAAGGCGACGGACCTGATCAAGAGCGGCGGCTACAAGATCGGCGCCGGTGAGATCGAGAACGCGCTGCTGGAGCACCCGCGGGTACGGGAGGCCGCCGTGACCGGCGAACCGGACGCCGACCTGGGTGAGCGGGTCGTGGCGTGGGTGGTGCCCGCCGATCCGGCCGACCCGCCGTCCGAGGACGAGTTGGCGGACCATGTCGCGTCCCAGCTCGCCCCGCACAAGCGGCCGCGCACGGTCCGCTTCCTCGGCACGCTCCCCCGCAACGACATGGGCAAGATCATGAAGCGGGCCCTCGCCCATGGCTGACGGTCTCACGGCGCGCGAGGCGGCGGCCCTGGTCACCGACGTCTTCGCGGAGCACCCGGCGAGCGCGGACGGCCCGTTCACCGACGGCCCCCTCGGCGACGGACCGCTCGGGTGGGACGGATACGCGCGGGCGCGGGCGCGGGCCGCGGCGCGCACCGGTGAGCGGGAGTCCGTCGTCTGGGGCACGGCGGACATCGGGGGCCGGCGCGCCGTGCTGGTGTCGTTCGAGTTCCGGTTCCTCGGCGGGTCGCTGGGCCGGCGGACCGGGGAGCTGCTGGAGGGGGCGTACGCGCACGCGCGCGCCGAGCGGCTGCCGCTGGTGTCCCTGGTCGCGACGGGCGGCAGCAGGATGCAGGAGGGCATGGTCGCCCTGAGCCAGCTCCAGCGGGTGGCGCGGGCGTCGGCGCTGACCCGCGCCGCGGGACTGCCGCAGCTCGCGGTGCTGCGCGACCCCGCCACCGGTGGCGGCTGGGCCACGCTCGGGGCGGGCGCGGACGTGGTCCTCGCGCTGCCGGGAGCGCAGGTCGGATTCGCCGGGTCCCGGGTCAGGCCGCCGGACGCGGACCCCTCGGCGTACACGGCCGAGGGCCAGCTGGCCGCCGGGCACATCGACGCGATCGTCTCCCCGGACCGGCTGCGGCCGGCACTGTCGCTGTGGCTGCGGCTGCTCACGGGCGGCGCCGCGGGGCCGGTGCCGGGCGGCGTGCCCGTCCCGCCGCCCCTCGCGCTGGACGGCGCGTACGGCGCGGCGGCCACCGGATGGGAGGCCGTGCGGCGGGCGCGGGCTCCGCACCGGCCCCGCGCGCGGGCGTACCTCGACGCCTGGTTCGACGAGCGGGCGGACCTCCACGGCGACCGGTGCGGCGGTACGGACCCGGGGATGATCTGCGGCTTCGGGCTGCGGGAAGGACGGGCCGTGGCGTACGCGGCCCAGGCCGGGACGGCGACCCGTCCCGCCGGCTACCGCACGGCCGCCCGGCTGATCCGGCTCGCCGACCGGCTGGGGATCCCGGTGCTCACCCTCGTGGACACACCCGGTGCCGCCAACGACGCCGAGGCCGAGCGGACCGGCGCGGGCGCGGCCATCGCCGACGTCTTCGCGGCGGTGGCGTCGGTGCGCGTCCCGGTGACGACCCTGGTGATCGGCGAGGGCGGTTCCGGCGGGGCGCTGGCGCTGGCTGCCCCGGCGAACACCTGGGTCACCCCCGACAGCTACTTCTCCGTCATCGCGCCCGAACTCGCCGCGGCGATCCTCAAGCGCGACCCGTCCGAGACGCCGGCGACCGCGGACCAGCTCCGGCTGCGGCCGCGGGATCTCGTGGAGCTGGGGTTGGTACGGGGGATCGTGGCCCGGGCCGAGTGAACCGGGCGACGCGGACGGCCGTGCGGGCGGCCCGTGCGGACCGGGCGACTCCCAGCGGTCCGTGTCCCGTGCGGCCCGTGTCCCGTGCGGCCCGTCCGGCCCCACCGTGCGGGCGCTCACTGCGGACCGTCCGGCCGCCGTGCGAGCGGTCCGGGCGGTCCGGGCGAGCACGTCCGGTCCCTGTGCCGTGCGTGACCCGTGGTACCCGCGGCCATGAGGTGCGTCACAGCAACTTAGGCAACCCTTCCCTCGCACGGCGGCCCTCTGGTAGACGTGGCAGTCCGCCCGGAAGGGCCACCGCACCACAGCACCACCGGAAGTGTCGCCCATGGAGCAGGACCGTTCACCCGACCTCACGCCGTTCGAGATCGACCTGACCTTCGAGGAGGCCCGGCGCCGGGCCGAGGTGGTGGCCGCACTGGGACCGGACTGGGATCCCGTGGCCGCGCTGGAGGGCGAGGAGGCGGCGTACGCGCTGCTCTACTCCGGTCTCGACGCCGAACAGCAGCGGACGTACGACATGCTCGTCGCCGCCGGCGTCCTACCGGAAGGGGGCCCGGGCCGTGCGCCTTCCCATTGATCCGCAGGCCGACGTCGCCCGCCGCGCCTGGCTGCCCTGCCCCGCCTGCGACGACGCGCGGGACTGCGCCCCCTGCGCCGACCGGCGCAACTGCGCGGAGCACTGGCGCTATCTGATCTCCAACAAGGGCCCGGTGGTTCATCTGCAGTGCCCCGGCTGCACCCACATGTGGTCGGTCGACACCCGCCGCCGTGCGAAGCGTCCCGCCGGGGACCCTCCGCCCTGCTGATCCCAGCGGAAGCGGCCCACCGCCCAAACCCCCTCTCGCCTCGGATCACACGGCAGGGCGGGGAACGGCCCGGTACGGCGCCGCTTCGCCGTACCAGGCCTGCCCTCGACCGTGCCGCCGGGCGTGTCACGCCACGCCGACCGCCCGGATGATCTCCTGCGTCACCGAGCCGCCCCGGTCGTCCGCCGCTGAGGCCCGCAGCGAGACGAACCCGGCGTCCTCCGGCACCGTGAACGACGCCTCCCACGCCGCGGAAGCCCCGCGCCCGCAGAACCCACAGTCGATAAAGGCGCACGTACTTCGCGAATCCCTGATTTCCCCATGTCCTGGCCTCGGCCGACGATTCTGCGCCACGGCCCGGGCCTTGCCGCAAGGCCCCGCCTTCGCTATGAGTTGAAGGCGGCAAGGAGTAGGTAACCTCCTTGCCTTTGCTTGTTGCCGTCCGCTGTGGACGGACAAGACCCTCCCGCAACGCGGCCCGCGATGCCGATCGGCAGCCGAGGCGTGGTCGCCGAAGGCGGCGATCCTCGCCCAGACCGCACCGCGTGTGAGGGTCGGCGTCCCGGCTGACTGGGTGGATCACCTCCGGGCGTCGCCGGGTGCGAGCAGGCTGGTGACTTCGGAGATCGCCTGGGCCGAGGGCTTGAAGTAGCGGCGGAGGTTCTCCGGCTTCCTGTGCCGGGACTTGGCCATGAGCATCAGCAGAGAGGCGCCCTGCTCACCGAGGTGGGTCAGGGCGGAGTGGCGGTACTCGCGCAGGTCCCAGCCCGTTCCGGGACCACGCACCGCGGTGTGCTCGTCCAGCAGGGCGCGGGCCTGTCCGTAGGAAAGCCGGGCCAGCCCGGTGTCCGGGCAGACGTCGCGGGGGCTGACAACCTTGCCCGGCCCCGGACGGCGATGCGTGACGAACACCGGCCCGCGGGTTCGTCCCTTGAGCAGCCGGGCGGTGCCGGCGTCCCAGTAGACGGTCTCCCGTACGAAGTCCTCGCGTGCCTGGCCCCGACGGCGGGCCTTGGCACGGGCGCCCTCCGCCTTGACCGGGCAACGACGCCCGGCGAAGTCCAGCTCCTCAATGTTCACGCCCAGGATCTCCTCCGCCCGCGCAGCGGTCTCGTAGAGCATCCGCCACAGCGTCTTCTCCCGCAGATGGACCTCGCGCCGCGCGATCAGGCGGTCGATCGCCATCTTCGAGCGGGCCGGGGTCTCGGAGTCCGGCACCGCCAGACGCTTCGCCCACGCCGGGACCATCGGCCCCTCGTAGCCGCGCTCACGGCACCAGCCGAGCCAGGACAGCACCCCCGCCCGACGGGAGTTCCACGTGTTCACCGCCGCGGTGCCCCACAGCAGCTCCAGAGCCTCACCGATCTCATCGTCCGCCACCGACGCCAGCGGCCGAGCCTCGCCGAGCCGTTCGGCGATCTTCCCCACCCCGACCCCATAGTTCCGGACCGTGTTCGCGTTGCCGAGCGAGTCGAGGAACACGTCTGCCGCCGCCCGGACAGTCAGTGCCTTCCCGGTCGGCAGCTCTACGACGGTGGGCACCACTTCCCCCTTGCCACAGATGACAGGGGCGCTTCACGCGGCGACCGGAGAACGTCACCGCAGGTGACGGATCACGCTACCGCAGATACTGGGGTGTTATCCGTGGGACGACTTCAGACGGGTCCGGCCGCCGACGTTCCGTCAGCCGCCCACCAGGGCCAACGGAGGCTTAGCGCCGGTTTTCGTTCCGATGTTCGTCGACCCCCGAATATGACACAGCTATATGGATGACGAGCAGTCAGCAATCCGGTGACGGACCGGATGTCGGACCGTCGTGCCACCCCGAAGCTGCTAGCTGTAAGCGCCGAACACGTTGACGTTCCGGAAGAAGGCCGGTGAAGCCCGGTCGGCCTCCGACGACTTCCTCAAGAAAGGTCTGGGATGCCCAAGATCTTCGGCGCTGCACTGCTCGTCCTCGCACTCGCGGCCGCCCCGTCGGCCACCGCGGTCACCGGCACGACCGCCCAGCCCGGCCAGACCGCCGGTCAGACCACCGGCCGGTACATCGTGACGCTCGAGCACACCCCCGCGGCCGAAAGCGCCGACGCCGCCGTGAACGCGGCCGTCGGGCGGGCGTCGTCCATGGGCGCCGTCGTGGTGCACGTCTACCGGCACGCCCTGCAGGGCTACGCGGCGTCGATGACCGCGGCAACGGCGGCCGCGCTCGCGGACGAGCCGGGGGTCCGGTCCGTGGAACCCGACCGTCCGGTGCGAATCGCCGCCCAGACGGTGCCGACCGGGGTGGACCGGGTGGAGGCCGACCTCAGCGCGACCGCCGCGATCGACGGCAAGGACACCCGGGTCGACGCCGACGTGGCGGTCATCGACACCGGTATCGACGCGAACCACCCGGATCTCAACGTGTACGAGGCCGGGGGCAAGAACTGCTGGCTGCCGATCCTTCCGCCCATGGACCTGCACGGTCACGGCACGCATGTGGCCGGCACGATCGGCGCCCTCGACAACGGCACGGGAGTGGTCGGCGCGGCACCGGGCGTACGGCTCTGGCCGGTCCAGGTGCTCAGCCCGTTGGGTTCCGGCAGCACCTCGAACGTCGTCTGCGGCATCGACTACGTCACCGAGCACGCCGACGAGATCGACGTCGTCAACATGAGCCTGGGCGGCTCGGGCAAGGACGACGGCAACTGCGGCAAGACCAACAACGACGCCATGCACCAGGCGATCTGCAACTCGGTGGCGAAGGGCGTCACCTACGCCGTCGCCGCCGGCAACGACCACACCGACGCGGCCGGCTTCGTCCCGGCCGCCTACGACGAGGTGATCACGGTCAGCGCGCTGGCCGACTTCGACGGCAAGCCGGGCGGCCTCGGCCGCCCCACGTGCCGCACGGACCGGGACGACACCTTCGCCGACTTCTCCAACTACGGGCGGGACGTGGACCTGATCGCCCCCGGCGTGTGCATCCGCTCCACCTTCAAGTTCGGCGGCTACTCCACCCTGTCCGGCACCTCCATGGCAGCCCCGCACGTCGCGGGCGGCGCGGCCCTCTACCGGGCCACCCACCCTGGCGCCTCCCCCGCCGCGGTCAAGTCGGCCCTGGTGACGGCGGGCGGCATGGACTGGACCTGGCCGTCGGAGGACGGTGACGGCATCAAGGAGCCCCTGCTCCGGCTCCGTTCGTTCTGACCCCGCGCGATCCCGGCGGGGGAGGGAGAACCCGCCTCCGGGACTCCCCTGCCGGGGACGGGGATCGGGGCCCCGCCCCCGACGGGGGGACGGCGGAAGGACCCGGGACCGGGACGGATGGGGCAGGACCGGGACCGGAGGTCCGTGCCGGGGACGGCCCTCGGCACGGCCCCCGGGGCGCGGGCGGCACGGGCCCCGGAACGTCACGGACTCACGGAACCCGGGCCCCACGGAGTTCACGGAACTCCCGGCGGCACGGACCTCCGGGCGGCACGGACCTCCGGGCGGCACGGACCTCCGGGCGGCACGGACCTCCGGGCGCCGCCGCCGTGACCGGTGCCCGGGACTCACGGCGTCGGCCGGCGGGCGTCGTAGCGCAGGAAGCCGCGACCGCGCAGCGCCAGGAGGGCGACGGCGAGGACGCAGGCGAGCCCGCCGCCGGTGACGGCGACGGTGGGCGAGGTGACGTCGGCGACCGAGCCGGCGAGGAAGTCGCCGAGGCGGGGGCCGCCCGCCACGACGACGACGAAGACCCCCTGCAGGCGGCCGCGCATCTCGTCCGGCGCGGCCGCCTGCAGCATGGTGTTGCGGAAGACCATGGAGACCGTGTCGGCGCATCCGGCGAGCGCGAGGAACAGCAGCCCGAGCCAGAGGTTCCTGGTCAGGCCGAACACGGCGATCGCGGTACCCCACGCGGCCACGGCGAGCAGGATCGCCGCACCGTGCCGCCGGATGCGCCCCTGCCAGCCGGAGAACACCCCGCCGAGCAGGGCGCCGACGGCGGGCGCCGCGACGAGCAGGCCCGTCGTACGGGCGTCGCCGCCGTACCAGAGCCCGGCCACGGCCGGGAAGAGCGCGCGCGGATGGGCGAGGATCATCGCGCAGAAGTCGGAGAAGAACGTCATGCGGATGTTCGGCCGGGTGGCGAGGAAGCGCAGCCCGTCGAGCACGGACGCGCGGCCGCGCTCCGCGCCGTCGCGGTCGGGCAGCATCGACGGCAACCGCCACATCGCGTACAGCGCGGCTCCGAAGGCGACGAAGTCGACGACGTACGCGGCCTGGTAGCCGCCGTAGCCGACGATCAGTCCGCCCAGCATCGGGCCGATCAGCATGCCGGACGTCATCGTCATGGAGGAGAGGGCGTTGGCGGCGGGCAGCTGCTCGGGCGGCAGCAGCCTCGGGATCATCGCGCTGCGGGCCGGTGCGTTGAGCGCGGCGCACACGGCCTGGAGCGCGACGACGCCGTACAGGAACCACACGTGGTGGAGAGCCGCGAACGCGGCCGCGGCGAGCGCGGCGGACAGCCCGGCGGAACCGGCCGCACTCCACAGCCCCAGCACCCGCCGGTCCACGGTGTCGGCGACGGCGCCGCCGTACAGGCCGAAGACGACCAACGGCACGAGGGAGAAGAGGCCGACGAGCCCGACGGAGAACGTCGAGTGCGTGATGTCGTACACCTGGAGCGAGATCGCCAGTGTGGTCATGCCCTGGCCGATCCAGGAGACCGTGTTGCCGAACCACAACCGCCGGTAGTGGGCGGAGAGGCGCAGCGGTGTGAGGTCGGCGAGGATGCGGGGCCCCCGGGCGGGGGTGCCGGTGGCGGTCACCGGTGCACGGTCGCACGGCGGCGGGCGGCTATGAGCGACATGGCGAAAGTATATTGACGCACCTGAGCGAGCCCCTTACACGCGGTCAGGCCGCACCAACCGACGCGAAGCGGGGCCGGGTCGCATGAACCCCCCACGAGGTTCACCGCCGTCCGAGCCCCGACGGAGCGGGAGCGGCTGCCCGCGTGCCGGCGGCCCCGGCGGTGGCGGGCGGTGGGGCGCGGGCGCCCCGGGGACCGACGGGGGGCGGTCACCGGGGAACGCTCAGCGGCCGCCGGAGACCCGCAGGACGGTCCCCGTCGTGAAGGAGGCGTCGTCCGAGAGGAGCCAGGAGACGGCTCCGGCGATCTCGGACGGCTCTCCCGGCCGGCCGAGCGGGGTCACCGCGGCCACCTTCCGGGGCCGGTCGGGATCGCCCATGGCCGCGTGCATGCCGGTGTTGACGGTGCCGGGGGCGACGGCGTTGACGCGGATGCCCTGCGGGCCGAGTTCCTTGGCCAGGCCGACGGTCAGGGCGTCGGTCGCCGCCTTCGTCGCCGCGTAGTGGACGTACTCGCCGGGCGCGCCGAGCGTCGCGGCGGCCGAGGAGATGTTGACGATCGCGCCGGAACCGTGCGCGGCCATGTCGCGGGCCGCGCGCCGGCAGCACAGCAGACAGCCGAGCAGGTTCACGTCGATGACCCGGCGCAGGTCCTCGGTGCGGGCGTCGGCGAGCCGGCCGAGCGGGCCCGTGACACCGGCGTTGTTCACCAGCCCGGTCACGGCGCCGAGTTCCGCCGCCGCGATGTCGAACAGTCGCTCGACCGCCGTCTCGTCGGAGGTGTCCGCCCGTACGGTGACGCAGCGCGCGCCGGCGGCGCGCACGGCCCGGGCGACCTCCTCGGCGGCCGCCGCGTTGCTGACGTACCCGAGAGCGAGGTCGTGGCCGTCGGAGGCCAGCCGGACGCAGATCGCCGCGCCGATGCCACGGCTCCCGCCCGTGACGACGGTGACCGGACGTGTCATGGGGCTCCTCCCGAGCCGTCTCCTGCCCGCGCCGGACGTTCCGCGGGCGTTCCGGGGCCAACTCCATCACAGCCGGGGGCCGGCGCCGGTGCGCGGGCGCGTGGACGTGCAGGCGCGCAGGTTGCGGGCCAACCCGGGTAGGCGCAGGGTGAACAGGCGCAGGGTTAACCGGTGCGTGGACGCACCACGGACCCGAGAGGACACCGATCCTGATGAGCAAGCACAACGCCAAGGCGCGGCAGATCAAGGGAAAGCTGAAGGAGACCCTCGGGAAGACCATGGGCGACAAGTCCATGCAGCGCTCGGGCCGGAGCGACATGCTGCGCGGCAAGGCGCAGGAGATGGCGGAGAAGGCGGCCGACCAGGTGCGCAGGCACACCAGGCACCACTGAGACGTCCGGCCGGCCTCCGGGCCCCGCGGTCAGTCGATCCGCAGGGCCAGCAGGCACGCGTCGTCCTCCAGACCGGGAGCGGTGTGGGCGGAGACCAGGGCGTCGACGGTCTCCTCCGGTGACAGCGGCCCTTCGCGCGCGAGGCTGCGGACGAGTCCGCCGAGCGAGTCCTCGATGTCCTCGCCACGCCGCTCGATCAGGCCGTCGGTGTAGAGGAGCAGGAGGTCGTCCGGCTCCAGCGGCACGGTGGCGATCTCGTACACGTACCCGGGGATCAGCCCGAGCAGGGGTCCGGCGTGGTCGCCCGGAAGGAGCGCGGCCCCGCCGCCCCGGCGCAGTACGGGCGGCGGATGGCCGGCGCACGCCCAGTGCAGGGTGCGGTGCTCGATGGACCCGACCACGGCGGTGGCGGTGAGGGCGCTGGGATCGCCGCACATCATCTGGTTCAGCCACGTCGCCATGGCTCCCGGATCCGCCCCGGTCTGGGCCAGCCCGGCCAGTGCGTGACGCTGCTGGGCCATCCGTGCGACGGCCTCCAGGCCGCGGCCGCTGGCGTCCCCGATGGCCAGGAGCACCCGGCCGTCGGCCAGCAGCCGGCATTTGTACCAGTCGCCGCCGACCGCGGCCTCGCGCTCGGACGGGAGATAGGCCGCGGCGACGGCGATGCCGGCCTCGGCGAGCCGGGCGGAGTGGGTCGGCAGCAGCGCCTCGCGCAGCCGGGACGCCACCTTGCGTTCGACGGCGGCCTGCTGGCGCAGCACCTCGGTCTCCCTGCGGGTCTCCGCCAGGCGCCGGAGGCTGCGCATCTGGGGCGTCAGGTCCCTCGCGACGAGATGGATCGCCCACGGCCGGCCGTCGGTGCCGGCGAGCGGCCGGCCGAGCACGTCCAGGGTGCGGACCTCGTCCCCGACGACGAACCGGATACGGGTCCAGGGCGTGTCGGTCCCGGCGAGGAGGGTCCTGACGCACTGCGCGAACCGCGGGACGTCGTCGGGGAGCAGCGCGTCGCACAGTTCCGTCAGCGACCACGTCCGGCCGGGAGCCGTGCGGAAGATGCGGTGCAGCCCGTCCGACCAGGTGGTCGCTCCGGACAGCAGGTCCCAGTTGCCCCACCCCAGGGAGACCAGCTTCTCGGCGTCGCTGGTGAGGAGATCGGCCTCGGTGAGGGCGGGGCGCCAGGTCGCCAGGATCCGGTCCCCGCTCGCGGCCGCGTCGCAGAGCAACTGGACCCTCCTGAGGCGCCCCTCCCGCCGCTCCGTGTAGTCCAGGGCCCACCCGTGCAGCGGCCGCCCGGTCCTGAGGACGCGGGCGAGGGCCTCGACCAGTCCGGCGGACGCCGCCCCGGGCCGTACGGTCAGCAGCCGCTGCCCCACCAGCAGGCCCAGGGGTTCGAGCCATTCGGCGGACCGGACGCGGTTGCCGGCCGCGATGACGAAGTCGACCAGGGCCGCCCCCTCCTCTCCCCTGCCGTCGTCCCACACCGGCGCGAGGAGGGCGGTGGCCAGCGGGACGGCCGGGAGCGCCGCGGTGAGGTACGCCCAGGGGTCGCCGCCGTCCGCGGCCCCCGCGCCGGCATCCCGGTCCTGCCCATGGGCCCGCTCGATGGGCCCCCCGTCCCGCGGCACGGCGGCGTCCCCGGCGGGCACGGAGACCGGGGACGGCCGGGTGGCCCGGGCGGGGGTGGAGCCGCCCACGTCGGCGCGCAGGCCGGCGATCTCCTGCTCGATGACGCGCTTGAGCGCCCGCACGTCCTCGCGCGGGACGGGTACCTGTTCCTCGGCACCGACCGGACGCGCGTCGTCGGTGCGCGGCATGAGGCCTCCCTGATTCCCTCGATTCCAGGTAGGTCGGCGCTCACCGGGGTCGTACCCCCATCTTCCCCCACCCGTCCGGCAGGGAGGTCCCGGAGGGCCGGGGCAGGACGGGGCCGGACCCCCGGCGCGGCACTGCCGGGCCGGGCCCGGGGACCGCGAGGAGAGTCAGTTCAGTGCCAGGACCTCCCGGGCGGCACGCTCTCCGGAGCGCACCGCGCCCTCCATCAGCCCGTGCATCTGCGTCGCGGTCTCCGTGCCCGCCCAGTGGATCCGGCCGACCGGCTCGCGCAGCGCACGGCCGTAGCCGGTCAGTGCCCCGGGCGGGAAGTGGCCGATCATCCCGCCCGCGGACCATGCCTCCGCGGACCAGTCGGTCTCCAGGTGCCCCAGGGGATGCAGGGCCTCCGGGCCGAACCGCTCCGCCAGCGCGTGCAGCCACACGTCCCGGCGCTCCTTGGGGTCCAGCCGGCCGAGCCGTACGGCCCCGGGTCCGAAGGCGTAGCTGCTCAGCACGCCGGGCCTGCCCCTCGGTGGGGTCTGGTCGATGGTCACGGGGACGGCCGACAGGGGGGCGAGCGTCTGCCCGGACAGGCGCCGACCGCGCCAGAACGCCTCGGGGTACGAGGTGTGGACGCGGATGATCGCCCCGGGCGTCATCCGCTGCCGCAGATGGACCGCGGCGGGCGGCAGTGCCGGCTCGAACAGGATGTGCCCGGCGAGCACCGGCGGTACGGCGACGATGACCCGGCGTGCCCGTACCGTCAGCGCGTCGGTGCCCACCTCGGCGTCGTTCCCGTTCTGGACGATCCGCCGGACCGGACTGTCCAGGCGCACGGCGTCGCCCAGCCCTTCGGCCATCCGCCGGGCCAGCTCCGGCGTCCCGCCGTCGAGGAGATGCGTCTCGGTCCTGCCGCTGTCGGTGTAGTAGTCGAACCCTCCGCCGCCCCGTGCCAGGACCAGTGCGCCCAGCAGGGAGACCTCGGCGGGGTCGGTGCAGAACAGCAGGCTCATCGTCGCCTTCAGCACGGTGTGCGCCGTCCCGGAGGGCACGTTGAGCGGATCGGCGAGCCACTGCCCGAGCGTGCGGGCGTCGAGCGTCCGAGCGTTCGGGGCCAGCCAGGGGGCGTCGGCGGGGAGCCGCCGCGCCATCGCGTTCAGCCGCGCGAAGGCCAGCCCCAGGGAGGCGAGCGTCGCCGGACCGGCCTTGGGGATGCTCCCCCGGTAGCGGTGGTCGACGCCGTCGAGGCGCAGGACGTGGTCGCCGTCGTCGTACTGCGGATACGCCCGGAGCCCGTACTCCCGGGCGAGCCGGAACATCCTCGCCTGGCCGTCCCCGAGCCAGGTCCCGCCCGCGGAGACGACGGTGCCGTCGGGCAGTTCCCGGTTCCACACCCGACCGCCCACGCGGTCCCTGGCCTCGAGCACGACCACCTCCCGGCCCGCGTGCGCCAGGTTCCGCGCGGCCGCCAGACCCGCGAATCCGGCACCGACCACACACACGTCCACCGTCGTCCGCTCCATGAGGGCACCTCCACGGGGCAGCCTCACCCGCCGGAGGCGACGGCGCTCGGTGGGTGAACCGCCCGTGCGGCACTTGGGGCCGTCCGGGCGACGCACCACCCGCCCGGGAAGGTCCCGCGCACCCACCGGGCGCGGTGGCCCGTGCCCTCGCCCGGCCCGGGCACCCGGCCGGACCGGGACGCCAACGGCCACCACCGGACGCGAAGTTACCCGTGCCACGTTTCCGCCGACGGTTGAACGCCCGCTCGCGGGCCCTCGTTGACCCCGGTAACCGGTGATTCGTCCAGACCGGTGAGTGAGCGAGGTCCGCACATGCCGAGGTTCCTTACGCACCGCACCCGGCTCCGCCCGGCGTCCCTGGTCCGCAGCCCGGCGCGTCCGGCGGCCCGCGGTTCCCGCCCGCGGCTCGCGTACTGAGCGGTCGTGCCCATGGACTACTGCGCGCCCTGCCACCGCACCCTCAACGGCGCCGTGACGTGCCCCGAATGCGGTGCGTACGACTCCGCGATGGCCGACGCGGACGGGGTTCCGCCGGCCACCACGCCGGTGGCGGAGACCCGCCCCGACGAGGAGCCGGCTCCCGGCGGGCCCCCCGCCGCTGCCCCGGCCCCGGCGCATGTGGCTCCCCCGGCCACGGCCGATACGGCCACGCCGCCGGGCCTTGCGGCGACGACACCTGTGGCCACGGCCTCTGACCGTAGGGCCGAGACACATGTGGCCGACGCCCACCGTCCCCGGCCACGGGAGTGGAGGACGTACGCCGGCCGGACTCTCGCCGCTGCCGCCTTCGCGGTACTGGGCGGCCTGGGCACGTCCTCGCTGCTGGAGGACGGCTCCACGGTCCTCCCGCGGGCCGCGCCGAGCCCGGAACTGCCGTCCCCCGACGGTCCCCGGGAACACGGCACCGCAGGGCCGACGGCCTCGGCCGCACCGGAACGTCCGGCCACCCACCCCGCCAGGGGAGCCGCCCGGGAGAGCAACGGCGCTGCGCCCAGTCGTCCTCAGACCACACCCGCCACCCCGGAGCCTCCGGCCGTCCCCACTCCGGAACCCGCCCCCGACACGGCCCCTCCGCCGGTGACCGCCGGGCCGAGCACCCGCCCCTCCACCGGCCTCCCGGCCCCTTCGCCCTCGCCGACGGCCCCCATCTCACCGAGCCCCAGCGGCAGTACGGGCGCCTCGCCCACGGGCAGCCCCACCCCCGGCACCACGGAGGTGCCGGTGACCGAAGCCCTGCCCAAACTGGTGCCGCTCCCGGCGAGCGTGCGCCGGAGCGTCGCCGGCGGTGCCGCGCTCACCGGAAGGTGACCGGCGACACACCGGCGCGGGACGCCTCGCGCGCCGGGTGACCCCGGGCGGGCGGGGTGCGCCTCGGTCGGCACCTCCCGACGTAGCGCCGGCCGAGGCACCACACAGCACGTCCAGGCACACTGACGAAGGGGGCAAGGACGTGACCACTATCCGGGAACGTCCCGCGACCGACGCGCGGGGACTGTCCGTTCGGCCGCGATGCCCGGCGGGCATCGCGGCCGAACGGGTCCGCATGTCGGGCCGACCGGCCCTCGTCGGACGGCACCCGGGCCCGTGAGGATCGAGGCACCCGGGGACGGCCGAAGAGGCCGTGCCCCATGACGTTCACGGAGGCCATCGCATGACTCGCCCTGTCACTGTAGGAGTGGACGGATCCCGGGAGGGCCTGGCCGCGGCTGACTGGGCGGCCCGCGAGGCCTCGCTCCGCGGCGTGCCCCTGCGCATCGTGCACGCCTGGCTCTGGCAGCCCCTGGACGTCCCCGTCGTCCAGGACAGGAAAGTACAGGCCGACGCCGCCAACGCCGTTCTGCTGGAGGCCGAGACACACGTGTCCGACCGGTATCCGGACCTCTCGGTCACAGCCGAAGTGGTGCCCGATACGGCGGTTTCCGCCCTGCTCTCCGAGGCTGAGCGGGCCGGCATGCTGGTCATCGGATCGCGCGGGTACGGGGCGATCGCCGGTTTCCTGCTCGGCTCGTACGGTCAGCAGGTGATCGCGAGTGCGACGTGCCCGGTGGTGTCGGTCCGGGCCCGCGACGGGCAGCACGAGCCGGAAGGCGGGGAGGTCGTCGTGGGCCAGCAGGGTGGGGCCGAGGACAGTGACGCCGTACTGGCGTTCGCCTTCGAGGCTGCTGCGGCACGAGGCGCGACCGTGCGAGCGGTGAGGGCCTGGAGCCTGCCGCCCATCTACGCCTACAGCCCGGGTTCGATGCGCCTCGCCGATGAGGCGGGAGGGCTGGAACCGTTCGAGAGGAAGACGCTGGAGCAGGCGCTCGCTCCGTGGCGGGAGAAGTTCCCCACCGTGCCGGTGATCGCGCACGTGGAGATCGGAAGCGCGGGGCAGGTGTTGCTGTCGGCCGCCGCCCGGGCGCAGCTGCTCGTGCTCGGCCGCCGGGAACGCCGTTCCCCCGTCGGTACCCGCATCGGGTCGGTGGCCCATGCCGCTCTGCATCATGCCCGCTGCCCTGTCGCACTGGTGCCGCACGCCTGAGTACCGATCGGTCCACGCCAGGCCGGGGTCTCCCGGGCCCGGGTCCTGCGATACGGGACCCGGGCCTGGTCCCCCGTCGGTACCCCGGCTCCGAGAGAAACCGGAGCCCCGAACCGCCCCTGTGCGGGGCGGTTCGGGGCTTCCGGTTCCGGACGCGGGGCCTCAGTGCCGTGAGCGCGGCTCATGCGCCGGGGAGGCTGGGCCCGCCTGGCCTCCATGAGCCGCCAGTGCCTGCGTGGCGATGACGGCGGCCTGGACCCGCCGTTCCACACCCAGCTTCGCCAGCAGCCGGGAGATGTTGTTCTTGACCGTCTTCTCCGCCAGGTAGAGGCGCTTGCCTATCTCCCGGTTGGTCAGTCCCTCGCCCACGAGTGCCAGGATCTCCCGCTCTCGGTCGGTCAGCGCGGGGAGCCCCTGAGGCTGTTCGTTCTGTTCGCCCTCGCCCCGCAGACGTGCCATCACGCGGGCCGTGGCGCCGGGATCCAGCATGGACTGGCCGGAGGCCACCGTCCGCACGGCGTGGACGAGGTCGGTGCCGGTGATCTGCTTGAGGACGTAGCCGGACGCCCCGGCCATGATGGCGTCCAGCAGCGCCTCCTCGTCGTCGAACGAGGTGAGCATCAGGCAGGCCAGGTCGGGCATGCGGGAACGCAGTTCGCGGCACACGCTCACGCCGTCGCCGTCCGGGAGGCGCACGTCCAGTACGGCGACCTGCGGGCGCAGCGCCGGCACCCGCACCAGAGCCTGTTCGGCGGTGGCCGCTTCGCCGACCACGGTCAGGCCGGGCTCGGCGTCCAGCAGGTCGTGCACTCCGCGGCGCACCACCTCGTGGTCGTCCAGGAGGAACACCCTGACCGCGTCCTTCTCGATGGGTCCGCCACTGCTGTCCGTCATCACACACTCCGTATCGGCTGGGTTCGTCCGCCGGGGCGGACCCTCTGCATGGTGTCCTCGTACGGGCCGAACGGCCAGGGTCGAACGGCCCTGATTCCCCCTGCCCGAGGAAGCTCCTCCCGCGCTGCGCGTCCCTGTCGTTCCGTCACCCCGCCCGGTGGCCAACGCGTCGGAAGCGTCTCCGGCTTCGGCACCGTCGCCCATCGTGCCTGAGGACACCGCCGGGGGTCTCCCCCTGACACCGTCGTCGCGGACCGGGAGGGACCAGCGGCCCTGTGTCGGGGGCCTGAGGGCCTGCCGGCCACGGCCGGTCATCTGGTGGACTTCCGGAGGTCGGCCGAGCCGGCGAGACCGGCACCCCCTGACGACGCCCCGGCGGAGAGGCCCCGAACTCATGGCTTCGATCACCCTGACCACGACGGCAACGAACGACGGCACCACGGCCGTCGCCCTCTCCGGCGAGCTCGACATAGCCACCGCCGGACAAGTCGAGCTGGATCTGGCTCACTTGGTCGTCGGCATGGTCCGCGAACTGCGCCTGGACCTGTCGGGCGTCACGTTCTGTGACAGCTCCGGAGCCGACCTGTTCGTACGGGTGCACCGACACTGTGCGGCGACGGGCGTGCGACTTCATCTGTGCGCTGTGCCGCACCCCTGCGCGACGGTGTTTCGCGTGCTCGGCGTGGACGACACCGTCCCCTGCTCCTTTGCCTGACCACCGCCCGCCCCGGGGCGTGCCGTCACTGGTCGTCCGGCTGACCGGGAACGCCGGAAAGGTCCGTTCGGCCCTGTCGTCGCGGCACCCCCTGGGGAACGCTGGCTGTCACGGCAGCGAGCTGCTTCGAGCACGGAGCAGGAGCAAAGGGTGGGCATGATGGACGACGAAGCAACGCAGCGGGCAGGGGGGAGCCGCCTCACGGTGGCACCCCGGCGCATGACGCGACTCGACCGCGTCGAGGCTCTGAGCCTGCTCGGCACCGTGTCGCTCGGGCGCATCGTCTTCACCGAACGGGCCCTGCCCGCTGTCCGCCCGGTCAATCACCTCATGGACGGCGAGGACATCATCGTCCAGCTGCACGAAGGCGCGACGCTCACCTCGATCGTGGCGCCCACCGACGAGGTGGGTGTGGTCGTGGCCTACGAGGCCGACGTCATCGACCCCGACACCCATCTCGGCTGGAGCGTCGTCGTCACCGGCTACGCCCGCCGGATCACGGATGATGAGGAACTCGCCCGCTACGCGGCAAGGCTCCGCCCGTGGGTGGCGCATCCCGTGATGAACGCAGCCCTGCGCATCCGGCCCGACCTGGTCACGGGTTCGAGGCTCACGGCCTGAGCCGTGCGCCGACGCCGCGGGGTGCCCGTCCCTTCATCCCGCGTCGCCGGCGGCGAACGGGGCCCGCCATACGAGCCGGCTGCCGCCCTCGGCCGGGGTACGGATGTCCAGGGTGCCGCCCATGCTGCTCGCGCGTTCGGCGAGGTTGCGCAGTCCGCTGCGCCTGCCGTCGGCCGGTATCCCCTTCCCGTCGTCGGTCACGGTGAGGACGACCTCGTCCGCCGTGGCCTGCAGGGAGACCTCCACACGCGCCGCCTGCGCGTGCCGGGCGGCGTTGCTCAGTGCTTCACCGAGAGCTGCCATGACGTGGTCGGCCACCGCAGGGGGGACGTCCGTGTCCAGCAGGCCCTCCATACTCAGGCGCGGCGGGAATCCCAGCGCCGCTCCGGCTTCGCCGACGGCGCGGGCGACGCGCGCGCGCAGACTCGGCTCGGTCTCGTCCTCACGCGCCCGCAGGCCGAAGATCGTGGAACGGATGATCTTGATGGTTTCGTCCAGGTCCCCGACCGCGCGCTGCACACGCTCCGCGGCCCCGGCGTGCTCGACGAGACGCGCGGCACTCTGCAGTGTCATGCCGGTGGCGAACAGCCGTTGGATGGCCAGGTCGTGCAGGTCACGGGCAATACGGTCGCGGTCCTCCAGCAGCGCGAGATGCTCGGCGTCGCGTCGGCGCTCGGCCAGCTCCAGCGCCAGCGCGGCCTGTCCGGCGAAGGTCAGCAGGGGCTGCAGCTCCCACTCGGTGAAGGCCGGATCGCCGGCGGCGCGCGCCAGGAGCAGGACTCCTCGGGTGTCCTTGGCCGCCGTGCCCAGGGGTACGGCCACGGCCGGCCCCAGTCCCTCGAAGTGCCGGGATCCTGCGGTGCAGCGGGCGTCATCGGCCAGTCCCGCCGTGGTCACCGGCGTACCCGCCCGATAGGCGGCGCCCGACAGGGTACCTTCGGCCGGCACCACCAAGCCCCGGCGCGTGTCGTGGTCGCCGCCGATGGCCAGCTCGACGAGCAGGTCGTCGGTACCGGTGACGGGCACGGACACGTCGGCGACGAGGGCGTCGGTGATCTCCCGGGCGCGGCGGGCGATCAGCTCCAGTACCTCGAGCCGGGGCTTGCCGGAGAGCAGGCCCTTGGTGATCTCCGCGTTCGCCTGCAGCCACCGCTGCTGGCGCTGCGACGCCTCGTACAGCCGGGCGTTGTCGATGGCCACACCGGCGGCCACGGAGAGCGTGGAGATCACCGCCTCGTCCTCGGCGTCGAAGTCCTGGCCGCCGCGCTTGTCGGTCAGGTAGAGGTTGCCGAACACCTCGTCGCGCACCCGGATCGGCACACCGAGGAACGTACGCATCGGCGGGTGGTGTGCGGGGAAGCCGTACGACGCCGCGTGGGCGCCGAGATCGGTGAGGCGGAGTGACTCGGGGTTGCGGATCAGCTCACCGAGCAGGCCGTGTCCGGCCGGCAGCGGACCGATCCGGGCGATCTCCTCCTCCGTCAGCCCGGCGGTGAGGAACTGCGACAGCGTCCGACCGTCCGGGCCGATCACGCCCAGAGCCGCGTACTGCGCGTCGACCAGCTGAGCGGCGGCCTCCGCGATGCGCCGCAGCACCTGGGAGAGATCGAGCTCGCGGCCCACCGAGACCACGACCTCCAGGAGGCTGTGCACCCGGTCGCGCGTGCCGCGGGCCGCGTTGATGCGCGCCTGCAGCTCGTCCAGCAGCTCGTCGAGCCGCATCTGAGGCATACGTGACAACGACTCCTCGACGCTCACACGATTCCTCTCCGCCTTCACCCGCTGAACGCGGACAGCCTATAGGTCCGTGCGGGTGAAGACGGCGCCCAGACGGGAGGCAGGGGGATGGATCGGCGTAAAATGCCGCGCGCATGATGTCCCCCATGCCATCGGGCATCGGCACACGGGGGTTGACCGGGGCACACCGGTCCCCGTAGGCGTTGAGGGCCTGCTGAGGCAGGGCAGCCGTGAACGTCTCCTCGTCCATGCCGACCCCTCGGAACGACGGCTCGACACCGACGGCGTCCCGCAGGCGCTCCACCGCCGTGGCGTAGGAGGCCACGCCCCTCGGCAGGTGCGCCGGCCGGCAGTCCCGGAGCGCGCGCGATGTCCTGGAAGCGTTCGGGCGCCCGGTAGCTCTCGTACCGTCGATGCGGAGGCGGCACGGGCCATGGGGGCGAACTGGACCACTCCGGTCCTCCAACAGTCCCTGGGGAAGGCTCTGCTCAGTTCCGCTCCCGGGAACAGCGCAGGGGAAGGACCGGTGCGGCTCGCCCTCGCCGCCAGGCGGGGCCGTATGGCGCGCTCAGGGGTCAACAGGCCCCTGGGAGCGCCCCGGAGCGTTCGGAACAGTGAGGGCGGCACTGGGCACCGAGTCCAGTGGACGACAGACTAAGGGGGTGTGCCATGGCGGGGTTGCTTGCCATCGGCGCCATCACTTCGATCGGTTTCGGCGCCATCCTCACCTTCGCCGTGGACTGGCACTGGCGCAGCGCCGACCGGCCGCTCGTCGGACTGATCATGATGGCCGTCGGGGTCATCGCACTCGCTGCCGCCACAAGCGCGGAACGCCAGGGCGGTGGGACGGGGAAATCGCCCTGAGCATGGTCTCCGTGAGTGCGGACCACCCACGGAGAGCGGTGGAAACGCCGCCAAGAGGCGTGCGGCAATCCCGGGTTGTGGACCGAAGGGCCCTCCCGAGTGGCCGAACAGCCCGCGAAAGCCGGGCAACCGGGTACAGGTCGGCCCGGGGGGGCCACCCGAACGGCACTGACCTCGAACGGCGGGCCGGAGCAAGGCTGGGGGGCGACCGAGAAGGAGCCTTTCCATGAACCGTCTCAAGTCCAGTCCGATCGTCGACGTCCTGGTGAACAGCCGTGGGCCGGTACCCGAGGGCGCGTCTGATTACGCCCGGGAGAAGATGCTCGCGGCGATCGCGCACGTGAGTTCGCCCGTCCTGGCCGTTCGGGCACAGCTCACCCAGGCGGCCAACCCGTCGGCGAGCCGTCCGGCCACAGCTCAGGCAGTGGTGGACGTGAACGGGCGCCCGGTGCGCGCTCACGTTGCCGCGGACACGATGTTCGAGGCGGTCGACCTCCTGCAGGACCGGCTGGCCGCACGACTGGCCCGTACCCGGCGGCACGTCGGTTCGGAGCACCGCGGGGGTCCGGCCGCCGAGGAGGCGTCGCGGGGGCACCGCCGTCACGGGCGCCGCCCCGACCGGCAGCAGCCGGCCGAGGAGCGTCGCGTCGTGCGGCACAAGTCGTTCGGTCTGGGCCTGCAGACACCCGAGGACGCCGTCATCGACATGGAGTCCATGGGCTACGACTTCTGGTTGTTCACCGACATGGCGTCGGGACGTGACAGCGTGGTCTACCGCGACGGCCGTACCGGCCGGCATCGCGTGGCCTCGGCGGGCGCGGTCAGCCCGGCGCACGAAGCCGGACCCCTTCTGGGTGTGGGTTCCGCTCCGGTGCCCGAGTGCAGCCTCGACGACGCCGTCCGGCGCATGCGTCTCACCGGACTTCCGTTCCTCTTCTTCGCCGACTCCGCCACCGGCCGGGGACGCGTGCTGTACCACAGGCGCGACGGCCACTACGGGTTGATCACTCCCGCCCGGTAGAACTGCCGCGGCTCACGCCGCGTGCGCCGCCCGGCACGCGCGTCGGCCCCGCCGCACGAGCTGTGCCGCGCCGGCGCGACCGCCCCCGCGGCCGTCGTCCCTCACAACCGGCCCTTCCCGACCGCGTTGTCCGACTGTGCCGCCCGAGGCGGCACCCGCCTCCCGTCGGTCCGCGCGAGGGCGGGGTCCCGGCCCGGAAGCGCCGTCACGGCGCTTCCGGGCCCTGCTGCGTTCGGCCCGCGCCCGCTGCCGCGTTCGCACGCCGGGGCTCTGCCCCGCGGGCGGCGGACGGGTTGCCCGTCCGCCGCCGCCCGGCACCGATGCCGCCCCCTGAGGGCGGAACGGCGGTGGGTCGTTCGTGGAGGGAGTCGGCAGCCGGCGCGCGTACCGGGGCCCGGAGGGGGCGAGGGAGCCCCGCGTGCGGGGTCGGGGCGAACCCCCCGATCCCGTCCCTCTGACTCGGCGGGCGCCGCCCGTCTTCCGGCGGCAGCCGGACGCGAGGCACGTGCCGGCGTACGCGCGGACGGCCGGCAACCGGGGGCCCGGTCGCCGGCCACGGACACGGCCGTCTCGCGCTCGCGCGTCAGTCCAGGGTCGCCCCGATCGCGAGGAATCCGGCGATGACCACCAACAGCGCCCCCATGAGCGGAGCCATGAACCTCAGGTACCGGTCGTAGCGGACCCCGGCCAGCGACAGTCCGCCCATGACGACGGCTGAGGTCGGGGTGATCAGGTTCACCCAGCCCGAGGCCGACTGGTAGGCGGTCACCACGAGAGCCCGGCTGACTCCCGCGAAGTCGGCCAGCGGCGCGAGGATCGGCATGGCCAGGGCCGCGTGCCCCGACGAGGAAGGCACGAAGAAGGCGAGCGGGATGTTGACGAGGAACATCAGGATCCCGAAGATGCCGGAGGACGCACCGGATACCGCGCTGTGCAGGCCGTCGAGGACGGTGTCGGTCACGGCGGCGTTGTTCATGACGACGGTGACCCCGCGAGCCAGCATGACGATGACCGCCGCCCCGACGAAGTCCCCGGCCCCGCTGGTGATCGCGGTCGCCGTGCCCTTCTCCCCCAGGCCGCCGATCAGGCCGACGGCGATCGCCGCGACGATGAACAGGGCGGCGAGCTCGGGGAAGTACCAGCCCAGCGTGGGCAGGAAGGTGATGTGCAGGTCGGCCCACGGGACCACGGCGAGAATCATGAAGAGGAAGGTGCCCGCGAAGGTCCACAGCACGGTGCGCTGACGGCCGGTGAGCTGCTCGGCCTCCTGAGCGTCGCTCCCGAGGAGGCGGTCCTCCTCCGTGACGGGAACGAGTGACCGGGCGGGGTCCGCGAGGACCCGCCGCGCGTAGCGCACCACGTAGGCCGCAGCCAGCGCCGTCAGACAGACCCACATCACCAGCCGCAGGACGATCCCGTCGCCGGTACCGACGCCCGCGCTGTCGGAGGCGACCCCGGTGGCGAAGGGGTTGACGGTGGACGCGAGCGTGCCCACGCCGGCGCCGACCATGATGACCGTCGCGGCGACCATGCGGTCGTATCCCAGGGTGAGCATGAGCGGGATCATCAGTCCGTAGAAGCCGAGGGTTTCCTCCGCCATGCCGTAGGTGGTGCCGCCGAGGGAGAAGACCGTCAGGAGCACCACGAGGAGCAGCGTCCTGTGGCCCCGCAGGCGGTGCGCGAGACGAGCGACGCCGCGGGTGAGAGCGCCCGTGCGCATGGTGACGGTGATGAAGGCGCCGACCGCCAGGATGAAGAGGAACACCCCGGCCGCTCCGGCGAAGTCGCCGCTGCCGCCAGGCGCGGTGAGTGCGCTCTCGGGGTCGGTGACTCCGTACAGGCCGTTGACGGGTGCGAGGAAGAGGTCCCTGAGCCGGTCCCAGAACCCGGTCGTCAGCTCCACGGGGTGGTAGGTACCGGGGACCGGACCGCCGTCCTCGGTGTCGTAGCGGCCGGCGGGTATGACGAAGGTCAGGGCCCACACCCCCACCGTCACCGCTGCCAGGACGGTGAAGGCCGAGGGGAAGGCGAAGCGGCGCTTGACGGCGGGGGCACCGTGCGGGTCGCTGTCCTGTTCCGCGGGCTCCGGCCCGGGGGAGACGTTGCTGGGGCTGCTGGTGGTCATCTCGGTTCCTGGGGAGCGTAGGGGCCGCCGTCACCTCGACGGCCGCTGGGTGTGACGACGGTGCCGGTGGCGCCGTCGAGGATGGCCTGCGCGTCGTCGAGGGCGCCGATGGCGGCCATGCCGCCGGTCAGTTCCACGAAGCGGCAGGCGGCGTCGACTTTGGGGCCCATCGACCCGGCGGGGAAGTGGTGCGTGCGCAGCCGGGCCGGGGTCGTACGGCCGATGGGTTGCGCTTGGGGGGTGCCGTGGCCGGTTTCGACGTGGGGTACGTCGGTGAGCAGCAGCAGCGCGTCGGCGTCGAGGGCCTCGGCCAGCAGTGCTGCGGTGAGGTCCTTGTCGACCACGGCCTCGACGCCGGCGAGTTGTCCCCGCTCGTCCCGGATGACGGGTACGCCGCCGCCTCCCGCGCAGACGGCCACGGCACCGGAGTTCAGAAGCAGGCGGATCAGGCGCGTCTCGACGACGCGTTGCGGGCGGGGCGAGGGCACGACGCGCCGCCATCGCGTGCCGTCCTGCTTGACCGTCCAGCCGCGTTCGGCCGCCAGCCGCTCGGCCTCGGCCCGTCCGTAGACGGGACCGACGAACTTTTCGGGGTCGGCGAACGCAGGGTCGGCGGCGGAGACGAGGGTCTGGTTGAGCAGGGCGCAGACCTGGTGGCCCGGCAGGGCGTTCTGCAGGGACTGCAGCAGCCAGTAGCCGATCATGCCCTGGGTCTCCGCCCCCAGGACGTCGAGAGGGTACGGACGGGCCAGGGAGTGGTCGGCTGCGCTCTGCAGGGCGAGGACACCGACCTGCGGGCCGTTGCCATGGGTGATCACCAGCTCGTGACGGTGGGCGAGTGGCGCCAGGGCGGCTACCGCCGCCTGGATGTTGGCCAGTTGTACGGCGGCGTCCGGCCGGTCCTCCCGGCGGAGCAGGGCGTTGCCGCCCAGTGCGACGACGACGCGCATGGGATGCCTTTCACGGGGTGCGGAGGTGGAGCATCAGTCGGCGAGGGTGGCGACCAGGACGGCTTTGATGGTGTGCAGACGGTTCTCCGCCTGGTCGAAGACGATGGAGTGGGCGGACTCGAAGACCTCGTCGGTGACTTCCATGGCGGTCATCCCGGTCCGAGCGGCGATCCTCGCGCCGACGGTGGTGTCGCTGTCGTGGAAGGCCGGCAGGCAGTGCATGAACTTCACCCGCGGGTTTCCGCTCGCCGTGAGCACGTCCATGGTCACCTGGTACGGCTTGAGCAGGGCGATCCGCTCGTCCCACATCTCCGGGGGCTCCCCCATGGACAGCCACACGTCGGTGTAGACGAAGTCGACGCCCGCCACGCCCTCGGCGACGTCCTCGGTCACGGTGATCCGCGCGCCCGTGGGTGCTGCTGCCCCGCGGGCCTGCGCCACCAGCTCGGGGGCACCGTGCAGGGCCCGGGGACCGACCATGCGCACGTCCATGCCGAGCATCGCGGCGGTGATCAGGAGGGAGTTGGCGACATTGTTCCTGGCGTCGCCGAGGTAGGCGAACGACACCTGGGACAGCGGTTTGTCGGTGTGCTCCCACATGGTCAGCACGTCCGCGAGCGACTGCGTGGGGTGCCACTGGTCCGTCAGCCCGTTCCACACCGGCACCCCGGCGTACCGGGCCAGTTCCTCCACCAGGCGCTGATCGCTGCCGCGGTACTCGATGCCGTCGTAGTAGCGCCCCAGGACCCGGGCGGTGTCCTTGATGGACTCCTTGTGGCCGAGCTGCGAACTGGAGGGCTCCAGATAGGTCACATGGGCGCCCTCCTGGTGCGCGGCCACTTCGAAGGCGCAGCGCGTGCGTGTGGAGGTCTTCTCGAAGACGACCGCGATGTTCTTGCCGCGCAGGCGGGGCTCCTCGGTGCCCGCGTACCGGGCGCCCTTCAGCTGCGCGGACAGTTCGAGGAGGTGGCGGAACTCGGACGGGGTGAGATCGAGTTCCTTCAGGAAAGGACGGTGACGCAGATCGACGGCCATGCCGGCTCGGCTCCTTGGTTCTCGACGGGGAAAGGGGTCGTACGGAGGTAGGTCGACTGTGTGTCAGACCCGTTCGCGCTCGATCGGACAGCTCATGCACCGCGGGCCGCCGCGGCCCCGGCCGAGTTCGCTGCCCCGGATGGTGATGACCTCGATACCGCTCTTGCGCAGATGGGTGTTGGTCGTGACGTTGCGCTCGTACGCCACGACGACGCCGGGCTCCACGGCCAGTACGTTGCAGCCGTCGTCCCACTGCTCCCGTTCCGCGGAGCGGACGTCCTGGCTGGGCGTGAGCACCTGGATGGAGTCGAGGCCGAGGGCGTCGGCGATGGCCTGGTCCATTTCCTCGGGCACGTGATCGGTGATCTTCAGGCCCTGGCCGCCGGGGCCTGGCTCGATCGTCGAGGACGGCAGCATGCCCAGCCCCGCGTAACGGGTGAAGGTGTCGCCGCTGAGCATGGTCATCACCGTGTCCAGGTGCATGAAGCTGCGGCTCTTGGGCAGGTCCAGCGCCACCACGCGCCGCGCGGAGCCCGCGGCGAACATGCGCAACGCCAGGCTCTCCACCGCCTGCGGGGTGGTGCGCTCGCTCATTCCCATGAGCACCGCACCGTTGCCGATGACCAGGACGTCCCCGCCCTCGACGGTGGACGGGTAGGCAGCCTCCCCGTCGGTCCACCGCTGGAACTCCCCTTTCTCGAAGAGGGGGTGGTGCCGGTAGATCGCTTCGAAGTGAACGGTCTCGCGGCGCCGAGCCCGCTTCCTCATCGGGTTGACACTCACGCCGTCGTACACCCAGCACGAGGTGTCGCGCGTGAACAGGTGGTTGGGCAAGGGGGCCAGTACGAAATCGTCGGGCCCCAAGGCGTGCAGCCGCACGCTCGGCACGGCGCCCATCCGCCCGAGCAACTCCCCTTTCGTGACACCACCGATGAGGCACACGGCCAGTTCGGCGGGTTCCAGGGAGTCGAAGAACGCGCGCATGCGGTCGGTCGCGAGCGGGCCGAACTCCCGCTCGTCGAAGACACGGTCCTCGACGAGGGCACGGGCAGCGGGCCGGGCCAGGGTCTCGGTGAGCAGGTCGGAGAGGAGATGGACGCGGACACCGCGCTCCCGCAGCGTGTCGGCGAAGGCGTCGTGCTCCGCCCGGGCCCGCTTGACCCAGAGAACGTCGTCGAAGAGCAGCGTGTCCTTGTTCGTCGGGGTCAGACGCTTCAGCTCCAGGTCGGGCCGGTGCAGGATCACCTGCTTGAGCCGGCCGGTCTCGGAATCGACATGGAAGGACATGGTGCTCCTCGGCACGGTGGGGGTCGGGACTGCGCTCAGGGCGACGGGTGGGCTCCTGCCGCGTCCGCCGGACGCGACGCTCGGCCATGCCCCGACCGTGTCACCCGGACCGTGCGGAACGGGGCGGCGACGGTCCCCACGCAGAGGCCGTACGGGACCTGTCGTCCCTGGCCCGGTCGTCGGGCCGGACGGGACCTTCGGCCCTGCGCCGCCCGCGGCCGGCCGGCGCGTCAGTCCGCTCGCGGACCGTGGGCGCGGAACCGTCCCCGGACCCGCTCCACCAGCCGACCGTCCGGCGCGGGGTGGCGCGCAGGGGGAAGGGAATGCCGAGGGCTTCGTGCTTGGGGACACCCAGTTCGTGGAAGGGCAGGACGTCCACGCGTTCGACGCTGTCGAGCCCGGCGACGAAGGCGGCCGGCACCTCGACGGCCTCTTCGTCGTCGGTCCATCGCGCTGCGAGCACGGAGCGGATCCACCTGGGGACGCCGAGCCGGTTCAGGCGTGCGGCGAAGGAGAGCGTGGGTGCCAGCGCGCCTCCGGTGAGCCTGCGGTAGGTCCCGGCACAGGCCCTCAGGAGCCCGGCACACCGCCGACCGGCTCTGCGGGGCCGGCACGTCCGGGCCCTTGGTCCCGGTGGCCGGGGGCCTGTGGGCGCCGCGTGATGCTGCCCTCGCGTTGGCCTGCCCGCCCGTGTCCGCCGGTGACACGACGTCACGCGCGGCGCCGCCACCCGGGCGGCGGGCAGCGGCGCCGGTCCGCCATGCCGTCAGTCGTGCGGGACGACGGCGACCGGAGCGGCACAGTGATGCAGGACGGAATGCGCCACGGGCCCGGTGTGCGCACCGATCGAGGACGAGCGGTTGCGGCGTCCGACCACGACGAGGCGGGCGTCGCGCGCTGCGGCCAGCAGATCGGAGGCGGGACGGCCGAGCCGGCACTCCTCGGTGACCTGCACCTCGGGGAACTTGTGCCGCCACGGAAGGAGCACCGCGGCCAGGGCGTCCGCCTTCGCCGCCTCCACCTCGCCCTCGAGCAGAGCGGCAGCCGCCGCCGCATCCGGACCCCAGGCCAACGGGAAGTTCCAGCTGTGCACCACGCGCAACCCGGCCCCGTGCCGGTGGGCATGGGCGAAGGCGAACTCCAACAGCTCGTCGCACGGACGGGAGATGTCCACTCCGAGCACGACGTCACCGCTGTCCGCCGGGAGCTCGGCGGCCGGCACCTGCTGCCCCTGGCTCCGCACCAGCACGACGGGGCGAGGGGTGTGGGCGACGACGGCCAAGGACACCGACCCGACGACGAAGCCGGTGACAGCGCCGAGCCCCCGGGATCCGAGGACCAGCAGATCGGCCTCCTCGGCGGCCTCGCAGAGGGCCTTGGCAGGCTCCCCGCACTTCTGCACCGTCTCCACCTCGAGCCCGGGATGGTGCCTGCCCACCCACTCGGCGGCCTTGCGCGGTGCGCGCTCGGCCCAGTGGCGCCGCGTGTCCGGACCGATGAGCGGCGTGTGCACGTCCGGCGCCAAGTCCCAGACATGGACGATGCGCAACGGCAGACCGCGCGCGAGCGCCTCCCGCGCGGCCCAGCCTACGGCCGCCATGCTCTCTCGCGAGCCGTCGAGTCCGACGGTTACGGTGCGGGGCATCTGGGGACCTCCGAGTCCGAGAACGACGTGATGCCGCCACAGTGGCGGGCTCCGACACGGGGCAGGAGGGGCCACAGGTCCCCGCAGAGGGCCCGAGGGGCCCGCGCGAGCCCGAAGCACGGCGGTAGCGGCGCACCGGCGCGTGGCCCGCGGCTGCCTGCCCCGTGCCGGGCGCTCCCCGGAGCAGTACCACGGCTGCGCCTGGGCCGCGCTCGGCCGACGGCCACGACCCACGACGGGGTGCACCCGCCGAAGACGCCGTCGGCCTCGCCCTGTCCGGCCTGCGTGCAGCGAGCACGCGGACGTCGGAACACGGGCGGCCATGGACGGGGCGCGCCCCCACACGGAGCGTCGGGGCGCTCCGTCCCGGGCCGGTTCCGTGGTGCTGGCAACTCGGCCCGTCCGCCCGGCCGGTCGTGCTCGTACGGGCCCGCGAGACCGCCCCGCTCCCCTGCGGCCCGCGCATCCGGCCTCGGGCGACACCGTGCAGGGACTGCTCGGCGGGTTGCGGATGCGAGTCGTCGAGGCTGCAGGTCAGCTTGTCGACCACCCCGGCCATCCGTCGATCCGGCTCGTCAGGTCCGACCCGATGGGCTGCTCGCCGGCGCGCTCCACCACCGCCCTTCCGCACGCTGCCCCGCCTGGCGGACGAAGCACTCAGCGCAGCCGGCGCAGGTACGGGTCGCGGGCCCGCCGTGGCAGCAATCGGACGCGGACGTCGAGGGCGGTGACACCGCCGGGCCGGGCCACGACGGGGTTCAGATCGATCTCCGCCAGCTGCGGCAGATCGCACGCCATGCGGGACAACCTCAGCAGGAGCTGCTCCAGCCCCTTGATGTCGACGGGGCCGCAGCCGCGGTAGCCGAAGAGCAGCGGCGCGCAGCGCGGCGAGGTGATCAGTTCCCGTACGTCCTGGTCGCTCAGTGGGGCGAGGCGGGCGGCGTGGTCGGCGAGGAGCTCGGTCGCCGTTCCGCCGAGGCCGAACAGCACCAGCGGGCCGAAGACCTCGTCCTGGACGGCTCCGGCGACCAGCTCGACTCCGCGGTCGGCGAGGGGCTGGACGACCACGCCGGTCATCAGATCGCCGAAGCGCGTGACGAGATCGCGGTGGGCAGCTCTGACCTGCGACGTGTTCCGCAAGTCCAGGTGAACGGCGCCGTGTTCGGTCTTGTGCAGCAGTCCCGGCCAGTACGCCTTCATCACCACACGTCCGTCGGGACCGGCGAGCCGTTCGGCTGCGATGACGGCGGCTTCCTCGTCCTCGGCCCACGCCCAGGGCAGCTGCGGAATGCCGTAGTGGCCCAGGAGGTCCGAGGCGGTACGGGGATCCAGCCAACCGCCTCCGGGGTCGGCCTCCAGGCACCTGGCGACAAG
This sequence comes from Streptomyces sp. HNM0645, assembly GCF_030056615.1. Classification (NCBI taxonomy): domain Bacteria; kingdom Bacillati; phylum Actinomycetota; class Actinomycetes; order Kitasatosporales; family Streptomycetaceae; genus Streptomyces; species Streptomyces sp. HNM0645. The sequence continues at coordinate 8,336 of NZ_JASHLT010000019.1, read as the reverse complement.
GGCCTCGGCTTCGGGCGTGTGCACGTCGGTGAGTTCGGCGATCCTGCCCGGAGGCCGGGCGAGCCAGCGGGTTCGGGCTGCCGCGTGGGCCAGGGCGCGGGCTGCGGCCTGCGGGTCGGCGTATGCGGGCAGGGCGCCGCCGCCCCCGGTGTGCAGCAGGCGGACGGACTCGGCCTGGTCGAGGAGGACCGCGGCGACCGTGCACGACCGACTGACCGGGGCGGCGTGGGTGAGCGCCCGGACGGGATCGTCTCCGGTCGCCGTGGAGATCGCGGTGGGGGCCAGCACCACCAGGACGGCGTCGACACCGCCATGGGCCGCGAGCCGTGCCACGCAGGCGCGCAGTGACGCCTCCCCGGCGGCGGCGGTCGCGTCGACCGGGTTGGCGGCGCTGGCGCCGTCGGGCAGAAGCTCCAGTACGTCGGCGACCAGTTCGGTGGGCAGCTCGGGCACGGTCAGGCCCGCCTCGGTGCAGGCGTCGGCGGCCAGCACGCCGGCGCCTCCTGCGTTCGACACCACTGCCACCCTGGTCCCGGCCGGCAGGGGCTGGGAGTGCAGCAGGGCTGCGGTGTCGAGAAGTTCACCGATGCCGCGCGTGGCGATGACCCCGGCCTGGGTGAACAGCGCCTGGCGGGTCATCGTCGGCGTGGCGGCCGCGGCGGTGTGGGAGGCGGCGGCGCGGCGCCCGGCGTCGGAGCGGCCCGCATCCACGGTGAGGACGGGCATCCGCCGGGCGACGCGGCGGGCGGTGCGGGAGAAGGCGCGCGGATTGCCGAACGACTCCAGGTGCAGCAGGGCCAGCTCCGTCGTGCCGTCGCCCTCCCACCACTGGAGCAGGTCGTTGCCACTGACGTCGTACTTGTCGCCCAGAGACACGAAACTGGACACCCCGATACCGAGCCTGGAGAGTCCGCCGAGCAGAGCGATGCCGACGCCGCCGGACTGGACGGCCACTCCGGCGGTGCCCGGGAGCGGGCGGTGCGCGGCGAAGGCGGCGTCCAGGCGCACGGGCTCCTCCGTGTTCGAGACACCCAGGCAGTTCGGGCCGACCAGACGCATCCCGTACCGGCGTACGGTGGCCAGCAGCGCCGCCGCCTGCTCGGCGTCCAGACCGGAGGTCAGCACCACCAGCGCCCGCACCCCGGTCTTGCCGCACTCCTCGGCCACCTCGGGCACGGCACGCGCGGGAACGGCGACCACGGCGAGCTCGGGCGGCTGGGGCAGGGCCGTCACCGACGGGTAGGAGGGGGTCCGCTCGACGGCCTGGGCGTGCGGGTTGACGGCGTGCAGCGGTCCGGCGAAACCGGCGCGGCGGATGTTCCTCAGGACTGCCCGCCCCACGGAACCCGGCTTCGTACCCGCGCCGACCACGGCGATGGAACGGGGACGCAGCAGCGGCCGCAGGCTCGCGGCGTCGGCGTGGCGGCCGCGCTCGTCGCAGGCCGCCAAGTACTCCTCGTTCTGGATGAGTTCGACGGTGCAGTGGAACTCGGGCCCCTCGAACCGCCGACTGACACGAAGCCCCAGGTCGGTGAAGACCTTGAGCACCGCGCTGTTGTCGGAGAGCACGTCGGCGGTGAACGTGGTGATGCCCGCCCCACGCGCGGCGTCGACGAGGTGTTCCAGCAGCAGAGTCCCCAGCCCCTGGTGGTGGTGTCCGTCGGCGACCGCCAGCGCGATCTCGGCAGTCGCAGTGCCCCGTACCACCTCGTACTCGGCGAGCCCCACGATCCGGTCGGCGCTTTCGGCGACCAGCGCCCGATAGCCGGTCCGGTCCTGCTTCGACACGCGGTCGGCGGCCATCTCGGCCGAACGCCGGCTCGTCGAGAAGAAGCGCAGCCGCAGGTTCTCGGGCGACATCTCCTGGTACAGGCGCAGGATCCCGTCCCGGTCGTCCGGCCCTGCCCGCCGTATCCGCACGGTCGACCCGTCGGTGAGCAGCGCGTGCACCTGCGGCGGCTGCGACTCGGTCATGGCTGTGCCTCCTCGTCACCGATGCTGGTGAACAGCCTCCGGCCCGGGCAGCACGGCTCCCAGGGGCCACCGGGGGCAGCGACGAGGGCCGACCGGCCTTCGGTCACCCGCGGTGGCACATCCCCGGGCGCGTGGTGCGATGGCGGCCGCCGAGCGCGCGTCGATGACGGCGTGTGCCGCACTCCGCCGGCGCGACGACTGGGGCCTGCGGATGACCTCCGACGCCCACACCGCGGTCGCTGCCTGGACGCCTTCATCGGCCGGCCCCGCCCACACAGCCGTGCCCCTGCGCCTGGGAACTCAGGACCCCTGGCAGCGTCGCTCCTTGTCAGGGCGTCCACTCCGAAGAGGCAGCCTCACCGTCCGGCCCCACCCGGCGAGGGCGCTCAGGGCGAAGCAGAGGTGAGGGCGCGCCGACCCGCCCGCCTGCGCACGCGCGAACTCGCCCACCAGGGCCGGATCCAGCAGGGGGGCCAGCGCCGAGGCATCAGCGACGGCCAGGCCGTCCAGAAGCTCGCCCGGGGCGCGTAGCGGCTTCTGGTCGGCGTAGAACGGCGTGTCCGGTAGGGCGGGTCCCCGTAACCAGTAGCGGAGCGGGGGACGGCGGGAGGTCACGGCACCGTAGCGCTCCTCCGGATAGCGCAGCAGCGCCGGGCACAGCAGGCCGATGGCCCAGCGGTGCCAGCGGTCGCCCAGCTTCCAGCTGCGGGGCAGGGCCTGCACGGCGTCGCTCCAGCCGGGGGCGAGCAAGGGCACCCGCCAGTGGGTGAAGGTGCTGATGGCCGCCAGGTTCGCGGCGATCTTGCGATGCCCGTACTGGGTACGGAAGAACGCCTCCGACGCCCCGAGCAGGGTGCCCTGCAGGGTTCCCCGCGGCAGCGCCGCCCGGACCCGCTCCGCCATCGCCTCCGGCCGCAGGGCCTCCCGGAGTTCGTCCGCGAGCCGGTGCCGCTCGCCCGGCAGGAACGGATCCCCGCCCGCGCGTTCGATCAGGTAGGTGGGGGCCTCTTCGGCGGGGCGCGCGGTCCGGGGCCATGCGTGTCTGCCCAAGGCGGGCAGGTGGTAGGCCCTGGCCAGCTCACCGTGGTAGCCGAAGAGCACCGGCTCGGTGCGGCCCGCTTCGGCGACGTGTGCCATCCCCGCCCAATTGCTGATCGGCAGGAGTCCGTCCGTCGCCGCCGTGACCCGGTCGGCGCTGGCCACGAGCGTGGGCTCTGACACGGTGTGCACATCGTGGGGCAGGCCGAAGTCCCGGGCGATCGCCAGGGCGACGGTACGGTCGAACGACCCGGCGACGCCCGATATCAGCAGACGCGGTGCGATCCCGTCGGCCAGCAGGGCGGCGAGCAGCAGTCGGGCGTCGAGACCGCCGGACATCGAGAGGGCGCACGGCGTCCGTGCCGCGTCCCGTACCGCCGCACGCAGTGCGGTGAGGGCTGTACGTGCGGCCGCCCGCGGCGGCTCGGGCTCACGGGTTCGCGGCGGCACGACCAGCAGGCCGGGGCGTGGCAGGGCCGCGGTCAGTACGGCCCCTGCCGGAACCCGGCGGACGTCGCGGTCAAGCGTGGTGTCACCCAGTGGATGGCCGTGTACCAGGTGGTCGGCCAGGGCTGCGGCGTTCCAGCGCGGTGCGCGGCGCGCGAGGTCGAGCACGTCCGTGACGCTCGGCCCGTGGGCCGCGCTCGTGGTGGTGTCGTAGTAGTGGGCCACGGCCCCCGACCGGGAGGTGACGATCACATCCCGGTCCGGGAACGTGGCGGTGGCGGTGAAGTGCCCCGGCAGGTCGACGAGGGCAGCGGCGCGGGAGGCGTCGACCTGCCCGTCCGAGAACGCTCGACGGATGGCGGCCTCGGTGTCCGGCGGGCAGTCGCCGCGGACGGTGATCCGAGGTGCCCGAGGTGCCGGGACGCTCACCGTCCCGCCGTTTCGAGGTCGTCCAGCACGATGTCGGCGACGGCCATGACGCCGAGCGAGCAGAACGCCGTGCTGGTGGCGGACATGTCCGCCCGCTCCGCCCACTTGTTCGCCGGAGCACCCCCGCCGCACACCGCGTAGTAGGAGCAGGTTTGCTCACAGGCGGCCCGTCCCCGCTCGATGTCCGATGCCAGCTGCCGGAAGGTGTCCGGCCAGCGGTCGAAGCGGAACCCGGGGTCGGTCACACGGCCAGCCACGAAGTCCCCGTACCGTGCGCTGGTCCAGCCGAACAGTTCGGGGGAGAACGACGACACGCGGCCGTCGGCTCCCACGGTGACGATCGACAGCGGTTCGTTCTGCGTGTTGCGCACGGGCAGGGTGTGGTGCAGGACGTGCCGCCGCATCGCCGCGAACTCGCGCACCTCGATGCCGGTCCGCTCCGACCACCGGGCGACGCGGCGCAGGAAGGCCCGGTACTCCCTCTCGAAGCTGTCGGCCCGGTGCAGGGTGGAGTCGTTGCCCCCTTCGGTCTCCTCGGGGTTCAGTCCCAGCGAGCGGGGGGCGAGTTCCGCCATGAAGTCCAGGTAGGCCCCGGCGCGGGCGAGCGTGGCAGGGGTGACGACGGAGATGACGTCGTAGGGCAGCCCCGCCTCCACCAGGTGGGATGCGCCCTTGAGGGCGCGTGCCAGGGTGCCCGCCCCACTGCGGGTGCGCCGGTGCGCGTCGTGCACCTGCGCGGGGCCGTCGAGGCTGACGCCCACGCGTATCTCCTCCTGCCGCAGGAAGTCCGCCCACGCGCCGTCGAGCAGCAGGCCATTGGTCTGGAGCGAGAAGGACAGACGTGTGCGGTCCTCCAGAGCCGACCGCAGCAGTGCGTGGGCCTGAGCGTAGAACGACCTGGGCACGGTGAGCGGTTCACCCGCGTGCCAGCGGACCTCCAACTCCGGTGCGAGCAGACCGCTGGTGGAGAGCGCGCGGGCCGTGGCACGCACGGTGTCCAGGGGCATCACGGTCCTCGTGAGCCGGTCGGGCAGGTAGCAGTACGCGCAGTCGATGTTGCAGAAGCCGGTGGACTGCAGCACCACCTGCCGTATCGGGCCGGGGGCGGGTGCGGTCGGATGCTGCGGCAAGGTCATCGCACCTCCCGTACCGGTGCGGCGGGGGTCAGCCGGTTGGCCGTCAGGAACGACACGTCCGGCAGTCCCTCGGTGTTGGTGGCGCCGTCGTGCAGCACGTCCTGGGTGTTGACGAGGTACGCCTGGCCGGGGCTGAGCCGCACCCGCAGCACTGGGTGGGCGGGGAAGGCCGCGAAGAAGGCGTTCTTCAAGGCGTGACCGGTCTTCGGAACCGTGTGACCGGCTGCGGCGAGCATCAGCATCAGATCGGTCGTGCGGAGATTGACGAAGTGGACGTAGCGGTCGGTGAAGCCCAGATTGGCCACCGTGAGGAGAAGAGAGCGGTGCCTCTCGGTCAGGGGGAAGTCCTCATGGTTGTCGAGGTGGAGCCCCATGAAGGTGCGCTGCTCGTAGTTGTAGGCGGTCGAGACGAGGCCGTGGCGGTGGACCACGCTGTCACTGGCTCCCTGGCGGGTGCTGCGTGCGCCGACGCGGCGGCCGACGGCGTCCAGCACGCGCTCGCGGACACGTCCGAGGACCGCGCCGCGTTGCGCCGCCTGTTCGTCGGCGTTGCCGTCGCGGGCGGCTGCGAGCATCGGCAGCAGTTCGTCGCGGCACGCCTTCAGCGAGTCGGCGTCCAGATCGAGCACCGTCAGCATCCGGTTCAGCGGGGTGGCCGGCGCGGGATCGAGCATCTCCCGCTCGGGTGGGGTGAGGTGACGCCAGTCGTCTCGGGGAACGACGGCCGTCGGGTCCGCAGCGATCCCGGGTACGTCGGCCAGCCGGCGCGTACCCGAACTGATCATGACGTCCGACGGGTGGAAGGCCTCGCAGTGAACGGAGAGGGTGATACCTGTGTTCAGCATGGGCACTCCTGCTGTGGGAGGTCCCGGGGCCACTCCGTGCGCGGCCCCGGGACATGGGTCGATGGAGATCAGTCGCCCCAGGTGGAGTACCCGGAGAGGCAGGAGCCGCGACCGGCGGCCGGGTACGTGGCACGGAGGCTCTCGATGCGGTCCGTCACACTCCTGACCTCGCCGGTGGCCGCGGACACCGACAGAGGGATGCCCGCCGTGTCGGCGACGGCCGCCATCCGCACGGCCAGGTCGGTGTTGCGCTCGATCGTGGACATCTTCAACTCCTTGTTTCGACTTGCCGGTTGGTGCTCCGAGTCAACGTGTGCGGCTGCTTCCGCCGAAAGCGCCGGGCTGCTTCCCATTGGCTTCCGCTGCGCTACCGCCGTCTCCCGACGCATCGCTAGACTGGCGCGGCGCTGAGCAGTGACGGGCGACCGCGGAGGCGACGTGGACGATCTGCGACTGACTCTGTTCGGCAGGACCCGGGTGTTCTGCGGCGGCGAGGCCGTCACCCCGCCTCCCTTGGCCACCGCCGTCCTGGCCCGGCTCGCCGTAGCCGGGGGAGAGCCGGTCTCCGTGGACGAGGTGGCGCGCGACGTCTGGGGGACGGTGCCTCCGCTGCGACGCGGCGACCGGGTGGCCGTGCAGAAACGGGTCCTGATATTGCGTCGGCTCTTCGGCCGGGGCAGTGGTGACGACTCCGGCGCAATCGTCACCGAACTGGGGCGGGTGAGCACGTACCGGCTGGCACTGCAGAGCGACCAGCTGGACCTGTGGCGGTTCCAGGAACTGGTCCGCGACGCCCTGCGGCTCCCGCCCGCCTCGGCCATCGGCAGCCTGGCACACGCCCTGGACCTGTGGCGGGACCGCCCCCTCCGGGACGTGGAGGGCTACGCGTTCGCCGCCGAACCGGTCGCGCGCCTACGCGCCCTGCGCGAGACGGCGCAGCGCGAACTGGTGCGCGCCCACACCGCGGTGGGAGACAGCGCCGCGGCGCTCGTCGTCGCGGAACAGCTGGTCGAGTCGCTGCCCGGGGACCGCGCTCTGGACCGGACGGTGTCGCAGTTGCGCGGCCGTGTGCGCGAGACGGCCGCGGTGCTGGCGCGGCACGACTTCCCGGCCTTGCGGACCTCGGTGGCGCTGGTCTCCGGCAACCTCCTCGACCAGTCGGACGCCGACCTGGTGATCGGGTTCACCGATACCTTCGACACCGCCACGGACGACCGGGTGATCCACCGCGACAGTCTCCAGGGCCAGTTGCTGCACACCTTGTTCGACGGGGACCGCAGGCGCCTCGACGGCCAGTTGCGGCGGGAACTGCGGCACGTCCCGCCGGTGTCCGTGGAGTCGAGGTCGAGCAAGAGGCTCGGCAAGCTCACCCGCTACCCCCTGGGCACGGTGGTCACCCTGTGGGCCGGCGACCAGCAGATCCTCGGCGTCGCCTACAGCCGCATGGGCAACGACCTGGCCGCCCGGTCCTCCTCGCAGGAGCTGGCGCACGGCCTGGAACGCCTGTGGGAGCACACTGCCCGGCACGGGCGGCGCCGCCCCGTGGCCATCGGGCTCGTCGGAGCCGGGCTCGCGCGTGTCGACGGACTGGGGGCGCGGGAGTCGCTGGCATCGGTCGTGCGCTCGTTCCTGGCCCGGTCCCGCATCGGCACGGTGTGCCCCGAACTACGCCTCGTGGTACGCCCCGAAGCCGTCGCCGGGGTCGAGCCGACGGCCGTCGCGACATTCCTCCATGAGCAGGAGGAGCCACCGCCATGTCCGGGTACGCGGGAACAGCGGCGGCGGCCGAAACCGACGCTGCCCGCGCCGACGCCGTCGAGGCGCTGAACGAGGTCCCTGCGTGGCGCCTGCCCGCCTCGGCGTGGCAGGAGGTGCCGGTCGGTGGACACCCTGGCGCTCGCCCTCCGCGGCGGCCACGCCGGGGAACGGCGCGATGCCGCCACAGCCTTGGAGGACCTCGCTCCGCGACGGGTGGTCCGGGCCGGCTCCGCGTCCGAGGCGACGGCAGCGCGGCTCAGCGACACGGCCCGTTCCAGGTCCGCGGGGTCAACGACCGGGACCGCGTGGGCGCGCTGCCGGTGCGCGGCACCGAGCAGGCTCGTCAGATCGGCTCGGTGTTCGGGTTCCGCGGCGCGGAACGCGGCCGCGTCCAGCAGCGCCATGGCGGAGGCGGTGTACGGCCGTTCTCCTCGGCGGCGGCCCGGCCCAGGAGTTCCCGGGCGAGCCCGACCTGGACCGCCGGATCCGTCTCGCGCCCCAGCACCGGCGGCAGGGGGACGGGGGATCACTGGGCGGATTCAATCGGTCGTCGCAACACCTCATGATCAGCGAGGTGTGGGATGGTTCGTCGTCAGCAGGGAGCCGATCGGGCGATACGGCCAAAGTTGAGGTCTCCGGGGCATCCGAAATTTCAGCGTCATATCGAAGCAGCGTTCTGGGATGAAATCGCCAAAGGTCTGCTCGCGGA
>NZ_JASHLT010000018.1:0-193094 GCF_030056615.1 Streptomyces sp. HNM0645 | reverse complement strand
ATGGACGGGGTATCAACATATCTGGCGTTGACTTTTGGCACGCTGTTGAGTTCTCAAGGAACGGACGCTTCCTTCGTACTCACCCGCAGAACATTCTCTGGGGCTTTCCTCCGGGCGCTTCCCTTCGGTGTTTCCAGCCTAGCAGATCCGATTTCCGTCTCCGCCACCCGCTGGAGCGGGTTGCCGGGCCGTTCTTCCGCTTTCGCGTTTTCCCTTTCCGGCGTCCAAAACCCTACCAGCCTTTTCCCTACCTCCTGACCACATGCACCAGTGCGCACACAGAGGTGTAGACCAGTGGTGTAGACCAGTTAGGATGTCGGCTCGACAGGTGCTGCCGACCTGCGACTCAGTGACGTGTCGTGGCCAGGCAGGGGTACGACGTTACATCTCACCGGCAGACGAGGCAAATCGTTTCCGGAGCCCTCCAGGTCCGCCAACTGGTAAGTCACAGACGGAACCTGGACTACCCATGACATACGCTCTGAACAGTACGCCGCCCGGTACAGGCAAGTGGCGGCGGCACGTGAATCTCCACCCCTGGGAGGCCCCCATGACAGTCGTGACGTCGCCTCTGGCCGGGCGCGCCATCGGGCTCGCCGCAGTGCCCGACCCGGTGTTCTCCGGTGCGATGGTCGGTCCCGGTACCGCGATCGACCCGGTGCGAGAGCCGTCCAAGGCGGTCTCCCCCGTGGATGGCATCGTTGTCTCCCTGCACCCGCACGCCTTCGTGGTCGTCGATTCCGAGGGACACGGAGTGCTGACCCATCTCGGCATCGACACCGTGCAGCTCAACGGACAGGGCTTCGAACTCCTCGTCAACAAGGGCGACACCGTGACCCGCGGCCAGGGCATCGTGCGCTGGAACCCCGTCGCCGTCGAAGAGGCCGGCAAGTCTGCGATCTGTCCCGTGGTGGCCCTCGAGGCCTCCTCCGACTCACTGGGCGGGCTCCGCCAGGACGGCGACGTCAAGACCGGCGACGAGCTGTTCAGCTGGCAGTGACCCCTCCCTCGTGGGGGGGCGGTCGTACATCCACCGCGGCGGCTGGGGCTGCCGCACTATCGGAGACGGGTGAAATGGAGACAACGCTGCAAGGCGTCGGTGTCAGCCACGGTGTGGCCGTCGGCGAGGTTCGGCACATGGGCACGGCGGTGCTGGAGCCGCCGGCCAAGCAGATACCGGTGGAGGACGCGGAGCGCGAACAGGGGCGCGCCCGGCACGCCGTGGACGCCGTGGCCGCCGACCTCGTCGCGCGCGGCAACCTGGCCGGCGGCGAGGCACAGCACGTGCTCGAAGCGCAGGCCATGATGGCGCGGGACCCCGAGCTGATGGCGGATGTCGAGCGGCGGATCGCGGTCGGCAGCACGGCCGAGCGGGCCGTCTACGACGCCTTCGCCGCCTACCGGGCGCTGCTGGCGGGTGCCGGTGAGTACCTGGCCGGGCGTGTGGCCGACCTCGACGACGTACGCAACCGCATCGTGGCACGGCTGCTCGGGGTACCGATGCCGGGCGTACCGGACAGCGACGAGCCGTATGTCCTGATCGCCCGGGATCTCGCACCCGCCGACACGGCGCTGCTCGACCCTGCCCTGGTGCTCGGGTTCGTCACCGAGGAGGGTGGCCCGACAAGCCACAGCGCGATCCTGGCCCGGGCGCTCGGGGTGCCGGCCGTGGTCGCGCTCCCGGGTGCCTGCGAACTCGCCGAGGGCACGGTGGTCGCGGTGGACGGCAGCACCGGCGAGGTGTTCGTGGCGCCTGGCGAGGAGCGGCGTGCGCGGCTGGCCGAGGCCGCGGCCGAGCGGAAGGCCGCGCTGGCTGCTTCCACCGGTCCGGGTGCGACGTCGGACGGCCACAAGGTGCCGCTGCTGGCGAACGTCGGCGGTCCCGGTGACGTCCCCGCCGCGCTGTCGGCCGGTGCGGAGGGTGTGGGTCTGTTCCGCACCGAGTTCCTGTTCCTCGACGACAGCAGGCAGGCGCCGTCGGAGGCCAAGCAGGTCGAGGCGTACCGGCAGGTGCTGGAGGCGTTTCCCGAGGGGCGGGTGGTCGTGCGGGTTCTGGACGCCGGTGCGGACAAGCCGCTGGACTTCCTGACACCGGCCGACGAGCCGAACCCGGCGCTGGGCGTCCGGGGACTGCGGTCGCTGCTCGATCACCCGGAGGTGCTGCGGACCCAGCTGACCGCACTGTCGAAGGCCGCCGAGGGGTTGCCCGTGTACCTCGAGGTCATGGCGCCGATGGTGGCCGACCGCTCGGACGCCAAGGCGTTCGCGGACGCGTGCCGTGAGGCCGGGCTCGACGCCAAGTGCGGCGTGATGGTCGAGATCCCGTCCGCGGCTCTGCGGGCGCGGTCGGTCCTGCAGGAGGTCGAGTTCCTGTCGCTGGGCACGAACGACCTGGCCCAGTACACCTTCGCCGCCGACCGTCAGGTTGGTGCGGTGTCCCGGCTGCAGGACCCCTGGCAGCCCGCGCTGCTCGACCTGGTGGCGCTGTCCGCCGAGGCGGCGAGGGCCGAGGGCAAGAGCTGTGGCGTGTGCGGTGAGGCGGCGTCGGATCCACTGCTCGCGTGTGTGCTGACGGGGCTGGGCGTCACCTCTCTCTCGATGGGTGCGGCGTCGATCCCGTACGTGCGGGGGACGCTGGCGAAGTACACGCTGGCCCAGTGCGAGCGTGCCGCCGCGGCGGCACGGGCCGCGGACTCCGCCGACGAGGCGCGGCGTGCCGCACAGGCGGTGCTGTCCGGGGAGTGACGGCCCGAGTGCGAGGGGGCTTCCCGCCGTGCGGCGGGGAGCCCCCCTTCCGTGTGTGGGGATCTTGCACGCGTGGAGGGTTCTCCCGTGCGTCCGTCCTCTAGGGGTGTCCGTCGCCGAGGGGGAAGCCCGCGCGGTACTCGACGCCCGGTTCCGGGGAGAGCGGCTCTCCGGTGTGGGCGTCCGTGCAGTATGCGCTGAAGACCTCGGCCTCGGTGAGCGCGACGAGCCGGCCACCGTGGAGGCGCCAGCCGTGAAGTCGGTCGGGGGCCTCGGCCGTGGACGTCCTGAGGACGACTCCGCCGGGACCGTCGAGGGCGATCCCGACCGCCAGGACCGTCGCGAACTCGGCGGCTTCGGAGGAGTCGAGCACGGCCGGCGCGTCGGCGGGGCGTGTGGTGTGGAGGACCGCCAGGAGTTGCTGCCTCTTTTCGGCCGGGACGCTGCAGACGAGGTGGTGCGTGCCGGGGCCGGCACCGTCGAGCAGGTCGATCAGCAGCCGTGAGGCCCGGTCGAAGGCCGATCGGCCGGCGTCCTCCCCGCAGTCCGAGCAGGTGCCGAGGTCGGCGAGCAGTGAGCTGGCGTACTCCCATGTGGTCTGCCGGGCCGTGCGGTTGAGGAGCAGCGGTACGAGTTCGTCGAGCGGCTGTCCGGTGTACGCGACCGTCGCGCCGGTGGAGGCGACCTCGGCGGTGTAGCGGCTCCGGCTCGCCGAGGAGTCGGGATCGAGCCCGGTGTCCCTGCAGTAGTCGGCGAACTCCTCCGGGTCGAAGAGGGCGACGGTGGTGTGCCCGCCCTGGGCGGAGAGTGTTTTGAGCAGGCCCTCCGCATGGCGGAGATAGTCCGGATGGTCGTCGAAGGCAAACGTGGGGTACCGGCGCATGGCCGCGAAGTCCTGGTCGTCGACGAGGAGTCCGACCGTGGCAGGTACGTCGCGGCGCAGCGCCCGGTGGCGGGCTCGACGGGAGTGGCCGGCGCGGGCGCGCGCGCCGGTGTGGCCGCGCTGCCCGGAGCGGGTGCCGGCGTTGGTGCGGTCCGGGCCGTCGTGCCCGCGGTGTGCGCCCTCCGTGCCGTGGTCCGTGGTCCGGGCCGTTGCGTTGTGCTTGCGGTGCTGCATGGGATCCCCCTGGTCGCGTGAGCGCTGTTGCTCGGTGCTCACTCACCGTAGTCGTGAGCGCTGACAACGAGGAGTCGTGGCCTCGGGGGCGGTTCCGGTTCAGCCGCGCCCGGCGCCGCGCTCGCGCGCCAGGTCCTCGTAGAAGCGCAGCAGCTCGAGGTCGTCCACCGAGCCGGGGTTCACCGCCTTCGTGAGGGCGGTTCCCTGCAGCAGGCGCTTGACCGGGACCTCGATGCGCTTGCCGGTGAGGGTGTGCGGGACGCCGGGGACCTCGATGATGTCGTCCGGGACGTGGCGCGGGGAAAGCTGTTCGCGGATGGTCCGCTTGATCCGGGAGCGCAGTTCGTCGTCGAGGGCGGCGCCGGGGGCGAGGTGGACGAAGAGCGGCATCCAGTAGCCGCCGTCCGGTTCCTCGAGGCCGATGACGAGGGACTCCTTGATCTCGGGGAGCCGTTCCACCGCTTCGTAGATGTCGGCGGAGCCCATGCGGACTCCTTGGCGGTTCAGGGTGGAGTCGGACCTGCCGTGGATGACGACGGAGCCGTGGTCGGTGATCGTGACCCAGTCCCCGTGCCGCCAGACGCCCGGGAACATCTCGAAGTAGCTCTCGCGGTAGCGGCTGCCGTCGGGGTCGTTCCAGAAGCGGATCGGCATGGACGGCATGGGGTTGGTGACGACGAGCTCGCCGACCTCGCCGATGACGGGCTTGCCGTGCGGGTCCCAGGACTGCAGGTCGGTGCCGAGGCAGGCGGCCTGGAGCTCACCGATGTGGACGGGCAGGGTCGGCACGGCGCCCGCGAAGCAGCTGCAGACGTCGGTGCCACCGCTGACGGACGCGATCCACAGGTCCTCGCGGACCTCGTCGTGGAGCCAGCGGAAGCCGTCGGGCGGCAGCGGGGATCCGGTGGTGGCGACGCACCGGACCGTTGAGAGGTCGTGGTCGCGCGAGGGGTGCACGCCGGACTTGCGGCAGGCCATGACGTAGGCGGCGGAGGTGCCGAAGAGGGTCGTCCCGGTGCGTTCGGCGATCGCCCACTGGGCGCCGGTGTCCGGGTGGCCGGGGCTGCCGTCGTACAGCACGACGGTGGTGCCGGTGAGCAGGCCGGAGACGAGGAAGTTCCACATCATCCAGCCGGTGGAGGTGTACCAGAAGAAGCGGTCTCCGGGACCGAGGTCGCAGTGCAGCCCGAGTTGCTTGTAGTGCTCCAGCAGGATGCCGCCCTGGGACTGGACGATCGCCTTGGGCAGCCCGGTGGTACCGGAGGAGTAGAGGACCCACAGCGGGTGGTCGAAGGGGACCTGCTCGAAGACGGGCTCGGTGTCGTCCGCGGTGAGGACGGACCATTCGAGGGCGCCTTCGGGGGCGGGGGTGCCGAGCAGGGGGATGTGGACGACGGCCCGCAGGGTGGGCAGCTCCCGGCGGAGTTCGGCGACGGTGTCGGCGCGGTCGTGTTCCTTGCCGCCGTAGCGGTACCCGTCCACGGTGAAGAGGACCACCGGCTCGACCTGCTGGAACCGGTCGAGGACGCTGCGGGCGCCGAAGTCGGGGGCGCAGGAGGTCCAGGTGGCTCCGACGGCGGCGGTGGCGAGGAGGGCGGTCACGGCCTGCGGGATGTTGGGCAGATAGCCGCTGACCCGGTCGCCGGGGCGGACGCCGAGAGCGCGGAGTCCGGCGGCGAGCGATCCGACTTGGCGGCGCAGTTCGGCCCAGCTGATGGGGGTCGGGTCATGTGTTTCGTCGACATGGATGAGGGCCGGATCATGGGCGAGGGCGGGGTCCTCGGCGGTGCGCAGGGCGTGTTCGGCGTAGTTGAGGGTGGCGCCGGGGAACCACTGGGCGCCGGGCATGCCGCGGTCGGCGATGACGCGCTCGTAAGGGGTGGAGAACCGTACGTCGAACCAGTCGGCGACCGCCTGCCAGAAGGTGTCGAGGCGGTCGACCGACCAGCGGTGCAGGGCCGGGTACCCGCCCTCGGCGGGCGCGCCGTGGTGCTCGGCGGCCCATGCCTGGAAGCGGGTGATCCGGGCCGCCGCGATGCGGTCGGCGTCCGGCTGCCAGAGGGGGGCAGGGTTCGCTGCTGAGGTCATGGGGCGGCTCCCGGGCGGCTGTGCGGCTCCGTGCGTGGTGGGCACTCGGTCGGCACGTGGTCTACGTGTGTGGCCGGCGGGGCGTGGGGATGCCTTCGCGCGGCTGACAGGGACGATGCCATGTGATCGTCTTCCGCACCAGGGTTCCCCACCCATGGCCGGGTGGCTGATTGTGTGCTCCGACCATGGGTGATGGGTTCCGGGCGACGGTGGGCGGGGGCTCGCACCGCGGGTGAACGGCAGTTGAACGAACCCCGCCCCGGCCTGGGCGGATGGCAGGGTGAGCGGTATGGACGGTCGTGATCTGGTGCATGTGGTGAGGGCCTTCGGCACGGTGCGCGGGCTGCGCGCGACGCGTTCGGCGTGGCGCCGGAGGCGTACGGACGCTTGGGGGCTGCCGCCGCGGGGGGCGGAGCGGGCGCGGGTGCCGGGGCCGGTGTCCGGGGCGGAGCCGTCGCCGGGTGGCGGGATCGTCCGATTCGCGCGTTCGGAGCTGCGGGTGCGGGTGGCGGCCTCGGGTGTCGTCTTCTGGGGGTGGGACGGCGCGGAGCCCGAACCGTCGTACGCGCTGGACGGAGCGCCTCCGCGGCCCGATCCCCGGGCGGAGCTCGAGCCGGACAAGGACGGCGGCTGGCGGATCGTCTCTCAGCGGGTCACGGTGGCCGTGTCCCGGAACGGCGGGGTCGAGATCCGGACACCGGGCGGGGTGGTCCTGCGCAGGGAGCTGCCGCCGCGCTGGTGGGAGCCGTCCGGCGGCGGGCCGGCCCGCTGGCTCCAGCGCAGTGAAGTGGCCGCGGACGCTCGGTTCTTCGGCCTCGGCGGCCGTGCCTCGGGGCCGCGGCTCAGGGACGGCACGTACCGGCTGTGGAACACCGATCCGCGCGGGAGCTTCGGCCCTGACGACGACCCGCTGTACATCACGATGCCCGTGCAGCTGGTGGTCGCGGACGCGGGCACGCATCTGGCGTTCCTCGACAACTCCTGGGAGGGGCGGGTCACCCTGCGCGAGGGCGAGGAGGGCGCGGGGTCGGGGCACGACCGTCCGGGCACGAGCGAGGTGCGGATGGTCGGCGGGCCGCTGCGCTGCTGGGTCGTCGTGGGGACACCCGCCCGGGTGCTGCGGAGGTGGATGGGACTCACGGGTGCGCCCGTGCCGCCACCGCCGTGGGCTTTGGGTCCGCAGCACGCGCGCTGGGGCTTCGGCAGCGAGCGCGAGGTGCGCCGGGTGGTGGCTGGCTACCGGGATCGGGGCCTGCCGCTGTCGGCGTTGCACCTGGACATCGACCACTACGACGGCCACCGGGTCTTCACCGTGGACGCGGAGCGTTTCCCCGACCTTCCGCGGCTGGCGAAGGACCTCCGGGCCGATGGGGTACGGCTCGTGTCGATCGTCGACCCGGCGGTGAAGGCGGAGCCCGGCAACGATGTGTACGACGCGGGCGCAGCGGCCGGCGTGTTCGTCCGGGACGGGCGGGGCCGTGAGGTGCGCGGGGAGGTGTGGCCCGGCGAGTGCGTGTACCCGGACTTCACCGATCCGGAGGTCCGCGCGTGGTGGGGCGGACTCTACGAGGAGCGGCTGGCACAGGGCTTCTCCGGGGTGTGGCACGACATGAACGAGCCGGTGTCGTTCACGCCCTTCGGCGACATGACCCTGCCGCGCTCGGCCCGGCACTGCCTGGAGGGCCGAGGCGGGGACCACCGTGAGGCCCACAACGTGTACGGCCTGGCGATGGCGCGGGCGGGCCACGAGGCACTGCGGAGGCTGCGTCCGCAGGAGCGGCCGTTCCTGTTCTCGCGCTCGGGCTGGGTGGGCATGCAGCGGTACGGCGGGACGTGGTCCGGTGATGTGGCGACCGGCTGGCCGGGACTGAGGGCGTCGCTGTCACTGGTACTGGGGCTCGGCCTGTGCGGGGTGCCCTACTCGGGTCCGGACGTGGGCGGCTTCGACGGGAGCCCGTCGCCCGAGCTGTTCCTGCGCTGGTTCCAGCTGGGGTCGTTCCTGCCGCTGTTCCGTACGCACGCGGCGATCGGGGCGGGGCGCAGGGAGCCGTGGGAGTTCGGCCCGCAGGTCCTCGGGCACGCCAGGACGGCGCTGCTCGAACGGGAGCGCCTGCGCCCGTACTTCGTGACCCTGGCGCAGCTGGCTCGGCTGACCGGGGCGCCGTATGTGCGGCCGCTGTGGTGGGGTACGCCGGCCGACCGGGCGCTGCGCGACTGTGAGGACGCGTTCCTGCTGGGCGACGCGCTGCTGGTGGCGCCGGTACTGGAGCCGGGGGCGGACCGGCGTGCGGTGCGGCTGCCGCGGGGGCGCTGGTACGACACGGTGTCCGGCGAGGCGTACGAGGGCCCGGGCCAGGTCCTGCTGGACGCACCGCTGTCGCGGATCCCGGTGCTGGCCCGGGCCGGTTCGGTGGTTCCGGTGCGCGGCGAGGACGGCGCGACGGAGCTGGAGGTGTGGGCGCCGGCCCCGGGCCGCACCGGCAGCGGTCTGGTCGTCGAGGACCGCGCCGCCCCGGGGGCACGGCCCGCGGTGGAGCGTTACGCGTCACGGCTGGTGGACGGCGGGGTGGTGGTGGAGCGGGTGTCCGACGCCGGTGCCGTACGGCCGGGGCGTCCGCTGCGGGTGCGCGGCGGGGTGGAGGCGCGGTCGCCCCGCGATTCTCAACCGTAGCAGCCGGCGAACCAGCGCCGGACCGCCGTGGTGTGCAGCGGGAAGGCGAGTTCGGCGGGCTCGTGCAGGACGTGCCAGCCCTCCGTCTCGTCGGTCGGGGCCGATGCGGGGAGTTCGTCCGCCGGGCGCTGCGGGAGGAGGCCGAAGACCAGGAGGTGTCCACCGGGCGAGCTGAGGACGTCGGCGAGCCGGACGTCCTCGTGCGCGGCGTGGATGCCGGTCTCCTCCTTCAGCTCGCGGACGACGGCGTGCCTCCAGTCCTCGGTGTGGTCGATGAACCCGCCGGGGAG
Source organism: Streptomyces sp. HNM0645 (assembly GCF_030056615.1). Lineage (NCBI taxonomy): Bacteria > Bacillati > Actinomycetota > Actinomycetes > Kitasatosporales > Streptomycetaceae > Streptomyces > Streptomyces sp. HNM0645. The sequence goes on along the minus strand of NZ_JASHLT010000018.1, from coordinate 184,183 downwards.
GGCGATCCGGCCGCGCTGGGGCTCGATGGTCCGGGTGATGACGACGAGTCCGGTGGGGTGCGGGCCGGTGACGGGGAGGAGGGCGACGGCCACGGGCAGGGGGTTGCGGTAGGCGGTGTCACCGCACTCGGCGCAGGTCCTGGGCCAGCCCGCGGGGCTACTGCGGGGGGCGCCGCAGCCGGAGCAGTGCGAGTCCCGCACGGACGTCCTGTGCGCGGGCGCGGGGGCCGTTCCGGCGGTGCCGGGTTCGGGCGTGGGTTCGCGGGGCTCGGTCACACGCGGACTGTACGCGACGCCGGGCCCCGCGGTCCTCACGATCGGGTCAGGGATCGCCTCGAGACCGGGAAGTCGAAGTAGGTGTCGGGGAACGGTTCGGGTTTGTGGGTGAAGTGCCACCACTCCTCGGGCAGGTTGACGAAGCCGACACCGGCGAGGGTTTCCTTCAGCAGTTGCCGGTTGGTGCGCTGGGCGCCCCGGATGCGCGGGTCGTCGGTGTGCGAGAGCGTGTCGAAGCAGTCGAACCCGGTGCCCATGTCGACGGAGTCGTCCGGAAACCGCTCCGACCGCGGGGCATGGCAGGGGACGAGGGGTTCCCCGGGGACGTACGGGCGGGTCTTCCTCGCCGGGAGGGGGACGATGGTGAGGTCGACGGTACTGCCGCGGCTGTGGCCCGACTTCTCGGCGATGTAGCCGTCCGCGAAGAGTCTCGCCTTGTCGACGTGTGGATAGAACTCCTTCTTCATGCGCTCGTCCGAGAGGTCCTCGGCCCAGCGCACGAAGTGGTCGACGGCCCGCTGTGGCCGGTAGCAGTCGTAGACCTTGAGCGAGTAGCCCTTGCGCAGAAGGGTGCGCTGGGCCTTGCGGAGCGCCTGGGCGGTGGGGCGGGTGAGGATGCAGACCGGCCGGCGGTAGCCGTCGATCGGTTCGCCCACGAAGTTGTGCGCCGTGGTGTAGCGCATGTCGTGGAGGATCGTCGGGTCAACCGAGCGCAGGGCGACGAACTCCTCGGGGGCCTTCGGACCGGAGGCGGCCCGGGCGGCGGGCGGCGCGGCGACGGGCGGGGCGACCAGGGCGGCGACGGCGAGGGCGGTCAGGGCTCGGCGGGCTGCGGCGGGTCCTCTCGTGCGCATCATGCGCACCGTCTATCAGGATCGAGTGGCCGGGGCCACCCCCGTGGGCTCCGGCCACCCGTTCACTGGTACCGGACGCCGAACGGGCCCGCGCGGTTCTGGTGTTCGGCGGATCGGTGCACGGACCTCGCGCCCGTCTCCGGCCCACGGTTGCGCGCGGGGTCGTCTCCGCGTTCCCGGCGTGGCACACTGGCCACTGTTCTGACGAACCGTCAGTTCTCGACGAGTCCGCGTGGACTTCGGGGAGGGGCCTTGACGCGTGTGCGCAGACCGGTGGTGGCGGGTTGGTTCACCGAGGGCGGCGACGAACGGGAGTTCCGGCTGCTGGGCACCCGCTGCGGTGCCTGCTCCGCCGTCTTCTTCCCCCGGGAGGACTCGTTCTGCCGCAACCCCGCGTGCGCGGGCGGAGAACTGACGGAGGTGCCGCTGTCGAAGCGGGGACGCGTGTGGTCGTACACGGTCGGCCGATACCGTCCGCCGGCGCCGTACGTCTCCGATCCGGAGACCGAATGGGAGCCGTACACCCTCGTCGCCGTGGAGCTCGAGGCCGAACGGATGGTGGTGCTCGGCCAGGCGGCGACGGGGGTGACCGTCGCGGATCTGAGCGTCGGCACGGAGGTCGAGGTGGTGGCCGGGATCCTCTCCCAGGACGCGGACACGGCGTGGACGACCTGGTACTGGCGCCCCGTGGGGGAGGCCCGGTGAACGATGTCGCGGTGCTCGGCGCGGGCATGCACCCGTGGGGCAAATGGGGCCGCAGTTTCGTCGAGTACGGCACGGCCGCCGCCCGCGCCGCGCTCGCCGACGCCGGGATCGACTGGCAGGACGTCCGGTCGGTCGTCGGCGCCGACACGGTCCGTGGCGGCTACCCCGGTCATGTCGCGGGCGCGACCTTCGCCCGGGCCCTGGGCTGGCAGGGCGCACGTGTCACGAGTGTGTACGCGGCCTGCGCGTCGGGGGCCCAGGCCATCGACTCCGCGCGGGCCCAGATCCTGGCGGGCATGGCCGAGGTGGTGCTGGTCGTCGGCGCCGACTCCGCGCCCAAGGGGTTCTTCGCCCCCGCCGGCGGCGACCGGCCCGACGACCCGGACTGGCTGCGCTTCCGGCTGCTGGGGGCCACGAACCCGGCGTACTTCGCCCTGTACGCGCGCCGCCGTATGGCCCTCCACGGCGACACCCTGGACGACTTCGCCCGGGTCAAGGTCAAGAACGCGGCGGCCGGGGCGCTCAACCCCTACGCCCGCTACCGGACGATCGTGAGCGCGGGGCAGGTCGCGTCCTCCGCCGTCGTCGCGGATCCCCTGCGGCTCCTCGACATCTGCGCCACGTCCGACGGCGGCGCCGCGCTGGTGCTGTCCAGCATGGAGTACGCCCGCCGGCACGGCGCCGGGGACCCGGTCCGCATCCGCGCGGTCTCGACGGTGACTCCCACCTACCCCAGGACCGTGCTCGACCTCCCGGACATCGCGACGGACTCGGCGGCCGCCGTCGATCCGCCCGCGCCGGGCTTCCGGGAGTCGATCGCCCGTGCCGCCTACGAGGAAGCCGCGCTCGGACCGGAGGACCTGTCCCTGGCCGAGGTGTACGACCTTTCCACCGCGCTGGAGTTGGAGTGGTACGAGGACCTGGGGCTGTGCGGGACCGGTGACGGGGCCGCGCTGCTGCGCGAGGGCGCGACCGCCCTGGGCGGCCGGATCCCGGTCAACGCGAGTGGTGGCCTGGCCTCCTTCGGGGAAGCCGTCCCCGCGCAGGCCATCGCCCAGGTGTGCGAACTTACCTGGCAGCTCCGCGGAACCGCGGGCGAGCGCCAGGTGGCCGGGGCGCGCGCCGGGATCACCACCAACCAGGGATTGTTCGGCCACGGCTCGGCGGTCGTCGCGGTCCGCTGAGCAACCCCGGCCGCCCGACGGCCCGTTCGCCTGCGGGGACCGGAGTCGCTCCCGGAAGCCCATGTGGTGCAGGCGACCTTGACGGGGCGGTGGCCCGGGGGAAAACTGCGTCTTCGTCGGCGCCGCTGCCCACGGCAGTACCGCGTTCCGGCACGCTCACCACGCTCGTCACGGAGACCGCGCACGGCACGGCCCCGCACTCCGCCCTGCCTCCGCGCTCCGTAGCCATGGGAACCGTACCCAGCCCCGGAGCCGCCATGAGCAACGCAGACATCTTCCTCGGCGAGGTCATCGGCACCGCGATACTGATCCTGTTCGGCGCGGGGGTCTGCGCCGCGGTGACCCTCAACCACTCCAAGGCCAAGGCGTCCGGCTGGATCGTCATCGCCTTCGGCTGGGGCTTCGGCGTACTGGCGGGCGCGTACACGGCGGCTCCGCTGTCCGGCGGCCACCTCAACCCTGCCGTGACCGTGGGCATCGCCGTCGACACCGGCGAATGGGGCAAGGTGCCGCTGTACATCCTGTCCCAGCTGATCGGGGCGCTCCTCGGAGCCGTACTGGCCTGGCTCGCCTACTACGCCCAGTTCCGGGCGAACGCGGACCCGGCGAACGCCCAGCCCACGCTGGGGATCTTCTCGACCGCGCCGGAGATCCGCAGTCCCGCCGCCAACCTCCTCACCGAGACCGTCGCCACGGTCGGGCTGGTGCTGCCGATCCTGGCCTTCGGGCGGAACGCCGGCATCGGCATCGGCCAGGTCCCGGGCGAGGCCGCGGGGATCTACGGGTCCGGGATCTCCGTCCTGCTGGTCTCGCTGCTCGTCGTCGGCATCGGGCTCTCACTCGGCGGCCCGACCGGATACGCCATCAACCCCGCCCGCGACCTGGGCCCCCGGCTGGCGCACTCGGTGCTGCCGATCCCCAACAAAGGGACGTCCGACTGGGGTTACGCCTGGGTGCCCGTGGCCGGGCCGCTCATCGGCGGACTCCTCTCGGGCGTGATCTTCAACATCGTCTTCTGATCCGCCGCACGGCGTGCTCCGGGAGCGCCGGCCGGACAGCACTCTTCCCACCGCGGCCTCAGGGCAGCGCCTTCCGACAAGAGGACGTCATGACGGACACCTCCGCGAAATACGTCGCCGCCATCGACCAGGGCACCACGTCCAGCCGCTGCATCGTCTTCGACCAGCACGGCGCGATCGTCGCCGTCGACCAACAGGAGCACCGTCAGATCTTCCCCAAGCCGGGCTGGGTCGAACACGACGCCACCGAGATCTGGTCCAAGGTGCAGGCCGTGGTCGCCGGAGCGCTCGCCGCGGCGGGACTGCGCGCGGAGCAGCTCAGCGCCCTCGGCATCACCAACCAGCGCGAGACCACGGTGCTCTGGGACCGGTCGACGGGCAGGCCCGTGCACAACGCCGTCGTCTGGCAGGACACCCGCACCTCGGCGCTCTGCGCCGAACTCGGCGGTGCGGACGGACAGGACCGCTTCCGCGACACCACCGGCCTTCCGCTGGCGAGCTACTTCTCGGGCCCGAAGGCGGCCTGGCTGCTGGACCACGTGCCGGGGCTGCGCGCGCGGGCGGAGCGGGGCGAGATCGCCTTCGGCACCATCGACTCCTGGCTGATCTGGAACCTGACCGGCGGGACGGACGGCGGCGTCCACGTCACGGACGTCACCAACGCCTCCCGCACCATGCTGATGAACCTGGAGAGCCTCCGGTGGGACGCCTCAGTCCTCTCCGCGATGAACATCCCGGAGGCGGTGCTGCCCGAGATCCGTTCCTCGGCAGAGGTCTACGGGACCGCCGTCGGCCAGTTGGACGGCGTGCCGGTCGCCTCGGCGCTCGGGGACCAGCAGGCCGCCGTATTCGGCCAGGCCTGCTACGACGCGGGAACGGCGAAGAACACCTACGGGACCGGCAGCTTCCTGCTGCTCAACACGGGCGGCCGGCCGGTGCCCTCCAAGAACGGGCTCATCACGACGCTCGGCTACAAGATCGGTGACGCCGACCCCGTCTACTGCCTCGAGGGCTCCATCGCGATCACGGGCGCCCTGGTGCAGTGGTTCCGCGACCAGTTGGGGATCATCCGCACCGCGGACGAGATCGAGACCCTGGCCGCGAGCGTCGAGGACAACGGAGGGGCGTACATCGTGCCGGCCTTCTCCGGGCTGTACGCGCCCTACTGGCGCTCCGACGCCCGAGGGGTGATGACCGGACTCACCCGGTACGTGACCAAGGCGCATCTCGCCCGGGCCGTCCTGGAGGCGACGAGCTGGCAGACGCGTGAGGTGGTCGACGCGATGTACCAGGACTCGGGGGTACCGATCACCACGCTGAAGGTGGACGGCGGCATGACCGCGAACGGGCTGCTGATGCAGCACCAGGCCGATGTGCTGGGCGTGCCGGTGATCCGGCCGAAGGTGTCCGAGACGACGTGCCTGGGGGCCGCGTACGCGGCGGGCCTGGCCACCGGGGTCTGGGGCGGGCTGGACGAGCTGAAGGCGCACTGGCGGCGCGACGCCGAGTGGTCGCCGCGGATGCCGGCGGACGCGCGGGAGCGCGAGTACGACAACTGGCGCCGGGCCGTGGAACGGAGCTTCGGCTGGCAGAAGGAGGACGGCGCGTAGCCGCCCGCCCCCGTGGACCACGGCTCGTACCCCTGTCGGTGGGGGTACGAGCCGTGCCGTTGCCACGCCGTGGCGTCGCCGCCGCCCCGGGCTGGGCGGGCGTCAGGTCGCCGCGGGCTCCCGCTCCCTGGTGGACCGCACCAGGGCGTGCTCCACGACCGCCACCAGCACCGACTTCACCGACTCCCGCTCGCGGGCGTCGCACGTCATCAGCGGTACCTCGGGGTCGAGGTCGAGGGCGGCCCGCACGGTCTCCTCCGGGTACTCGTCGGCGCCCTCGAAGCGGTTGACCCCCACGGTGAACGGGATGCCGCGCCGCTCGAAGTAGTCGATCGCCGCGAAGGAGTCCTCCAGGCGGCGGGTGTCGACGAGCACGACCGCGCCGAGCGCGCCCTGGGCCAGCTCGTCCCAGAGGAACCAGAACCGGTCCTGACCGGGAGTGCCGAAGAGGTAGAGGACGAGGTCCTCCCGCAGCGTGATCCGGCCGAAGTCCATCGCCACGGTCGTCGTGCTCTTGGACTCCACGCCGTCGAGGTCGTCCACGGGCCGGCCGGCCTCGCTCAGGGTCTCCTCGGTACGGAGCGGCTTGATCTCGCTGACCGCCCCCACGAGGGTGGTCTTGCCGACCCCGAAGCCGCCGGCCACAAGAATCTTCAGTGTCACCGGCTCCACCGGCGTCTCCCGTCGGCTAGAGCGCCCGAAGACCATTGATCACCTCGCGGAGAATGCTGACGTCCGGCAACTCGGCCGGCGGAACGGGACGGGTCACGTGGACCAGGGCGTCGTCGACGAGATCGCCCACGAGGACCCGGATCACCCCGACGGGGAGGTCCAGGCCCGCGGCGAGTTCGGCGATCGACTGCGGGGTTGTGCAGCAGCGTTCGACGATCTCCACGTGCTCCGGGGAGAGCGTCTGGTCCCGGCCGGGGTCCTGGGCGGCCGGTTCGGGCACGACGAGCGCGATCAGGTCGAGCCGGTGCTCCGTGGTACTCGTGGTCCGGCCTCGGGTCATCGCGTACGGACGGACCACCGGACCCGCGTCGTCGTCGTACCACCGGGGGGCTTGCCGGACCTGCTGTCTGCCGTCAGTCATGGCCGGTCCACTCATCCTCCGGCGGAGAGCCCGGTCCGGGGTGCCGTCGCGAGGTGGGCTCCGACGCGCTTGACCATCAGCGTCATCTCGTAGGCGACGAGGCCGACGTCCGAGTCGGCGTCGGACAGGACGGCGAGACAGCTGCCGTCCCCGGCGGCGGTGACGAAGAGGAAGGCGTCTTCGAGCTCGACCACGGTCTGGCGCACCCGGCCGGCGTCGAAGTGGCGGCCCACGCCCTTGGCGAGGCTGTGGAACCCGGAGGCGACGGCCGCGAGATGCTCTCCGTCCTCCCGGGTGAGGTCCTTGGATGCGCCGGTGGCGAGACCGTCTCCGGAGAGGACGAGGGCCTTGCGGATGGAACCGACGCGCTCGACGAGTTCGTCGAGGAGCCAGTTGAGCTCGCCGTTCTTGGTCGTGTCGGTTGCTGCGGCGTTCGGTGCGGTCATCGACCGTCCCCCTCCGGTGTCGTTCCTGGTGCTGTCTCGCCGGAGCCGGTGGCGTCCTCGGCGTTCTGGCGACGTCCCCGCTGCCAGCCGCGTTGCAGCGAGGCCATGCGGTCGCGTACTTGTTCCGCGTCGCGTTCGAAGTCCTGGGCGTCCTCCGCCAGAGTGGGCGTGGCGCGGGCGCCGGGGGTACCGCGCAACTGCGGCGCGAGGCTGGCCTGACGGACCCGGCGGGGCAGCCCGCCGGCCGTCGGTCCCGAGGAGCCGCGTGCCGGGCGGGCGGCGCCCGTACCGGCGGCGGAGCCGCTCCCCGGACCGTCCACCTGCGCGGCGCCGGCGGACCGCTCGGGGCCGCCGGTGCCGCGAGGCGTCCTGCTCCGCAGCGGCAGCGGCACCGGAGCGGAGGGCGGACGGCCCGGCGCCGGGCTCGCGGAGTCGTAGTCCCGGCGCGCGGCGGGGGCCTCCGGCCCTCCGAGTCCGGGCAGCGGGTGCGGGCGGCCCCGCTCGGCGACCCGGCGGCCGTTGTCGGCGACCAGGGTGGGAGGCTTGCGGCGAGGCAGCGGAACGGGGCCCCGGGACGCCCGGCGCGGGCCGTTCCCCGGACGCTCCGGCACCTGGTCGGAGGCCTGCTGGTGCTGCTCGTCAGGTGGGAGCAGGAAGTCCCGGGCCCGGAACAGTCCCCCGCGTTCGCTCTCGGTGTCCTCGATGTCCGCCGCGTGGTCGGGCACTGCGTTGATCGGCTCGGCCGTGTCGATGCGGTCCGTCCGGGGGCCCAGGGCCTGCCGGTCCTCGAACCCCAGACTGCTGACGGGCGCCTCGAGTTCGACCGGACCGTCGAGGACGGCGGGGCCCGTGAGCCCCGCGGGAACCTGGGCCAGGGCAGCGAGACGGCCGGCCTCGGAACGGTGGCCGGAGCCGTCGCGCACGCCCGGGGACTTCTTGCGGTCGAGGCGGAAGCCGGTGCCCTCGGTGTCGGGGGCGTCGGTGAGCAGCGCCTCCGGGACGAAGACGACCGCGGTGGTCCCTCCGTACGGCGACTGCTGCAGGGAGACGCGCACGTTCTGCCGCTGGGCGAGCCGGCTGACGACGAACAGGCCGAGCCTGTCGGTGTCGGAGAGTTCGAACTCGGGCGTCTCCGCCAAACGGAGGTTCGCGTCGAGCAGTGCCTCGGGGGCCATCCCGAGGCCCCGGTCATGGATCTCCAGGGTGAAACCGTTGGCGACGCGCTCCCCGTGCACCTGCACACCGGTGTGCGGGGGCGAGAACACCGTGGCGTTCTCCAGCAGTTCCGCGATGAGGTGGGTCAGGTCGGAGACCGCGGGCCCTGCCACGCCGACGCGGGCCAGCCGCCGGACCTCGATCCGCTCGTAGTCCTCCACCTCGGCGACAGCTGCCCGGACGACGTCCATGAGCTGGATCGGCTTGCGCCACTGCCGGGAGGAGGCTGCGCCGGAGAGGATCACCAGGCCCTCGGCGTGCCGGCGCATTCGGGTGGTGAGATGGTCCAGCCGGAACAGGTCGGCCAGTTCCTCCGCGTCCTCGGTGCGGCGCTCCATCGTGTCGAGGAGGGTGAGCTGGCGGTGGAGGAGTACCTGGTTTCGGCGGGCCAGGTTCACGAAGACCTCGGAGACGCCGCGGCGCACGTCGGCTTGCTTGACGGCGGCCTCGACGGCAGCCCGCTGGAGGGTGTTGAGCGCCTGGCCGACCTGGCCGATCTCGTCCTTGTCGTACTCAAGGTGGGGCGCCTCGGTCTCCACGTCGACGTTCTCGCCCGCGGCGAGGCGGCGCATCACGCTGGGGAGGCGGACGCCGGATACCTCGTGGGCCTCCTTGCGCAGCCGGGACAGCGCACGAGCGAGGTCGCGGCCGACGCGCACGGAGATCACGAGGGACACCAGGAGGGCGAGGAAGCCGAGGACGCCGGCGATGCCCGCCTTGACGAGCACGCCGTACGCGGCGGGCTCGACGCGATCCTGGTAGCGGTCGCCGGCCTCGCTCGACTGGCGGGCCAGGTCGTCGAGGACGGGCCCGGCGATCCGCTGCCACCGCTCGGCGTCCACCACGCGCGGCTTGCCGGTGGGGCCGACGGCGAGCAGCTTCTCCTCGGTCTCACGCAGCGGCTGGGTGTCGGGGCTTCTCCAGTACCGCTCCACGATCTCGCGCTCGGAGGCCGGCAGCACCTCGAGGTTGATCTCGTACAGCAGCTTGCGGTTGGCGGCGAGATCGGTGACGGCGCGGATCTCCGCAGCCGTGATCTTGCCCGCGACCAGCGACGAGGTCACGAGCGCGTCTTCGCGGGAGAGCAGTTCGCGTGCGCGCACGATACCGACGAGGGCGCGACCCTGCTTCTCCAGTTCCACGCTCTCCACGCCGTTGAGGGACCCGAGGAAGCCGTAGCAGGGGTCGACGAGGCGGTTGTAGAACTCCATCGCCTGGGCACGGGTGATGGCGCTCTGCTCGACGTTCCGCCGCAGGGAGCCGAGGCCCTCGAGTGCGTCGACGAGCCGGTCGAGGCGCCGGGAGGCGTCCGGGCTGAGGGAGTTCCTGACCTCGGAGTCCTGTGCGCTGGCGCGGATTCCGGCCACGGCCTTGTCGGTCTGCGCCCGCTGTCCGCGCAGGGCGGTCAGGGAGTCGGCGGCGCGGGGGTCGGCGAGGTAGACGAGGGTCTGGCGGCGTTCCGTCTGGATGACGCGGACCGTGTCCTCGAGGGGAAGGCCGACCTTCTCGAATATGTACCCGGCGTCCAGTAGTTGTTTGGCCTCACGGCCGGTCAGCGCGGTCGCGAACCCCCACAGCGCGGTCAGCGAGACGAGCGGCACGAGCAGCAACGCCACGATCTTCCGGCGGATGGACTTCCCGCGAAAGCGCATGGCCTCCCCCAGCTCGACCCGCGCGGACGGCGCGGGTGGTGATGTCCGCTTGGCGTGTGGTGCCGTTGTCTGTCGTGAGTGGCGCCGAGTTGCGCCGAGTTGTGCCAGGAGTTGCACTTCGTCGTGCCAGGAGTTGCTCTTCCTGCGTCAACAAACGGCGCGAGCCTACTACTGACGGAGTGACAACTCGAAGGCCCGGCGGGACGTTTTTCAGCCGGGCGTCAAGCCGTTGATCATGGGTTGTCCTGGTATTCGCGGACTTGCCACTCGGAACGTGGCCGATGACACCTGGCCGGACGTCACAAACCCTTCATTGACGTATGGCCGGATATCTTCGCTCCAGCGGGAATCTTCCGTGGCTTCCGTGCGTCTTTGTGTACGGGAAACGGGAGTTGCGGGGGAATCGGCCCACGGGTCGACCGACGGACCGCGCCGGCGCGTGCACGGACCGGAAGCGGGTAGCCGAGACCCTGCATCGGACATTCGTGGGGAGTGAGCGCAGACCATGGCGACGGTGGACGAGACGGGACTACCGCGGCGGCTCTGGGTCGAGGAACCGGTGGGGCGACGGCGGATGCCCGACCCGGTGCGCACGGCGGCCGTGCGGGCCGTGATCGTTACGGCAGTCACGATGACCCAGGCGTTGATGGCCTTCTTCTTCTCGGTGACGGGTTCGTGGCTGGCCTTTCCCATCGTCCTGACCAGTGTGGCGAGCACGGTCGGCGCGACCTGGGCGGTGCTGGACGTGTGGGTGACGCGCCAGGTGTGGAACCAGCGGAACGGCGTGGTGTCGGTTCCGAGCAGCACGGCGCGGCAACTGCGGCGCGACCGCCGGAAGGCGCGACGGGTCGCCCGCGCTCAGGCGCGTGATTCCGCGCGGATACGGCGAAGGGGTGCGGGCAGGCTGTCGCAGGCCTGAGGACTTCCGAGGTCCGAGGGTCTCCCCGGCCCGGGGTCGTCCGGGCGGGGGGAGCCCCAGATGCCCGGCCCCTGGTCGGTGCGGCTCATCGGGGTCGGACGTCTGCTACTCCTCGCGACGGACGGGGGTTTCGAGCGAGCCGGACCCCGGCCCGGGGTCGGTACCGGCGCCTTCAGGAGCGGCTGCCGGCGTTCCCGACTGCGGCACGGCCACCGTCGGGAACGCGGTCCCCGTCTCGTGGGGGATCCCGCTCGGGCTCTCGACCGGGCTCTCGACCGGCGCGGGCGACGGCGACGGCTCGTCCGCGGCCCTCCTGAACATCCGGGTCGCGGTGATCTCCCCGTGCACGGTCTCGCCCTCGGTGCGCTGCTGTGGCAGGCCCGGGCGCAGATGCTCCTCGACGCTGATGTACTTCAGGCCCGCCCGTAGGTCCGCGTCATTGCGCAGCCTGATGACCAGCGGGAACTCCGCGAGGGCGGTGGTGTCGAACAGGCCCGTGGTGTACAGCAGCTGGACGCCGAGAGCATTCGACACGGCGCGCTGCAGCTCCAGCAGGTAGGTGGCGTTGGCGCGCCCGATGGGATTGTCCAGGAACAGCGTGCCCGCGTGCCGGTGCTTGTCCCGCCCCCGGTCGTTGCTGCGGAGCGCGGCCATGGTGCAGTACAGAGCGATCGCCGCGGTGAGCAACTGGCCGCCGGAGAAGACGTCGCCCATCTGACCGACCGGTACCCGCTCGGCGCGCAGCACCGCGTCCGGCTTGAGGATCTCGACGGCGACGCCCTTCGGTTCGAGAGCCGCCTGGACGCCGCGGAGCAGCAAGGACATGCCGTCGCGGCGCAGATCGGAGTTCTTCCTCACCGCAGCCCGGGTGGCCTCGTCGATGACCTCGCCGAGCCGCTCGGTGAGGGTCGCCTGGTCGGGCTCCTCGAAGCGGATGCGCAGGAACTCCTGGCCGGACCACTCCCCCAGGCCCTCGGGCAGCCGGGAGAGCCGCTGGGCCGACCGGAGCGTGGTCAGGGCCGACTCCACCAGCCCGCGGAGCCGGTCCACGATGGAGTCGCGGTTGCGCTCCAACTGCGCCAGCTCGTCGGTGAGTACGCGCAACCGCGGTGCGAACGCCTCGGCCCAGCGCGCCGCGTGCTCCGGCAGGGAGGACGCGGGCAGCTCGCGGATCTGCAGACGGGCCGGAGTACGCACCGCCTCGTAGCGGGTGGAGTTGGCGTGACGCACGAGCACGTCGCTCGCCTCGCGCACCGCCGACTCGGCGGAGGACAGGTCGGCCGCGCAACCGCGCAGGGAACGGCGGGCCTCGGCCGCCGAGTGCCTGGCCTCTTCGAGACTGCCCGCGTAGGGCTCGGGTTGCTCCTGCTCCTCGTCGGTGTGGTCCCTGAGCAGATCGCGCAGGAGGGCCGCCGTCTCGTCGAAGCCGCCCGCCGCGTCCTCGGCCGTGCGGTGCGCGCGCAGCAGCTCGGCGTGCCTCGCCCGGGCGGTGTCCAGCGCCTCGGTACGGGCGGCCAGCTCGCCGGTGGCCGTCCGCAGCAGTGCCTGGGCGTGCTGGGCGTCCGAGGGTTCCGTCTCCTCGGGAAGCCCGATGTGTGCGTCACCGTCCACCGGCGCGAGGCGCTCGGCCTCACCGCGCAGCCGACCGAGTTTCTCGCTGGCCTCGGAGGCGCGGGTCTCCAGCGTCTGCACATGCGACTCGGCGCGGGCCGCGGCGGCTTGGCGGGAGGGGCCGTCGGCCCCGTCGGTGCCCTCCAGCAGCTGGGCGGCGCGCGTGCGGACCTTGTTGGTGAGCCGGTCGAGTTCGGCGAGCGCGGCGCTCTCGTCACTCTCGGCGTGGGCCTGTTCGGCGCGGAGGTCGGCCCCGACGCCGACCTTCTCGTACAACTGGGACGCGGCGCGGTACGCCTCCCGCAGGGCGGGCAGCGAAGGGCGGGGGGTGTCGTCGGTCTCGTCCGGGTCGGGCAACTGCTCGGGCGCGCCCGCGATCTCCGCGCGCTCGGCACGGAGGGCGCGTGCGGTGCGCCGGGCGTCGTCCGCCGCACGCTGGGCTGCCCGGCGGTCCTGGTCGGCGGCTCTCGCCCGATCGAGGCAGGAGGTGGCGCGGGCGTCGGACTCGGCCGCCTCGTCGGCGAGTTCACGCAGCTTCGCCTGCCAGCCGGCGCGCTCGCGGAGGCGGAAGGCGAGCCCGGCGAGCGCGTCCGCGGCACGGCGGGCCCGCTGGGCGGTGTCCTGGCGTTCGTCGCGCACCCGGGCGGTGTCGGCGGCGGCCTCCTCGGCCTCGGCCCGGGCGGTGCGAGCCTCCGCGAGCGCCTCCTCGGCGGCCTCGGCCGCATCCCGGGCGGTGCGCGCGGCCCCGGCGAGTTCGGCGAGCATGCCGGGCGGGCAGTCGGCACGCCAGGAGCCGATACGGGCGGCGAGGGCGCGGTCGCCCGCCAGCCGGGCCGCGAGGTTCCTGATCTCCTCGTCCCGCTCCGCGGCGCGGGCCCGGAGTGCCTGCCGCTCCTCGTCCGCGGCGTGCTCGTCGTGCATGGCGGGGTTCGGCGGCACGAGGAACACGTCCGTGTCCGTTCCGGCGGCCGGCCCCGGTACGGGGGCGAGCAGGGCTGCCGCGGTTCCGACGGCGACGGCGGAACGCGGCAGCAGTGCCGCGCCGTTCAGTACCTCGCGGGCGCGGGCGTACGACACGGGGTCGGTGATCACGACACCGTCGACCAGCTCGGGCCGCGCCGCGAGCACGGCGGCATGGTCGGCCGGGGCGACGGCCTGGGCGAGGTAGCGCCAGCCGGGCAGTGCGGGGATGCCGTGCTCACCGAGGAACTCGACGGTCGCGAGGACGTCGGGCCCGGGAGGCAGCAGCCCGCCGTCGCCGAGCGCCCCGAGGATGCGGGAGTCGTCCGCGGCCGCGGTCCTCAGGTCGAACAGCTGGCGCTCGGCGGCCGCGACACCCTGATCGAGGAGCTCTCGCAGTTCGTCGGCGCAGCGGTCGAACTCCTCGGCGGTGAGGGGGCCTTCGGCGCCGTGTTCGCGCCGGACGACCTCGGGGCCGTCCGCTGCCGCGGTCCCCGCCGGAGCGGTCGCGGGGCGGCCGTCCTCGGGGCCGGTCGTCTGTGCCGGGATCGCCGTCCGCGTGTCCGTCGCGGCGTGACCGGGCGGCTCGGTGGACGGCTCGCGCCGGGGTCCGGGGACCTCCGCCGACCCGGCGGTCACCGGCAGACCGAGCAGTTCGCCGAGGCGCTCGGACCCGGCGAGGGAAGCGGCGGCGAGCCGCTCGGCGTCGTAGGCGTGGGCGGCTGCCTCGGCGGCGTCCGCGGCACGGGCCGCGGTCAGTTCGGCCCGGCTCTCGGCGGCCGCCGTCTCACGGGCGCGTTCCGCAGCCGTGCGGGCGGCGTCGCGGGCCGCGTCCCAGGCGATGACCGCGGCCTTCTCCGCGTCGCTGGCCGCGAGGGCGGCCCGCGCCGGGTCGGCGTCCGGGGCCGTGTCGTCGAGCCAGCCGGCGCGGACGGCCTCCGCGGTCTCCTGCTCGACCTCGGCGAGGCGCTGGCGCAGATGGCCCGCCTCGCTGCGGGCCCGCTGGGCGTCGGTGGCGGCGGCGGTGGCGGCGCGGTGGGCGGCCTCGCCGGCCTCCTGGAGACCGGCGGAGCGCTCCTCCTCCTCGTTGGCCAGGCGCTCGCCGTCCTCGGCGGCGGAGTGGAGGGCGCGCACGAGATCGGCGGCGGCCTTCGCGCGGGCCGCGAGCGCGGGGGCGGCGTCCCGCTCGGCCTCGCGGATGGCGGCGGCCACCCGTGCGGAGCGGTCCGTGGCGGCCCGGTGGCGGAGCACCGCCTCGGCGGCCTGCCAGGCGGCGTGGAGGGTGCGTGCCTCGGTCAGCTCGCGGCGCTGGGCGGCGGCGGCCTTCTCCGCCGCGGTGAGGGCCAGCGACGCGTGCCGGTAGGCCAGTTCGGCCGCGATGAGGGAGCTGTGGCTGCGCGACCGCTCCGCTTCGGTGACGGTGTGCGCGGCGGCGGTGACCTGCTGGGCGAGTTCGGCGGTACGGGCGCGCTCCTCGCCGGCCCTGGCGGAGAGCCGGTGCGCGAGGGTACGGGTGCGGCGTTCGGCCCCGAGGTGGATGTCGCGGGCCCTGGCCCGGGTGTCGGCGGCCTCCACGATGCGCCCGAGGAGGTCGACGGAGCCTGCGGTGAAGTCGCGTTCGGCGATGAGCTCGGCGCGGCGTCCCAGTTTGCTGCCGAAGCCGCTGACGAGGTCGGCGAGCCCGTCCGTGTCACGGGTGTCCGTGACGGCGCGCAGCAGCAGGTCCGTGAAGTCGGAGTCCTTCTTGACCGCGAACAACCCGGCGGCCTCTCCCTCGTCCGCGTTCATCTCCCGCTGGTAGCGGAAGAGTTCGGGATCGAGGCCCAGGTCTCCGAGGTGCTCGTTCCAGCGGTCGTGGATCTCCTCCCAGTACACCTCCAGGTGCGGATACGCCTTGCCCGCCTCGGTGATGGCGTCGCGGAAGCCCTTCATGGTGCGACGGCGGCCCCGCGCGCCCGAGGCGCCCTCGGCGGGCGGGCGGACGGCGGTGGACTCGGCGACGGGCAGCGAGTCCAGGCTGAGACCGGGCCCGGGCCGGAAGGAGTACCAGGCCTCGGCGAACTTGCGGGGGTCGTTGGAGACCTGGCGGCCGCGCCATTCGCTGGCCTTGCCGACGACGACCAGTTCGCCGGTGAGAGTGTGCTGCCATTCCAGGGCGACGTGGCCGCAGTCGTCGGCGAGCAGGAACTTGCGCAGCACACCGGAGCTGGCTCCGCCGAGGGTGTTGCGGTGACCGGGCAGCATCACCGAGAAGATCAGCTTGAGGAGGACGGACTTGCCGCCGCCGTTCTCCAGGAAGAGCACGCCCGCGGGGGCGGGGCGGCGGGGCGGTCCGACCGGCTCCTCCTCGAAGAACTCGGCCTGCGTCGGGGCCGGGTTGGGCACGGGCGCGCCGACTCCGCGCAGGTCCAGCACGGTGTCGGCATAGCGCGCACCGGCGGGCCCGATGGAGTAGAGGCGTACCCGGGACAGCTCGTACATGGCGGCGGACTCTCGTCGTTCTCAGGGGTGTTGAGGCGGATGGGGCGAGGGTGGACGGCGGCGGGCGGCCCGCCGCGAGGTCATGGGTGGAAGGGAAGGCCGGCGTCGGCGGCCAGTTCCAGGTCGTCGGCGTCCGGCGCCGGCACGAGCGTGGCGGAGCCGTCCGTGACGGGGACGACTCCGAGCTCCAGCAGCTCGGCCATGGCGGCACTGCCCGCCATGTCGCGGACCTGCAGCTGGTAGCGGGCGGTGGTCCGGTAGGCGCCGCCGGAGTCCTCCCCGGTGCGCTGCAGGAAGCCGGAGTCGGTGAGGAAGGCGACCGCCTTGGCGATGATGCCCGTGGTGGAGCCGGCGAGGCGGCGGGCGTCCTTGGTGGCTCCGGTGGCGCTGCGCCGCGCGTAGATGCGCCACGCGGCTTCGAGTCCCGGGGCGTCGGACGCCGGATCGGTGTTCTCCCCCTGCTCCTCGGCCCGCTCCTCCAGGCGGCGGCAGGCCTGCCGTACGAAGGCGTCGACGCCGTTGACGGTGATCCGGCCGATGTAGCCGTCGTCGGCGAGGTCCTCGGGGCGGGGGAACGCCAGCGCGGCGACGGCGAGATGGGCGAGGCCGTGGAGGAACCGGTCGGCCGAGTCGGCGGAGGCCCGTCGGGCGTAGTCGCCCATACGGACGGCGAAGACCGAGTCCTCGGCGGCGGTCACGGCCATCCCGGCGCGGGGCGACACCTCCAGGACGACCAGGCCGAGCCCGGTGGCGACGGCGTCGGCGAGGCGGGCGAAGGCAGGCTCCTCGCGGTAGCGCCGCAGCAGGTCGGCGTACTCGGCGTCGCGGGCGGGCAGCAGTTTGGGCTGGAGCCCGAAGGAGACGAGCCGCGCCGCGTCGGCCGCGTCGGCCGGGGTGACGCCGGTGGAGGCGGACATCGGCCCGGACGGCGGCCCGAGCGGCACGTCCGGCTCACGCCGGGGCCCGGCGTGCTCTGCGTGCTGGTCGCTCACGGCTGGGGCTCCTCTGTGCGGTGGTGGGGCTCTTGTGTGCGGTGCCGGGCGGTTGCGCGGCGCGCCGGGCCGTCGGCCGGGCGGTCCTCCCGGGCAGGCGGGCGGTGCGCACGCCGGACGGGCGGAGACGGGGACGCGGGGACATCGTGCCCCGGGCTCGGCGTCACGCGGCCTCCGTGCGGTCCGCGGTCATGCCGGCCGCGTCCAGCAGGGCCGTGCCCACGATCAGGTCCGCGCCGCCGAACTCGGGGTCGTCCAGCTCGGTGCCGTCGTCGACGGCGAACAGCAGCCGCTCCTCGCCCTGGCGGTAGGCCGTGCCGACCGGAGGGCTGGCCGCGTGGACGGCGAGGAGGGCGACGAGATAGGGCAGGTCCGGATCGCGGCGGCGAGCGTCGGCGAGGAGACCGGAGAGCCGGCGCGGGGCGTCGTGCTCCAGGTCCAGCAGCTCCATCGCGCTCGTCAGCTGCTCCTCGCTGAAACGGCTGTCGTCCGGGGTCGCGATCAGATCCGGCTCGGGCAGTTCGGCGCCCAGGTGCTCGCGCTCGACGGGCGGACTGAGGAGCAGGTCGACGAGGTCCGCGACCCGGGCGGACGCGGGAGTACGCAGCCCGGTGCCGTGTGCGAAGTACGCGTCGGTGACGCGGATGGCCCGGTCGACGGGCAGGGGCAGCAGCGGCGCGACGAGATGGCCGTACAGATCGACGCCGGAGCGCGCCGCCGGAGCGGCGAACGCCTGGCGGTCCTGCTCTGCCCGGAAGAGCGGGCCGGCCTCCAGGAGCCGGGACTGGAGCTGGGTGTGGCGGCGGATGCAGTCCTTGACTATGTCGACGAGCTCTGCGGCCTGGCGCTTGTGCTCGGGGTCCTCGGCCTCGTCACGGGCCTTGCGGATGTTCGTGAGGATCGCGTTCTCGTGACGGTAGCGGTCGGCGACGTGGTCGAGCGCCTCGGCGATCATGTCGGGCACGGCGTTGAGCCAGTCGACGGCGCGCACATTGCGCCGGGTGGCCTCCAGCGTCCTGCGCAGGGTCTCGGCGTACTGCACGGTCCGGTAGCGGGCCTGCTCCGCGGCCAGTTGGGCGTCGGCGAGCCGGCCGCGGCTGATCAGCACCTCCAGCTTCACCTCCGCGGCGATCTGGGCGCTGGTGACGTCCGTGTCGAGAGCGCCGACGAGGACGTTCACCGCCTCGTCGGTGGTGCGCAGATAGACACCGCCGCCGTAGCCGGGGACCTCCTCGATGAGTTTGAAGTCGTAGTCCCGCCGGACGTACACCCCGTCCGGACCGAAGGTGCCGTACACGGCGCGAAAGCCGCGGTCGACGCTGCCGACGTTGATCAGGTTCTCCAGCACCCAGCGCGCCACCCGCTCGTGTTCGGCGGCGGGGCGCTGCGGGGCCTGGGCCGCGATCCGCGGGAGGAGCCTGGCCACTATCTGCTCGTGGTCGGCGCCGGTGTCGAAGTCCATGTTGAGCGTGACGAGGTCGATGGCGGCGAGGGCGACCTCCGCCATCGCGTAGACCGAGTACTCGCCCGCGAGGTTCGCCTTGCGGGTGTCGAGATCGTGCAGCGGGGCGGTGCACGCGAGCGCGCGGAGCCGTCGCGCGAGCCCTTCGTCGGCGGCCGGGCCCTGCGCGGGGCGCGGCCCCGCGCTGAGCTGGGGCGGAACGGATTCCGTCGGGGCAGGCGAAGTCACGGTGCACAGACTAGGTCCTCGCACGGACACCGGTCGAAACGGCGCAGAAACCCCGTGCGCGGCACGGGCGCCCCGGTGCTCGGCGCTCCGCCGCGTCCCCGTCCGCCACGAGCCCTGCGCAGACGTCGACGAACCGGGCCCGGGAGCCGTCGAGGTGGCGGGCGAGAAGCCGCTCGGCGTCGTCGCGTCTGCCCGCCTGCAGCGCTTCCAGAAGCTCCCGGCGATTCGTTCCGGCCGGGTGAACCACGGGCCGGACGCCGACCTCGACCGCAGAGGCACCCCCGGGCTGGGCGGCATCACGATGGCCCGGCCGAGCCGCACGAGCACTCCACCCCGGCGCTCCGCGGGCCGGGCCGGCCGGGCACCGGACCGCTCCGGCCCACCGCGCGGCTCCCGGAGCGCGTTCCGTCCACGGATCCGCTGCCGCACAGATCGTGTCGCGTCGGCTGCCCGGGCGGCACGCACCGGTCGCCCGGTCCTCGGGCGCCCAACGGGTCGCTTCCGGTGCGGGCACCCGGACCGCCCGGTACGGCGGCCCGATTCAGCCGGCAGGGTGCCCGTAGCCACCGCCGCCCGGGGTCCGTACGACGAGGACGTCGCCGGGGCCGACCTCCACCGAGTCCACGCCGCGAAGTTCCTCGATCGTCCCGTCCGAGCGCTCGACGGCGTTCGATCCCGCTGTCCCGGGCTCGCCGCCGGCCATCCCGTACGGCCTCACCCGCCGGTGACCGGTCAGCAGGGTGACGGTCATCGGCTCCAGGAAGCGGATGCGGCGGACGGCGCCGCAACCGCCGGTCCAGCGGCCCGCTCCCCCGCTTCCGTCCCGCACCGAGAAGGCGTCCACCCGTACCGGGTAACGCCACTCCAGCACCTCGGGGTCGGTGAGCCGGGAGTTGGTCATGTGGGTCTGCACGGCATCGGCGCCATGGAAGCCGTCGCCCGCGCCGGAACCGCTCGCCACGGTCTCGTAGTACTGGACCCGGTCGTTGCCGAAGGTGACGTTGTTCATCGTGCCCGAGCCCTCCGCCTGGACCCCGAGCGCCGCGTACAGGGCGCCCGTGACCGCCTGCGAGGTCTCGACGTTGCCCGCGACCGTCGCCGCGGGGTACACCGGAGCGAGCATCGAGCCGTCCGGCACACGTACGTCCAGCGGTTCCAGGCAGCCGCTGTTGAGCGGGATGTCGTCGGCGACCAGGGTGCGGAAGACGTACAGCACCGCCGCCATCACCACCGACCTGGGGGCGTTGAAGTTGCCCGGCTGCTGCCCGGAGGTACCGGTGAAGTCGAGGACGGCCCCGCGTGCCTCCCGGTCCACGGTCAGCGTGACCTCGATGACCGCGCCGTTGTCGGTCTCGTAGCGGCAGGAGCCGTCGCCGAGCCCGGCGACGATACGGCGTACGGACTCCTCGGCGTTGTCGCGCACATGCCCCATGTACGCCCGCACCACGTCGAGGCCGAACTCCTCCACCATCCGGCCCAGTTCGCCGATCCCCTTCTCGTTGGCGGCGATCTGGGCCCGAAGGTCGGCGAGGTTGGTGTCGGGGTCGCGGGACGGATACCGGGCGCCGGTCAGCAGTTCCCGGGTCTCGGCCTCGCGCAGCCGCCCGTCCCGTACGAGCAGCCAGTTGTCGAAGAGCACGCCCTCCTCGTCGATCGTGCGGCTGAACGCGGGCATCGAGCCCGGCGTGATCCCGCCGATCTCCGCGTGGTGCCCCCGCGAGGCCACGAGGAAGCGCAGCTCACGGCCGGCCTCGTCGAAGACCGGCGTCACGACCGTCACATCGGGGAGATGGGTGCCGCCGTGGTACGGATCGTTGATGGCGTACACGTCGCCGGGCCGCAGCTCGCCGGCGTTGCGCCGCAGCACCTCCTTGATGGACTCGCCCATCGAGCCCAGGTGCACCGGGATGTGGGGCGCGTTGGCGATGAGGTTGCCGTCGGCGTCGAACAGGGCGCAGGAGAAGTCGAGCCGCTCCTTGATGTTGACCGAGTGGGCGGTGTTCTCGAGCCGCAGCCCCATCTGCTCGGCGATCGCCATGAAGAGGTTGTTGAAGACCTCCAGCAGCACCGGGTCGACGTCCGTGCCGACGGCGGTACGGCCGGGCCGCGGCCGCACACGGGTGAGCAGCAGATGTCCTCCCTCACCGACGGCGGCCCGCCAGCCGGGGTCCACCACGGTGGTGGCATCGGCCTCGGCGACGATCGCGGGACCTTCGACCGTGTCGCCCGGTGAGAGGTCCACCCGCCGGAGGAGCGGAGCGTCGGCGGGACGGCCGTCCAGGAACATCCGCACGGTGTCCCGCACTCGCGGACCCGTGCCGCCGGCGGCCTCCTCGACGACGACGGTCCCATGGGGCCCGGCCGTACCCACCGCCTCGACCGAAACCGCCTCCACGACCAGCGGTTTGTCCATGGTGAAGGCGTACCGTGCGCGGTGCGCAGCGGTGAACGCCTCGCGCATCTCGCTCTCCGTGCCGAGGGGCACGGGCATCCCGGCATCCGTGCCGGCGTAGCGGACGAGCACGCGGGCGCGGGTTCCGATCGCCTCGTCGGGGACGGCGTCCTCCCGCAGCTCCGCCCGGGTGCGTCCGGCCAGCTCGTCGCAGAGCTCCCGGACCCGGACCAGGGTGTCCTCGCCGAGTTCCGCTTCCACGGACTGCTCGCGCATCGCGGTGGCGTCGGCCAGGCCGATGCCGTATGCGGAGAGCACTCCGGCGAGTGGGGGCACGATGACGGTGTCGATGCCGAGTGCGTCGGCGACCCCGCAGGCGTGCTGGCCGCCGGCGCCGCCGAAACAGGTCAGGGCGTAGCGGGTCACGTCGTGGCCCCGCTGGACGGAGATCTTCTTGACGGCGTTGGCCATGTTGAGGACCGCGATCTCGAGGAAGCCCGCCGCGACCTCCTCCGGGCTGCGATCGGTGCCCGTGGCCTCGCGGACCTCCTCGGCCAGCCGCTCGAACCCCTCCCGTACGGCATCGGCGTCGAGCGGCTGGTCTCCGTCCGGTCCGAAGACGGCGGGGAAGTGTCCCGGCTGGATCCTCCCGAGCATCACGTTGGCGTCGGTGACGGTGAGCGGGCCGCCGCGCCGGTAGCAGGCGGGGCCCGGTACGGCGCCCGCCGAGTCGGGGCCTACGCGGTAGCGCCGGCCGTCGAAGTGGAGGATCGAGCCGCCGCCGGCGGCGACGGTGTGGATGTTCATCATCGGCGCGCGCATCCGCACACCGGCGACCTGCGTGCCCAGTTCCCGTTCGAACTCGCCCGCATAGTGGGACACATCGGTCGACGTCCCGCCCATGTCGAAGCCGATGACCCGGCGGTGGCCCGCCTGTTCCGAGGTGCGGGCCATGCCGACGACCCCACCGGCGGGACCGGACAGCACGGCGTCCTTGCCCCGGAAGTGGGCGGCCTCGCGCAGTCCGCCGTTCGACTGCATGAACATCAGGCGGATGGAGCGGAGTTCCTTCGCGACCTCGTCGACGTAGCGGCGCAGGATCGGCGAGAGGTACGCGTCCACGACGGTCGTGTCGCCGCGGGGTACGAGTTTGATGAGCGGGCTGACCTCGTGGGAGCAGCTCACCTGGGTGAAGCCGAGCTCACGCGCCGCGGCGGCGACGGCCGACTCGTGGTCCGGGTGGCGGTAGCCGTGCATGAACACGACGGCCGCGCTCGCGAAGCCGTCCCGGCGGGCCTGCCGCAACCGCTCCCGCACCGGGGCGAGATCCAGCGGCCGGACCACCTCGCCGTGGGCGGCGATCCGCTCGGGGACCTCGATGACTCGGTCGTACACGGCCTCGGGAAGGACGATGTGGCGGTCGAAGAGCCGGGGGCGGTTCTGGTACGCGATGCGCAGGGCGTCCCGGAAGCCCTCCGTGACGAGGAGCACGGTGGGTTCGCCGCGGCGCTCCAGCAGCGCGTTGGTGGCGACGGTCGTGCCCATCTTCACGACCTCGACGCGGTCCGCCGGCACGGGATCGTCCGGTCCGAGGCCGAGGAGGAGCCTGATGCCGGCGACGGCCGCGTCGGCGTAGTGCTCGGGGTTGTGGGACAGCAGCTTCCGGGTGACGAGACGCCCGTCGGGCCGTCTGCCGACGATGTCGGTGAACGTCCCGCCACGGTCGATCCAGAACTCCCAGCGCCCGCTCATTCCCCCATTCTGGCAAGCGGTGGGACGGGGGACAGCGAGGCGAGGGCGGAAGTGAGGGCGTTTTCGGCGATGTGGTCCAGTCGGGCACTGGTGCCCCGGGCCCAGTGCCCCAGCTCGGCGCCGGCGAGGCCGAGCAGCTGGGGCAGCAGGTCGGTGCACCGGCGCGCCACCCACGCGGTTCCGGCGGTGGCGAGCCACACGGCCTTGGCCGTGCGGCTGGGCGCCGGCTGTTCGGGTTCGCCGCCCGGCGCGGCGCCGAGGGCGAGCCCTTCGGCGATGAGCAGCTCGTGGAACCGGCGGGCGATCTCCCGGTGACCGCGTTCGCCGGGGTGGAGCCGGTCGGCGCTCCACATCGAGCGGTCCTCGACCCAGGCCACGTCGGCCAGATGCAGATGGACGGCGCCGTACCGCTCGGACAGCGCGTGGACCACCGCGTTCACGGCGCGCTGGCGGCGAGCGAGCGGGCGGGCGAGGGGTGCCGGCAGCCCGAGCATCTCACCCGGGTCGGGCAGGCAGGCCGTCAGCAGCCGGCTGCCGTTTCCGCTCAGGGCGGCGCAGACCTCGTCGAGGCGTACGGCGAGGTCGAGGATGTCGAAGGTGTGCCGGAGGGTGTCGTTCACGCCGACGATGACGGAGGCGAGGTCGGGCGCGTATGCGAGGGCGGCGGGGGCCTGGGTCTCGTGCACATCGCGGGCGAGCGCACCGCTGACCGCGAATTTGCGGAACTCCGCGGTCTCACCGGTCGTGCCGAGCCCCTCGGCCAGCAGCGCGGCCCAGCCGCGCCACGCCCCGTCGACGCGGTCGCCGACGCCTTCAGTGAGCGAATCACCGAGGGCGGCGAAGCGCGGAACGCGCGCGGCGGTCATGGCCCTGGACTCGGGCGCCGGACCCGGCGCGGGGACGGGCGCCCGGGGCAGCGCGCCCGCGCGGGCACCGGTACGCGGCCGGGGGACGGGGACGGACGCGGACCCCGCACCGGGCGCGGCGGTCATGGCCGGAGGCGCGGCGACCGGGCCGCCCGCTCCGGGTGGGGTCAGCGCCTCGGCGGCCCGGTCACCGGGGCCGGGAGGAGCCGCCACCGGGTCCTCGGCAACGGTCGCGCCACCGGAACCGGTGGCAGCCACGGCGCCGACGGGCGTCTCCCCGGCGCCGGAGGACGAGGTCCCCACCTTCACAGCCGCCTCCCCCGCACCCGGCCCGGCCGGCGCGTGCCCGTACCGCCCGGGGCGTCCGCCGCCGCAACGCCGAGGGGCGGGCCCTGCTCGGTGGTCATGCCGCTGTCTCCGGGCTGCCCGCGAGCCGGGTGGGGGCGTCGTGGGCGGTGAGGAAGGCAGCGACGGCACGGTCCCAGCCGAAGAGTTCGGCCCGGGCACGGGCGGCGGCGCGGCGCGGGCCCTCGGCGCGGGCGAGGAGTTCCCGGACCGCGTCGGCGAAGGCCTCCGGTCTGTCGTGCGCGGCGGTTCCCGCGTCGCCGACGACCTCGGGCAGGGCCGAGGACGCGCTGGCGACGACGGGCGTGCCGCTGGCGAGCGCCTCCAGCGCGGACAGCCCGAACGTCTCGGCGGGCCCCGGCGCCAGGCAGATGTCCGCTGCGGCCTGGAGGTCGGCCAGGGCCTCGCGGTCGGCGACATGGCCGAGGAAGTGCACCGGCAGCCGCTCCTCGCGCGCCCGCCGGACCAGCCGGGCGCGCAGCGGGCCTTCCCCCGCCACCACGAGGGCCGCCCGCACCCCGCTCCCGCGCAGCCCGGCGAGTGCCTCCAGGGCCATGCCGGGACGCTTCTCCACGGAGAGCCGGGAGCAGAGCAGCAGCAGGGCGTCGGCGCCCTCCGCGTAGCGGGCGCGCAGCACTCGGCTGCGGCGTCCCGGCCTGCAGCGGTCGAGCTCGACGCCGAGGGGTGCGCGCACCACGTTCCGCGCGCCGATCCGGACGAACTCGCGCTCGGCCCACTCCGTGGTGCAGACGATCCGCGAGTACGCCCAGGCGCTGCGCCTGTTCAGCCGGTCGGCGGCGCCCTCGGCACGTCGGGTGGAAAGGATTCGGTGACGATGACGACACGCATACTCGTGTTCTCGTCCCGCCGGGGGTGGCGCGGCCAACGTGGATCTTTCCGCGCGTCGAACGTCCCATGAGCGTTTGACCCCGGCCTGCGTGGGCCCACCGGGCTTGCCCCGCGTTGCCCCTGCGTGCCCGTTTCGGCCACGGCCCCGCTGTGCTTTCGGCCGTCCGCCGCCTCGGCGACGACGGGAGGCATGCGTCGCCGAGGAGCCGAGGGACCCGGGAGCCCGAACCGCCGAACCGCCGAAGGGGCCGTTCCGCCGGCCCGGCCCGTCGACCGCCCGCCCGGGCCGGCGTCGTGCCGCAGAGTGGCGGCCCGGCCACCGGTCCGGTTCGCCGGTTGCGCCGCTCCCCGCGTCCGCGGGTGCCCGCGGTCGGCGGGCACCCCGGCGCGTCAGGTCAGCGCGGAGGAGCCTCCCGCGCGATACGGCTGCGGACGGCCGTCTGCACCTCGGCCTCCTCCGCCGGGTCGGCGGCGAGCCGGCGGAGACGCTCGGCGACGCGTGCGTCGCCGGTCGCGGCGTGCAGTGCGGCGACCTCTCTCGTGGTCTCCTCGCAGTCCCACAGGCACTCGACGGCGAAGCCGGTCGCGAAGGAGGGGTCGGCGGCGGCCAGGGCGCGGGCCGCGCGGCCGCGCAACTGGGAGGAGGCGGTCTCGCGGTAGACGTGGCGCAGCACGGGTGCGGCGCAGCCGATGCCCAGCCGGCCGGTGCCGTCGACGAGGGCCCACAGCAGAGGGGCGTCTGGTCCGTCGGCACGGACGGTCTCGCGGAGCGCGCCGAGCACGAGCTCGCTGTCCTGGGCGCCGCCACGACAGGCGAGGACGCCCGCGGCAGAGGCTCCGAGCGCGTCGGGACGGTGGATCCAGCCACGCGCCCGGTCGACGGCGGCTTCGCCGCACATCCGCTCGAACGCGGCGACGGCGGCGTCGGCGACGGTACGGGAAGGGTCGGCGACCGCGGCCTCGATGAGATCGAGGACGGCGGGATCTCTCGCCTCCGCCAGGTAGTGCAGGGCGGCGCAGCGTGCGCCGTCGGGCCCGCGGCGCGCGGCCTCGGCGATCAGCGGCCGGTCCCCGGGGCCGGCGACGGCGCCGAGGCAGCGCGCCGCGGGGACGTGCAGGGCGCTGCCGCGCTCCAGGCCCTGCTGGGCCCAGTCGAGGACCGACTCGACGCTCCAGCCGGGGCGTGGCCCCGTGGGCCGCATCTGGCGCTGCCAGCGGTCGAAGGACCCGCGTTCCCGGGCGGCGCGCACCCGGGCGCCGACCGCCTCCCGGCGGTCCTCGGCCCAGAGCCGCCACGGCCTCGGCTCGAAGGCGTCGCGCACGGTGGCGGCCAGCTCGGCGTCGCCCTCCGGGGTGGCCGGGAAACGGCCGAGCACGGCTCCGGCGAGTGAGCGCAGCCCGGAGTCGTCGTCGCGCAGGGCGAGCTCGTCGAGGGCCCAGGCCCAGTTGGCGCCGGTCGCCGCGTACCTGCGCAGCAGCACGAGCGCGTCGTCGCGTCCGTAGGAGGCCAGGTGACCCAGCACGGAGAGCGCGAGCCCGGTCCGGGTGTCGTCGGTGGCGAGGTGGTCCTCGGCAGCGAAGAGGTGGGTCTCGATCTCGTCGAGACCGCCGCCCAGGTCCAGGAAGAGGCGGGCGTAGTAGAGGGAGCGGTTCTCCACCTGCCAGTCGTGGCGGGGGTCGTGGAGCACGCAGTGGTTGAGGGCCCCGAGGGCTTCGGCACGTGGCGCGGCGAGCGCGTGCAGCGTGCCGTCGCCGCGGCCCCTCTGCAGCAGGCCGAGCAAGGTACCGCTCGGCGCTATGACTGGTTCGAACATGGAAAGTGCCTCACATCAAGCTGTCGACGCGACCGGGGGTGTGTTCGCCTAGGCCACGCGGCAACATGATCGGCTGCCCGTCGTCTTCCGCTTGGTGCAAACCATCTTCCTCTGCCTCTCGTCGGTGGCCCCCTGCGGGCCCGACGTCATGATGACCCAGCCATTTCGTCGCCGCGACCACATTTCGGGCGGCTGCTCCGCCTGGCGTTCAACTCCCGTTCACCGGGCGCCGAACAGTTCCAGGAGGTCTGTCTTCCCAAACATCCGCGCGGTATCCACCGCGGACGGAGTTCCCGCCTCCGGGTCGGCGCCGCCGGCCAGCAGAGTGCGGATCACCTCGTCCTCGCCCTTGAAGACGGCGCCCGCGAGAGGCGTCTGGCCGCGGTCGTTCGCACGGTCCGCGTCGGCACCGCGTGCCAGGAGAGCGGTCACCGCGCCGGCGTGGCCGTGGTAGGCGGCGAGCATGACCAGGGAGTCGCCCTTGTCGTTGGTGAGGTTCGCCGGGACGCCTGCGTCCACGTAGGCGGCAAGTGCCTCGGCGTCTCCCTGGCGTGCCAGGTCGAAGATCCTGGAGGCCAGCTCGACCACCTCGGGATCCGGGGCTTCACTCATCCGAAGGACCGCCTTTCACTGCGCTGACGACGGGCGCCCGGTGCGTCCCGGACTCCCGATAGGGGCTTGACCTGCCGCTTCGTAGGGCGGGGCGGCGCCGCACGAGCGAACCGACAGGGTACTTCGCCCCCACGGGGGGCATCACTCCAAGTACCCGTGAGGAAGATCCCGCGGCACACGGCGAAGATCACCAGGAGTGGCACCGCGAAGATCAACACCCGTTCGGCAACGATCCGTCATCCGCCGGTCCGGTGAAAGTGGCGAACTTTCACCCGAATGCACCTTTTGTCGTATAGATACCTTCTGTGAGGATGGAAGGACTCATGGTGACTGTCCCCTCAACCAGGAGAACCGCTCATGATTCTGTCCATCTCAGGCGTCGTGCTGCTGGGCATCATCGTCTTCCTGTTCTTCAAGAAGGACGGACTGAAGGCGTCGCACGCGCTGGTCTCCGCACTCTTCGGCTTCTACCTCGCGGGCACGGCCATCGCCCCGAGCATCACCGCGGGAGGCGCGAGCCTGGCCAGCCTCCTGGGTGGGATCAAGTTCTGACGTCCCCGCACCACCCCTCCCACACTTCTGAGGAGCAGGAGAACCACGTGGCCCGGCGACCACTCCCCCGCATTCCGATCAGCGCCAACGACCGGATCGCTCGCAGCCGTGAGCTGGCGCGGACGGCCGCCGACAACGCCACCGACGTCCTCCATCCGCTCATCACGATCAGCCGCGGGCTACGGCTGCTGACCGCCGCCGGACTGCGCAAGTGGGCCGACACGCCCAAGGACCGGCGTGGCCCCGCGCTGTTCCTGGCGGCGGTCTGCGTCCTGGCCGTCGCCCTCCTCCCGTACGGGCCGCTGCTCGGGCTGATCGGCCTGATGGGGGTGGCGGCCTGGAAGGGGCGGGTGCGCACGCCGGTGCGCACCGGCCCCGACGAGTCCCAGGTCGCCCGGCTCCAGGCGCTCCACGACGCGCTCGTGCCGTACTTCTCCGTCCCGGAGGATCCGAGTCCGCTGTTCGCCCACGGCGGGGAGTGGGCGAAGGCTTTCAGCGACCACGAGTTCGACGCGGACGGCCGGCTGACCCGGCTGCGGGTGGCGTACCCGGCGTACTTCCCCGACGGCGAGCCCGAGGCCCGCGCCCGGATCGAGCAGTTGCTCCACGCCAAGTCGGGCCGCGGCCGCGAGTACCTGTTCACCTGGGACGAAGAGGCCAACCGGCTGCTGATGAGCGTCCTGCCCCCGCTCCCGACCACCATCGCCGCCCAGCGCTTCGTGACCGCTCCCGGCGAACTGGTCCTCGGCTTCACCGACCCGGACTCCGTCCAGCGGACCGTGCCCGTCCTCGACGGCGACGCGACGAGGGACGCGCCGCCCGTGGTGTGGCGCACCGGACCGCGCTCCACCGAACCGCATCTGCTGGCGGTCGGCCACCCGGGCAGCGGCACGACCTCCCTGCTGCGTTCCCTCGCCCTGCAGGCGCTGCCGCACGGGGACGTCCTCGTCGTGGAGGGCAGCGGCACCGGCGAGTACGCCTGTCTGACGGGCCGCGACGGCGTGCTCGCCGTCGAGTGCGGGCTGGCCGGGGCACTTGCCGGTCTGGAGTGGGCGGCCCATGAGACGGAGCGCCGGCTCATCGCCGCCAACCGGGCACGGCAGGCGGGTCACCCCGCTCCCGAGGACGCCCGGCGCCCGCTGTGCATCCTCGTGGACAGGCCCAGTGTCTTCAGTCATCTGGCGGCCGGGGACGGCAGGCCTGACCCCCAGCAACTGCTGCAGGTCCCGCTCCGGCACGGCCGGGCCGCGCACGTGACCGTGGTGGTCGCCGAACAGTTCGACAGCCTCGAGTTCCTGAACGAGACGGTGCGCACGCACACACGCGCCCGGCTCGTGCTCGGCCCGGCCACGCCCGAGCAGGTGAAGGGCGTGCTCGGCGCTCCCCCGCACACGACCCCCACCTCCGAGGTGCCGCCCGGCCGGGGTTACGCCCGGATGGGAACGGGAGCGGTACTCAGGCTCCAGGTGCCCGCGACGCCCGACCCGTTCGACGAGGCGGCGAGCGAGGAGCACCGGCAGGCCGTGCTGCGTCTGCTCCCGGAGAGGCAGGCCACCGGGGCGGCGGACATGCCCGCGGACGGGCGGGGCACGGAGCGGGAGACCGAGCCGGCGGGCCCCGGCGGGACACCGGCCGGGCCGCACGGGGAGCTTCCGGCCGGTCCGGCAGGGGAACCGCACACCGGGTCCGTCCCGGAACCGGCGACGAGCGCGCCCGTACGAGCCTCCTCGGCGCCGGTGCCCGCGGAGGGCTGAACGAACGCGGCGCCGGACCGGGCCCACGCCGCCGGCGGTTCCGGGACGGGCCCACCCGGCCGCCGCAGCACATCGGCTCACGCCGCGCCCCGGCGCGCCCCCCGCACCCGGCCGACCCGCCGTTGACGGAAAGCCGCTCCCGGGCCGTCGCCCGTCACGCCGCCGCACGGTTCCCCGGACGCCGCGAGCACCCCTACGCCACGAACGTCCTCGGCGCCTCCGTGCCCGTGGTCACGCCCGTCCGCACCAGCCGGGCCGCCGCCGCCAGCCGGGCCGCGGCCTCCTCGGCGACGGGTCCGCCGACGGTGAACGGCAGCCGGACGTACCCCTCGAAAGCGCCGTCCACACCGAACCGCGGCCCGGAGGGGACGCGCACGCCCACCCGCTCGCCGACCTCCGCCAGACGGGATCCGGACAGACCGCCCGCGCGTACCCACAGGGTCAGTCCGCCGTGCGGAACCTCGAACTCCCAGTCCGGCAGTTCCCGGTGGAGCGCCGTCACCATCTCGTCCCGGTTCCGGCGGGCCTGCTCACGGCGCAGGGCCACCGCCTCGTACCAGCCGCCGGTGCCCATCAGCCAGTTGACTCCGAGCTGCTCCAGGACCGGGGTGCCCAGGTCGGCGTAGGCACGCGCGGCGACCAGGGAGCGGATCACGTCCGGGGCGGCCCGTACCCAGCCGATCCGCATGCCCGCCCAGAAGGCCTTGCTCGCCGAGCCGACCGTCAGGACGGTCGAGCCCGCCGGGTCGAAGGCGCAGACGGGCCGGGGCATCCCGGTCTCGTCGTCGAGGCGGAGTTCGGCCATCGTCTCGTCGACGACGAGCACCGTGCCGGCGGACCGGGCTGCGTCAACGAGCTGCCGCCGCTGGTCTTCGTCCGCGAGCGCCCCGGTGGGGTTGTGGAAGTCGGCGACGACGTAGGCGAGCCGGGGTGCGGCGTCGCGCAGGACCTGCCGCCAGCGGGGCAGGTCCCACCCCTTGAGCCCCTCGGCCATCGCGACCGGCACCAACCGGGCGCCTGCCTCGCGCATCAGCTGGAGGATGTTGGCGTACGACGGCGACTCGACGGCGATGCGCTCGCCCCGTCCCGCGAAGAGGTGGCAGATCGCGTCGATCGCGCCCATGGCGCCGGTGGTCACCATGATCTGTTCAGGCATGGTGGGGATGCCGCGCTCGGTGTACCGGTCGGCGAGCGTCCGGCGCAGCGCGGGCAGGCCGGCCGGGTAGTCGCCGTGGGTGTGCGCGTACGGCGGCAGTTCCTCCAGCGCGCCCTGGATGCTCCGGGTCAGCCAGGGCTCGGGGGCGGGCAGCGCCGCGCAGCCGAGGTCGATCATCGAGCCGAGGGACTCCGGCGGCAGCGGTTCGAGCCCCCGCGCAGGCAGCGGGTTGCCGGCGGGTACGGCCGTCCAGCTGCCGGCCCCCCTGCGGGACTCCAGGAAGCCCTCGTTCCGCAGGGCCTCGTAGGCGGCCGCCACGGTGGTACGGCTGACGGCCAGGGCCAGTGCGAGTTCGCGCTCGGCGGGCAGCCGGGCGGCGACGGGGACCCGGCCCTCGAGGACGAGCAGCCGGATACCGTCCGCGAGGGCACGGTACGCGGGCGGTCTGCGGGTGCCGGGGCCCGCCGGGCGCGGCTGCTGTGCCTGCAGTTGCCGGGCCAGCGCGGGCGCCCCCACGGCCGAAGTCCACTGAGCCATCGCAGTCAGTCCACCTTCCTCGGATTGGCCATGGTTGACCTCCGTATCCCCGCCACAGAGTGTCATGCATCAGTCCACTTCCACCACCGGGGGCAGAACCTTGTCCATCACATCCGGTCTGCGGGGCAGGCAACTGCCCCGCAGACTGATGCAGCTCTACTTCGGCCTGGCGCTCTACGGGGCGAGCTCGGCGCTCCTGGTCCGCGGGGGTCTCGGCCTCGAACCCTGGGGTGTGCTGCACCAGGGCCTGGCCGAGCGGACGGGACTCACCATCGGCGTCGTCTCGATCATCGTCGGCGCCGTCGTCCTGCTGCTGTGGATACCGATCCGCCAGAGACCCGGACTCGGAACCGTCTCCAACGTCTTCGTCATCGGCATCGCCATGGACGGCACCCTCGCCGTCGTACCGGACGTCCACGGCCCGGCCGTGCAGATCCCGGTGATGGCGGCCGGGATCGTCCTCAACGGCGCCGCCACCGGCCTCTACATCTCCGCCCGCTTCGGCCCCGGTCCGCGCGACGGGCTGATGACCGGGCTGCACCGGCTGACGGGACGTTCGATCCGGCTGGCCCGGACGGCGATCGAGGTCGCGGTCGTGGCGACCGGGTTCCTCCTCGGCGGCACGGTGGGCGCGGGTACGGTCCTCTACGCCCTGTCCATCGGCCCGCTGGCGCAGCTGTTCCTGCGCGTGTTCGCCATCCCGTCCAACGGTGGACGAAGCACGGTCGTCGCCGGATCGTCACCCGAACGAGCGATACTGCGTTCGTGACTTCCGCAGCGCGCCCCCGGCACCCGTACCTCGACCACCCCGCCCCCATACCGTTCGCCCACCGCGGCGGCACGGCCGACGGCCTGGAGAACACGGCGGCGGCGTTCCGGCGCGCGGCCGCGCTCGGCTACCGCTACTTCGAGACGGACGTGCACACCACCGCGGACGGCAGGCTCGTCGCGTTCCACGACCCGACGCTGGACCGGGTGACCGACGTCCGCGGCCGGATCGACCGGCTTCCGTGGGCCGAGGTCGAACGGGCACGGGTGGCCGGCAAGGAACCCCTGCCGCTCTTCGAGGACCTGCTGGAGGAGTTCCCGGAGGCCCGCTGGAACGTGGACATCAAGGCCGAGGGCGCGCTGGAGCCACTGGTCGCCCTCGTGCGGCGGACGAACGCCTGGGACCGGGTCTGCGTGGGCTCGTTCTCGGAGGGCCGGGTGTCGCGTGCGGCGCGGCTCGCCGGCCCGGCGCTGGCGACCTCGTACGGCGTGCGCGGGGTGCTCGGCCTGCGGCTGCGGTCGCTCGGGATCCCGGCGGTGCTGCGCTCCGGCGCGGTGTGCGCACAGGTACCGGAGTCGCAGGGCGGGATGCGTGTGGTGGACCGCCGTTTCGTCCGCGAGGCCCACGCCCGCGGGCTCCAGGTGCACGTGTGGACGGTGAACGATCCGGACCGTACGGCCGCTCTCCTGGACCTGGGAGTGGATGGCATCATGACCGATCATCTGGAGATGCTGCGTACGGTGATGACCGACCGGGGGGTCTGGGTCTGAGCGTCGCGACGTCTCCCCACGGGGACGAGTGAGGGGGGCGGGTCGTGACCGCTGACACCACGGACCGGACCACCGGTGCCGACGACACCGATCGCCGCCGCGAGCAGCGCGGCTGGTACTTCTACGACTTCGCCTGCTCCGTCTACTCGACGAGCGTCCTGACGGTCTTCCTCGGCCCGTACCTCACCGCGGTGGCGAAGTCGGCGGCGGACGCCGACGGTTTCGTCCACCCGCTCGGCATCCCGGTCCGCGCCGGTTCCGTGTTCCCCTACGCGGTGTCCGTCTCGGTGGTGCTGGCGGTGCTGGTGATGCCGATGGTGGGTGCCGTCGCCGACCGCACCGGCCGCAAGAAGCCGCTGCTGGCGGTCGCCGCGTACCTGGGGGCGACGGCGACGGCGGCCATGCTCTTCCTCGACGGGGACCGCTATCTCCTCGGCGCGTTCCTGCTGATCGTCGCCAACGCCTCGCTGTCGGTCTCGATGGTCCTCTACAACGCGTACCTGCCGCAGATCGCCGGGCCGGAGGAGCGGGACACGGTCTCCTCACGCGGCTGGGCCTTCGGCTACACCTCGGGGGCGCTGGTCCTGGTACTGAACCTCGTCCTCTACACCGGCCACGAGTCCTTCGGGCTCTCCGAGTCGGAAGCGGTCCGCGTCTGCCTGGCCTCGGCAGGGGTGTGGTGGGGCGCCTTCGCGCTCGTGCCGCTGCGGCGGCTGCGGGACCGGCGGACCGCGGCCGGGACGCCCGCCCTCACGGAGGGCGCGGTCGGAGCGGGCTGGCGCCAGCTGGTCGCGACCCTGAAGGACATGCGCCGCCATCCGCTGACGCTGTCCTTCCTGCTGGCGTACCTCGTCTACAACGACGGGGTGCAGACGGTGATCTCCCAGGCATCGGTGTACGGCTCCGAGGAGCTGGGCCTCGACCAGACCACCTTGATCACGGCGGTGCTGCTGGTGCAGGTGCTGGCGGTGGCCGGCGCGCTGGGCATGGGCCGGCTGGCCCGCGTCCACGGAGCCAAGCGCACGATCCTGGGCTCGCTCGCCGTGTGGACGCTGATCCTCGCCGCCGGATACTTCCTGCCCGCGCGGACGCCGGTGTGGTTCTACGCACTCGCCGCCGCGATCGGCCTGGTGCTCGGCGGGAGCCAGGCGCTGTCCCGCTCGCTGTTCTCCCATCTCGTCCCGCGCGGCAAGGAGGCGGAGTACTTCTCCGCCTACGAGATGAGCGACCGGGGGCTGAGCTGGCTGGGACCGCTGGTGTTCGGTCTGGCGTTCCAGCTGACGGGAAGCTACCGGACCGCCATCATCTCTCTGGTGATCTTCTTCGCACTGGGATTCGTGCTCCTGGCACGTGTCCCGGTGAGGCGTGCGGTGGCCGCGGCGGGGAACCCGGTACCGGACCGGATTTAGACGTTGAAGCGAAGGGCCGGTAGTGTACGCCTTTGGCCTGCCAGGCGGACCGTTACTGCGCGCTGAAAAGCTCCAAACGCTGGGTGACACTTTCTGCCAGATGTGACAAACCGGGCACTGGTGGGTACCCAAACCCTGGAAAAGCAGCGGCACGACGGGCGACGACGCATGACCGGCAACGGGAATCTTTACCGCCGACCGGACGTTGACCGGATGACGACGACAGCGACACCTGTCCTGTGGGCGACAAGCCCGGGAGGCACGATTCATGAGTGAGCGAGCTCTTCGCGGCACGCGCCTCGTGGTGACCAGCTACGAGACCGACCGCGGCATCGATCTGGCCCCGCGCCAGGCGGTGGAGTACGCATGCCAGAACGGACATCGATTCGAGATGCCGTTCTCGGTGGAGGCGGAGATTCCGCCGGAGTGGGAGTGCAAGGCGTGCGGCGCCCAGGCACTCCTGGTGGACGGGGACGGCCCCGAGGAGAAGAAGGGGAAGCCCGCGCGTACGCACTGGGACATGCTGATGGAGCGGCGCACGCGTGAGGAGCTCGAGGAGGTGCTGGCCGAGCGGCTGGCCGTCCTCCGCTCCGGGGCCATGAACATCGCGGTGCACCCGCGCGACAGCCGGAAGTCCGCGTAAGGACGTACCGCCGACTCGCACAGAGCGCAGGAGCCGCGGGCTGCGGCACACACATCGTGTGCCGCAGCCCGCGGCTCCTTCGTATGCGCTCTCGTACGCCGGGCACACGGCTCGGGAACGCGCCCGGGCCGCTCCGTGCGGCACCGTGGCACCGACCCGGCACGAGCAACCGGCCGCGTCACCTTCGGTGCGCAGGCGCGCCCCCTGCGGGCCGCAGGCCGTGCGGCGTCCCTCGGGCTACGACGTCAGCGGCGGACGCGGCCCCGGCTCGGGACGGGGTCCCGTGGGCGCGTCCTCGCGGACGACCTCACCCCGCACGATCTTTCCATCCGGGCGGTGAATACGGGCCTGCTGGAACGCGTCTCCGAGAGAACCGGGACTCGCCTGCCGCATCCGTCGCTCCAGCGACCGCTCCGCCCTCCGCCCGAGGGCCGTGCGGACCGCCGGTACGAGCAGCAGGAGACCGGCCGCGTCCGATACCAGGCCGGGCAGCATGAGGAGCAGTCCGCCGAGCATCAGGAAGCCGTTCCCGGTACTCCGTGCGTCCTCGGCGCCCGCCGTCCCCGCCGTGCCCGACTGCTGCCGCTGGATGGTGTCCGACAGACTGCGGAAGGCACGACGGCCGGCCCGTTTGATCACCACGGCACCGAGCACGCCTCCGGCCACGAGCAGCGCGAAGACGGTGAGCCCGCCCGCGGCACCGGCCACGAGGGTCAGCAGCCAGATCTCCAGCACGAGCCAGGCGGCGATGCCGAGGGGAACGAAGGTGCGGGCGCGTGAGCGCTTGGGGGCGGTCGGTGTCGTTGCGCCGGTCGTCATGCTCCCAGTGTGCCTGGGCCGCGGCAGGAGTGACGTAAGGCCGGTCGGCAATCCGGCCGGCGGAGTGGGAGTGCCGTGCCGCGGCCGGAATCCGGTGCGGTCCGGCCGACCGCTCCGGAGCCCCGGCCCGGTGACCGGGACCCGGCACCGGAGAGCGGGAGCGGCCGTCGGAAGCCCAGGAGCTCGGGCGAACCCGTCAGAGCGGCCTGCGGCCGATGATCTTGCCCGCCCGGGTGCCGACTCCCCAGGCGGTGACCCGCCACAGCGCCTCGACGACGATGTCGCGACTCATCTTGGAGTCGCCCAGCTCGCGCTCGACGAAGGTGATCGGCACCTCCACGACGTGGAAGCCCGCCTCCACGGCCCGCCGGGCGAGGTCCACCTGGAAGCAGTAGCCCTGCGAGGCCACGTCGTCCAGCCCCAGCCCTTCGAGGGTCTCCTTCCGGAAGGCGCGGAAGCCGCCCGTGACGTCGCGGATCGGCACACCGAGCAGCAGTCGCGAGTAGGTGCTGCCGCCGCGCGAGAGGAACTCCCGGGACTTGGGCCAGTTCACGACGCGCCCGCCGGGCACCCACCGGGAGCCGAGCACGAGGTCGGCACCCTTGAGCGCGGTGAGGAGCCTGGGCAGTTCCTCCGGCTGGTGGGAGCCGTCGGCGTCCATCTCGACCAGGACGCCGTAGCCGTTGTCGATGCCCCAGCGGAAGCCCGCGAGGTAGGCGGCTCCGAGGCCCTCCTTGCCCTTGCGGTGAAGGACGTGGATCCGGCCGTCCTCGGCCGAGAGCTCGTCGGCGATCTTTCCCGTGCCGTCGGGGCTGTTGTCGTCGGCGACCAGGATGTCGGCCTCCGGCACGGCGGCACGCACCCGGGAGACGATCGGCTCGATGTTCTCCGCCTCGTTGTAGGTCGGAATGATCACCAAGGCTCTGCCGAGCGGACCGTACCGCCGCTGACCGCCGTCGTTCATGCTGCCCCTTAACGTCCGTACGCAGGGACCCACCATAGCGAGCGCCGTCGGCGGGGCGACGACGGCACGGTGCGGGGCGGAGGGTGGGGCCCGGCGTCCTTCGGGCCGGCCTGGGAACCGCTGGCTGCGGGTCGACCGAGAGCCGTTGTCTACTGAACGCCGCGCCCCACCCTGGTCGCACCTCCCCCCGAGCACCATAGGAGCAGGGGAGACCCCCACCGGCCGCGGCCTTCCCTCGCCCCGAGGCGCGGGCGCTGGACCTGGCTCCCAGTGGTGGAGCGCCGGTGCGGCGCTCCACCCCCTGGCCCAGCGGCGTTCGACGACTGCGTGGAAGCCGGCCGGTCGGACGTCCTGTGGTGGACCCGCCGAACCTACCGGCCGACGGGCGCACTCTGTCAACAGTCGTGCGATCTGCGGCGATTGACCGATTGGGCTGGTCAGCGACGAAGATCCGCAGGTCGTGGAGGAACCCGCACGGCGGTGGGCGCCGGGAGGATTCGTCCCGATGTCACTCGCCCGGCCGCACGTAGACCGTTTGTCCGGAGACCACGGTTCGCAGGCACTCCGGGAGCGTGTTTCCGGGGGTGAGATCGGGCAGGCCGGGCGTACCGGAACGGGGGTCGGTGGACCAGCGGGCGACCCGGTCGTCGGGCGCCTGGACGACGAGCTCACCGGTGCGCCAGACCGCGTAGTCCGCAGGGGCCCCGGGCACCAGCGTGCCCGCGTCGTCGCGTCCGACGGCGCGCCAGCCGCCGCGGGTGTGGGCGGTGAAGGCGGCGCGTACGGAGACCCGGTGCTCGGGAGTGCGGTGGAAGGCCGCGGCCCGCACGGTACCCCACGGGTCGAGGGGGGTGACCGGGCTGTCCGAGCCGAAGGCCAACGGGACCCCGGCGCGCAGCAGGGCGGCGTACGGGTTGAGGGTGCGGGCCCGCTCGGCGCCCAGGCGCTGCGCGTACATGCCGGTGTCGCCGCCCCAGGCCGCGTCGAACGCGGGCTGCACCGAGGCGGTCAGACCGAGTTCGGCGAACGCGGCGACCGTTTCGGGGGTGAGCATCTCGGCGTGTTCGACCCGGTGGCGGGCGGCCCGGATCCGGGCGAGACCGACGGCGTCCGCGGCGGCCCTCACTCCCGCCACGACGTTGCTGATCGCATGGTCGCCGATGGCGTGGAAGCCGGCCTGGAGCCCGGCCTCGGTGCACGAGGTGACATGCGCGGCGACGGCGGCCGCGTCGAGGTGGGCGGCGCCGGTGTGCGGGGCGTCGGCGTAAGGCTCGTGCAGGCAGGCGGTGTGCGAGCCGAGCGAACCGTCGGCGAAGAGGTCTCCTGCCGCTCCGGCGGCCCCGAGGGCGCGGGCCCGCTCCACGTCCGTCTCGGCCCAGTAGCCCACGACGCGCGGTCCCGGCTCGTCGGCCGCCGTCTTGAGCAGCCCCGTGAAGTCGTCCTCGGAGGAGATGTCGGGCCCACCGCACTCGTGGACGGTGCCGACGCCGAGGGACACGGCGTGCCGCAGCGCAGCACGCTGGGCCTCGGCCCGCTGCCCGGGCGAGACCGAGGCGTACGCAGCCGCCCGGACGGCGTGGTGCGCATCGCCGGTGAGCGGCTCGCCGCCGCGGAAGCCGTCCATGCCCCGGACCGCGGGCACGAGGTCGAGCATCGCGGTGGTGACCAGCGCCGAGTGGACGTCGATCCGGGTGAGGTAGAGGGGGCGGCCTCCCGTGAGCCCGTCCAGCTCCTCACGGCTGAGCGGCCGCCGCTCGGGCCAGCGCGAGGCGTCCCAGCCGTGCCCGATGAGGACGCGGTCGGCGGGCCTGGCCCCGGCGTACGCCCGGATGCGTTCCGCCGCCTCGGCGAGCGAGACGGCGGAGGAGAGGTCGAGTCCGGTGAGCGCCAGGCCCGTCGCCGTCGTGTGCACGTGCGCGTCCACGAAGGCCGGGGTGACGAGGGCGCCCTCGAGGTCGATCACCTCGTCCACCCCCGAGGCGAAGGCGTCCGCGGCCCCTTCGGAGCCCACCCAGGCGACGTGCCCGCGTTCGACGACCATCGCGGTGGCGAAGGGGTCGGCGGGGCTGTGGACTTCTCCACCGCGCAGCAGCACGGTGCGGTGTTCGGCCGGGGTCGCACTCTCGCTCATGGGAACAGCCTAGATTCGCGGCGGCCGTGCCTCGTACGGGGTGGAGAGCACCACCGTCGTGCGCGTGGAGACACCGGCCAGAGAGCGGATCTGGCCGAGCAGTTCCTCCAGCTCGAGCGGGGTTCCGACCCGGACCTTGAGGATGTAGTTCTCGTCGCCGGCGACGCTGTGGCAGGCCTCGATCTCGGGTACGCCGGCCAGCCGCTCGGCGATGTCGTCGGGGGCACTGGGGTCGAAGGGTTTCACCGAGATGAACGCGGTGAGGGGCAGTCCGACCTCCTCGGGGTCGACGACGGCGGCGTACCCCCGGATGACGCCCCGCTGCTCGAGCCGGCGCACGCGCTGGTGCACCGCCGAGGTGGACAGGCCCGTGGCCCTGCCCAGATCGGTGTAGCTCATGCGCCCGTCCCTGACGAGCAACTCGACGATCTGACGATCCAGCTCCTCCATGCACGTCAACCTATTGCCCCGGGCGCCCTCCGGCACAGTCGGCCGCCCCCTGGGAGGGCACCTGCGGGAGGCATGTGACGAACACCACAGGTGCGGGGCCGTGTCCGTCGGGGCCGCGCGGTTACCCCGGGTGCCGGGAGGGAAGTGCTTGCTGTGGTCGAGGCCGCAAGCGCCTGGTCGGCCCACCCGAGGGGGAGATTTTCCATGCAGAGCCTGAAGCGCACCGGACGTCACGAACCGGAGCCTGCTGATTCCGTCGTTTCCCGCGAGGACGACGAGCTCGACTCATACGAGACCTTCGAGATGTACCGGGTCGTCTGCCCGGACTGCGCGCAGCCGATCGCGCTGCTCGCGGACGAACACGTGCTGCCCGAGCACGCACTGTGCCCGACGCCGTGGAACCCGTTCGTGCTCTCGGTCTGCGCCGGGACGGGCCGGGCGGCGGCGGAGGCCCGCCCCGCGGACGACACGCTCGAGGTCCAGGAGCAGGACACAGCACTGCTGTTGACGCTCCCTCAGGGACTGGACTGGCGGACGCAGCCCTTCTCTCACGTCGGCGGCCCGGGCTCGCGGCCCTTGAAGGTGCCCCCGATGCGGCGGGCCGCCTGAGCGGCGGCTCCCCGCCCACCCGGACTCCCCCGCCCCACGACGGCGCCGCTCTCGCGGTGCGGGACGGTCCGGTCCGGTCCGGCATCCCCGGCATCTCCCGTCCGCCGAAGTACGCGTGACGGCACGCCACACCCCGGGTCGCGCGACGGCCTCCGCGGGGCGCGCACACTCGCCCCTGCGGCGCGTGCGTGCGCGACAGGGATCACGCCGGGACCGGGCCCGCACGCCCCGGTGAGGGGGCGAACCGGTGCTCGAATGACATCGAGGGTGACTCCGCACGGCCGGACGCCGTTTGGACGGGCATGACCGCGCAGCACCCCAAGAGCGGCCAGGGCCGCCGCCGGCTGATGACGTCACGTCAAGAAGAATCGGTTCCGCATACGCCCGATCCGCCGATCTACCGCGATCTGCTGCACCGCTGGGCCACTGCCGGACGGACCCTGCCGGGCCGCCGCGACCAGGAGTGGAACAGGCTCACGGCGGCGCCGGTGTGGAGCGGGCGGACCGGCTGGGTCAGCGGGACTCTGGCCCAGCCAGGTGACGGGCGATGACCATCCGCTGGATCTGGTTGGTGCCCTCGACGATCTGCAGCACCTTGGCCTCGCGCATCAGCCGCTCCACCGGGAAGTCCGCGGTGTAGCCGTAGCCGCCGAGGACCTGCACGGCGTCGGTGGCGACCTGCATCGCGGTGTCCGTGCAGAACAGCTTGGCCATCGCCGCCTCCTTCGAGAACGGCAGGCCCCGGTCGCGCAGCCGCGCGGCGGCGAGGTACAGCGCACGGCCGGCCTCGACCTTCGTGGCCATGTCCGCGAGCATGAAACGCAGTCCCTGGAAGTCGGCGATGGGGCGGCCGAACTGCTTCCTCCCGGTGGCGTAGGCGAGGGACTCGTCGAGCGCGGCCTGGGCCACGCCGATCGCACAGGCGGCGATGCCGAGACGTCCCGAGTCGAGCGCGGAGAGGGCGATCGCGAAGCCCTGCCCCTCGTCACCGATCCGGCGGGCGTCGGGAACGCGTACCCCGTCGAAGTGGAGCTGGGCGGTGGGCGAGCCCTTCATGCCCATCTTCTTCTCGGGCGCCGCCGCGCTCAGCCCCTCCGCGTCGCCCGGTACGAGGAACGCCGAGATGCCGCGGGCACCTTCGCCGCCGGTGCGGGCCAGCACGGTGTAGAAGTCGGCGACCCCGCCGTGGGTGATCCAGGCCTTGGTCCCGGTGATGACCCAGGCGTCGCCGTCGCGCTCGGCCTTCGTGCGCAGGGAGGCCGCGTCCGAGCCGGACGACGGCTCGGAGAGGCAGTAGGCGCCGAGCAGCCCGCCGCCGAGCATCGCGGCGAGGTGTTCTCCGCGCTGCTCCTTGGTCCCGTAGCCGGCGAGCGCGTGGCAGGCGAGGGAGTGGACGCTGACTCCCAGACCGACGGTGAGGCGGGCCGCGGCCAGTTCCTCGAGGACCTGCAGGTAGACCTCGTACGGCTGGTCGCCACCGCCGTACTCGGAGTCGTAGGGGAGGCCGAGCAGTCCCGACTCGGAGAGCAGGGAGAACAGTTCGCGCGGGAAGCGGCCCGCTTCCTCCTCCTCGGCCGCGTGTGGAGCGATCTCCCGCTGGACGATCTCTCGGACCAGGGTGATCAGATCCCTGGCCTCCTCGGTGGGCAGTGTGCGGTCCACCGGCTGCGGGGCGCG
This sequence comes from Streptomyces sp. HNM0645, assembly GCF_030056615.1. Lineage (NCBI taxonomy): Bacteria > Bacillati > Actinomycetota > Actinomycetes > Kitasatosporales > Streptomycetaceae > Streptomyces > Streptomyces sp. HNM0645. The sequence continues at coordinate 142,606 of NZ_JASHLT010000018.1, read as the reverse complement.
GTCGGGCATTGCGGCGCTCTCCTCCCTGTCGGGCGCTGCGGCGGTCGCGCGCGAAGGGTTTGGACGGCGCCGCCGGATGTCACTGGTGCGCCGATGCTGCCCTCCCGGATCACGGAAGTGGCTGACCAGCGGCTGTGGCGGCTTGAGTATGCCCCATCCGACGCCGTCCGTCACGGGCGGGAATCACGCCGTGGGGCTTGGGCGGCCCGGCCACCGGACCTCCCCGGCCACCTGCGGGCGCCCCTACGGCGGGAACTGATCAGGTCGACCGACCGAGCGGGAGGGGCGGGGGCGGGAGCCGGTCGGGCTGCCTGTCCCCTTCTCACACGTGCGCGAGGGCGGTTTCACGCGTCCGTGCGGGCCGTCAGAGGAGCCCGGCCTGGGTGACGAGCATCGCCAGGACGACCACGAGCACCCAACCCATGACGTGCTCGGCGATCTTGGGGCCGTCGTCCTCGGGACCTCCGGTGCGGGCCCGGGCGACGTTGGCGTTGGCTGTGGTCGTGGTCATGGCAGCTCGCTCGGTCGTCCTTGTGGTTCCGGTCACCCCCCGGCGGACCCGGCCGCGCCCTCACCGGGTGCGGGGGACCTGCCCCGACCACAGTGCCAGCCGCGCCGCAGGCGGGCAGTGACACCGGTCACGGCCCCGGGCGCGGCGGTGGCGCGTCAGTCGATGCCGAGAGCGGCGAGGGCCTTGCGCTGGGCGGCCGTCGGGCGTTCGGGCCAGAAGAGGTAGCAGACGCCGCCTGTGCCGGACGCCACTCTCCCGCTCGCGTCGTACCGCTTGGTGCGGAGCCAGACCGTCTCCCACTCCGCCCGTCGGTACACCCGGCGCACGGCCTCGTTGCTGGGTGAGGCGGGGTCGTTCGCGATCACGTCCCCGCCGGCGGTGAAGCCGATCGCGGTCATCAGATGGCCCGAGGTGCCGTAGCCCGCGCCGGTCAGCTCCTCCTTGAGGAAGGACTGGGAGGTGATGGCGGGGACGCCCGCACCGACCAGCGTCTCCAGCTGGCCGAGCGACTCCAGCCGGGTGACCACGGCGTTCATCTCGCGGTACGTGGCCGCGTAGGCGGCGTTGAACGCCCAGTTCCCGCAGCCCTCGTACTGGTGGTCGTAGGTGTGGCGGGCCGCGTGGCAGACCTGGGGGTCGGCGAAGTCCGGGTCGACCCAGGCCAGCTCCCCCGCCGTCGGCCTGCGGCCCCAGTACTCGACGATCATCTGCGAGGACGTGGGGCTGCACCAGGCCTCGCCGCCGTTGTCGTACTCGGGGTACTGACCGACGTGGGTGTTCTGCGAGTAGCGCGGCACCGCCAGCTCACGGGCGATCCGGGGCGCGGAGGCCGGCACGGTGAAGCGGTCCGGGACGTCCGAGGCCATGGCCCCGACGCGCCACACGGTCGGTGTGAGGGCCGTTCCCGGTCGGCGGTAGAGGGTCAGCCGGAGCCGGTAGGAGACCAGCCGCAGTCCGCCCGCCGGGTCGTCCACGGCGAAGGTGTCGGTCCAGATGCTGCTCCTGCCGTCACTCTGGCCGTCGACCGAGGCGCGCAGGATGTCCCCGTCGCCGGCCGCCCAGCGGCCCATGACGAACCACGGGGTCGTACTGCCGTCGCTGTAGGTGCCGGAGAGTTCCGTCTGCAGCCAGGTCCCGGCCGGGGTGCGGGCGTTCCAGGAGGCGATGACCTCGGTGGCGGCCACCCGGGGGCGGTGCACCGGCGAGATCCACCGCGCGTAGTCCCAGGCCGTGGTGCGGCCGGTGTGCGGGTCGGCGTACCGCGTGCGGCCTGCCGGAGCGCCGATCACCAGTCCCGGGCGGCTGCCGGCGACGGCGCGGGTACCCGCACCCTCGCCGCTGTGCCAGTCCGTGTACGAGCTCCAGAAACGGTTGTCCACGAGCGGACGGGGGCGCGCGGCGGGCCCGGGAGATCCGGTGGCGGCAGCCGTGGCGGCGGAGGTCAGGGCGCTTCCGCCGGCCGCGGCCGCGAGTGCCGCGGTGAGTACGGATCTGCGCGAGGCAGGCGTGGTCATGGGACCTCCGGAAGCGGTCTCGGGGGGTGCGTCGGTGCGCCAACCATCTCGGTTCCCGAACGGCTTCTGCCAGCGACTCGCACGGCGCCACCCCGACCAATATTGGTCTCGACCAGTGGCATGACCTGCAACAGACCGACGGCGGGCCCACGCACTCCCTTAGGGTGATCCCCATGAGCCGCCCCGTGTCCCTCGAACGCGCCGCCGCGGGCCTCCGCGCACTGCCACCGTCCTGCGGCCCGGTCCGACTGATCGCGGTCGACGGCCACGCGGGTTCCGGCAAGAGCACGTTCGCCGCCGGACTCGCGGAGGCGCTCGGCGGAGCGCCGGTGCTGCGCCTCGACGACATCGCCACCCACGAGGAACTCTTCTCCTGGACCGGCCGATTGGTTGAACAGGTGATCGACCCGTGGTCGCGCGGCGAGAGCGGGCTGTATCAGCCGTACGACTGGAATCTCCGCCGCTTCGGGGCACCATGCATGCTGCCCGCAGCGCAGGTCGTCCTGGTCGAGGGCGTGGGCGCAGGCCGCCGGGCGCTGCGGCCCCATCTGGCCCGCCTGTTGTGGATGGAGCGGGGCCCGCAGGAGTCGTGGACACGCGGCCGGCGCCGCGACGGACCGGAGCTCTCCGGCTTCTGGGACGGCTGGACCGTGGCGGAGAGCCGCCATTTCGCGGACGACCCCTCGCGCCCGTTCGCCGACACCCTGGTACGCGAGTTGCCCGAGGGGTACGAGTGGCTGCCAGGACCCGGCGCGACAGCAGGAGCGAACCATTTCCTCACGGAACGTGACCACCTCCGACCACCGTACTGAACAGTCGGAAATCCACCCTGCCGGGTGCCTCAACTCTGCTTGACCCAGGGCCCTTACAGGTCTTACGTTCTCAATGTGCGGCTTTTCGGAGTCGCCCGGACGCGAAGCCCCCGGTTGTTCCCCCGTGATCGGGGGCTTCGTTCTATCCTCAGCACCTTCCCCCCGGCACTCCTGCGGCACTCCACGCTCACCCAGGGTCACCGTTCGCGCCATGCTCGCGCGCCCTTAATCAGCCGCCCCCTGCGCAGGTACGATGCACCCCGGTGCGGTCAATTCCCGTCCGCGACAAGGTGGTTCGGCACGCTCCGCCGGGCATCCGCCCGGTGGGACAGCACGGGGGCAGGTATGTGGGGGACCCGATGGACATCGGCACGCAGGGCTCACCGGCCCCGGCCGACCTCGCCTGGGTGCGCGGCGTGGACGCCTACACCATGGGCGCCTACCCGCAGGCGGAGGAGGAGTTCAGGAGCGCGGTGCGGCTCGACCCCGGGATGGCCGACGGCTGGCTCGGACTGCACGCCCTGCGCGTGGACACCACCACCGCGCTGCTGAGGATGTACCGGAACCGGGAGCGTTTCGGCGAGCAACGGAGCCGTCACCGCCGCAGGCTGAACTCCTGGTACTGGCTCGGCTGGTGGGTGCAGCCCGTGCTGGAGAGCCCGCGCGACCTCCTGCTCGCGCACGCCTCGCACTGGCTCGACGGGCGCCATGTGCCCGAGCTGGACCGCGCGCTCGCGGGGCTGCCGCCGGTCGACGCCGATCCGCAGGTCCGCTTTCTGCACGCCTGCCGCGCCTACCTGGTCAAGGACTGGGAGCAGCTGGTGCGGCACACCGAACCGCTCGTGGACGATCCGCTGCTCGGGATCGAGGCCGGCCTGTTCGCCGGCATGGCGCGGGTGCGGCTGGAGATGTACGGGCAGGCGGAGCCGCTGCTGTCCGCGGCACTGATGCGCTGCCGCAGCGAGCAGCCCCAGCGCAAGGAACTCCGCTACTGGCTGGCCCGGGCTCATGAGGGCACCGGCCGCAGCGCCGCCGCCCTGCCGCTGTACCGGGCCGTGCACCGGGTGGACCCGGCCTTCATGGACACCTCGGCCCGGCTCACCGCGATCGCCGACTACGACGGCATCGACGGCATCGACGGGACGGACGAGGCCGCGGGCCTGGCCACCGTGTCGCTGGCGGGCGCGGGAGCGGGTGCGGGTGCGGGACAGGACTCCGCGGACGCCCAGCCGGCCGAGGCCGAGCCCCCCTTCGTACCCGAACCGCGCTACGGGGGCGAGCCCCAGCCCCCGCTCGGGCCCGCGGCCGCCGCGAGCCCGGCCGACCGGGTGCGGCAGAAGTCGGGGGCCCCGCGCCGGTCTGCGCCGCCGTTCCCGTCCGGACCCACCGATCCGGTGCTGCTCGCCGAGGCGCTCGCGGAGCTGGAGCGGATGGTGGGTCTGGAGCCGGTGAAACGGCAGGTGAAGGCCCTCTCCGCACAGCTGCGGATGGCTCGGCTGCGGGCCGAACAGGGCCTCCCCGTCCAGCCCCCGAAGCGGCATTTCGTCTTCTCCGGCCCGTCCGGCACCGGCAAGACGACCGTGGCCCGCATCCTGGGCCGGGTCTTCTACGCGCTCGGGCTGCTGGGCGGCGACCATCTGGTGGAGGCGCAGCGCTCCGACCTGGTCGGGGAGTTCCTGGGCCAGACCGCGGTGAAGGCCAATGAGCTGATCGACTCCGCGCTCGGCGGCGTCCTGTTCGTGGACGAGGCGTACGCGCTCTCCAACACCGGCTACAGCAAGGGCGACGCCTACGGCGACGAGGCGCTGCAGGTGCTGCTGAAGCGGGCCGAGGACAACCGGGACCATCTGGTGGTCATCCTCGCCGGCTATCCGGAGGGCATGGACCGGTTGCTCGCCACCAACCCCGGGCTGTCCTCGCGGTTCACCACCCGGGTTGACTTCCCCTCGTACCGGCCGCTGGAGCTGACGGCGATCGGCGAGGTGCTCGCGGCGGCCAACGGCGATCTGTGGGACGAGGAGGCGCTGGACGAGCTGCGGTCGATCAGCGGCCATGTGGTGGACCAGAGCTGGATCGACGAGCTGGGCAACGGCCGCTTCCTGCGCACGCTGTACGAGAAGAGCTGTGCCTACCGGGACCTGCGCCTCTCGGGGTACGCGGGCACACCGACACGCGAGGACCTGGCGACGCTTCGGCTGCCGGATCTGATGCAGGCGTACGGGGAGGTGCTCTCGGGCCGCGGTCCGCGGGACCGCGGCTCCCAGGACCCCACCGGACCGTGAGCCCCCTGCGTCACGCGGCCGGAACGGCTGCAACCGCCGCCGGGGTGCCGCGCCTCGCCCCGAAGGGCGGGACACGGCCTCACACCCCGCTCGGGCTCGGCTGCTGGGAGCGCACGTCCTGCTGGTGCGGCGGATCCGTCCGCAGACCGCCTCGCAGGACCGCCGCGTGGGGGCCCCGGACGGACGCGGCGGACGGCACCGGACGGTGGGCCGGGTCGCGCACCTCGCCCACGAGCATCTCGAGGACGTCTTCCAGGGCGACGAGGCCAAGGACACGTCCCGACGCGTCGGCGACCTGGGCCAGATGCGTGGCCGCGCGGCGCATCACGGTGAGCGCGTCGTCGAGCGGCAGTTCCGACCGCAGCGTGGCCATGGGGCGCCAGATGTGCTGTGGGACGGCCCGCTCGTCGTCCTCCAGGTCCAGGACGTCCTTGACGTGGAGGTAACCCATGAACTTCCCGCTGCCCTCGCCGCCTACGGGGAACCGGGAGTAGCCCGTACGGACGGTCAGCTCCTCGATCTGCCTCGGCGTCACCGAGGGCGGCACCGTGACCAGGGAGGACCGGGCGATCAGGACGTCCGTCACGGGGCGGCTGCCCAGTTCCAGGGCGTCCCCGAGACGTTCCTGCTCCTCCGGGTCGAGCAGTCCGGCCTGACCGGCGTCCTCGACCAGCTGGCTCAGCTGGTCGCTGGTGAAGACCGCCTCGACCTCGTCCTTCGGCTCGACCCTGAAAAGCCTCAGCACCAGCCGGGAACAGGCGCCGAGCGCCGCGGTCACCGGCCGGCACAGCCTTGCGAAGCCGACCAGCGCGGGGCTGAGCCAGAGCGCGGTCCTCTCCGGGGCGGCCATCGCCAGGTTCTTCGGCAGCATCTCGCCGACGACGAGGTGCAGGAAGACCACGACGGCGAGGGCGATCACGTAGCCGAGGGGGTGGACCAGCGCCTCGGGCACCCGCAGGGCGTGGAACACCGGCTCCAGCAGGTGCGCCACGGTCGGCTCGGCGACCGCGCCCAGAGTCAGCGAGCAGACGGTGATGCCGAACTGGGCCGCCGCCATCATCTGCGGCAGGTTCTCGAGCCCGTGCAGGACCTGCCGGGCCCGGGAGGAGCCCTGCGCGGCGAGCGGTTCCACCTGGCTGCGGCGCACCGACACGAGCGCGAACTCCGCGCCGACGAAGAAGCCGTTCGCGAGCACCAGGAGCAGCGCGAACAGCAGCTGAAGGACGCTCATCGGGCGGCCTCCGCCATGGCCTGGGCGTCCGCCGTACGGACGAGCCTGACCCGTTCGGCGCGGTAGCGGTCGACCTGGCGGACCGAGAGCCGCCAGCCGGGCAGCTCCGCTCGGTCACCGGGCGCCGGGATCCGGCCGAGGAGGTCGGCGACGAGACCGGCGACGGTCTCGTACGGGCCGTCGGGCACGTCGAGGCCTATCCGCCGCAGGGTGAGGACGCGGCAGCTGCCGTCGGCCTCCCAGGCCGGGCTGCCGTCCTCGGGCGGGGCCGGAGCCAGCTCGGGCCGGCCGTCGGCCTCGGCGTCGTGCTCGTCGCGGACCTCGCCGACGATCTCCTCGACGATGTCCTCCAGGGTGACGACCCCGGCGGTGCCGCCGTACTCGTCGACGACCACGGCGATGGGCTGCTCGCTCCGCAGCCGCCCCAGCAGCTGCCGCACCGGCAGGGTCTCGGGCACGAGCAGTGGGGGCACGGCGATACGGCCGACCGGGGTGCGCAGCCGCTCGTGGGCCGGCACCGCCAGGGCGTTCTTGAGGTGGACCATGCCGACGACCTCGTCGATGCGGTCCCGGTAGACGGGGAACCGGGAGAGCCCGGTGGCCCGGGTCAGATTGAGGACATCCGCCGCGGTCGCGTCGGACTGCAGGGCGCTCATCTTCACCCGCGGGGTCATCACGTGCTGGGCGGTGAGCCCCCCGAGCGACAGGGTCCGGACGAAGAGGTCCGCCGTGTCCTCCTCGAGGGCCCCGGCACGGGCCGAGTGACGGGCGAGGGAGACCAGTTCACCGGGCGTACGGGCGGAGGCCAGCTCCTCGGCGGGCTCCACGCCGAACGCCCGTACGAGACGGTTGGCCACGGCGTTGAGCAGGGCGATCACGGGCCGGAACACCGCCGAGAAGCGGTGCTGCGGGCCGGCCACGAACCGGGCGACCTGCAGCGGCCGCGACACGGCCCAGTTCTTCGGGACGAGCTCGCCGACCACCATCTGGACGGCGGAGGCGAGCAGCATGCCGATCACGACGGCGACGCCGGGGACGGCCCCGCCGGGGATCCCGGCCGCGGCGAGCGGGCCGCCGAGCAGCCGGGCGAGCGCGGGCTCGGCCAGCATGCCGACGACGAGGGAGGTGATGGTGATGCCGAGCTGGGTGCCGGAGAGCTGGAACGACAGCTCGCGCAGGGCCCGGACGACGGTCCCGGCACGGCGGTCGCCCTCGGCGGCGGCCCGTTCGGCGTCCGCGCGCTCGACGGTGACCAGGCCGAACTCGGCGGCCACGAAGAACCCGTTGGCGAGGATGAGCAGGAATGCCGCGAGGAGCAGCAGTAGCGGGATGATCATGCCGCCGCCTCCTGGGAGGGGGCGGCGCAGGTACTACCGGACGATCCGTCCATTGCCGGAGAGGGTCACTCCTCGGGTCGCAGGGGTGCCTCACGGGCCGTGGCCGGCCCACAGGTGTGAGGCGGAGGCGCACTCGGCGCCTCCGGGTCAAGAGTAATCACGAGTCCGCCCCGAGGGGCAGGGGCTCAGCGGTCGTCCGTGCCGGTGCCTCGCGATTCGGCGAGCAGCCGCAGCGCCCGGGCGTCGCGGATGGCGTGGTGGCGGGCGATTCCGGGCTGGATCCCGAGGACCGGGAGGCTGGTGCCGTCACTCAGATCGAGGAACACCCAGGGGTCACCCGGGCGGAGGTTGACACGGAGGATCTCCGCCCAGTCGAGCCTTCGGGTCCGGGTGAGGTTGACGACCGTGACGCCCCGGTCGTCGGCGACGACCTTGGGGCGGCTGAGCAGCGCCAGCACGGCGAAGAACAGCACCGCGGTCAGGACGAAGCTGATCCGCTCCCCCGGACTGAGCTTCTCCAGCGCGACGGCGACCGCGGTGATCACCGCGAACATCACGGTCCCGACGGACAGCAGGACCGCCCGCGTGCGGGTGGGCCGGAAGGTCACCGGGAGCGTGGGCAGCTCCTGTTGGTCCATGTACATGCTCCGTGCCGTCCCGGTCCTCAGAGGCGGCAGGCGTGGATCGCCGTCGTCAGGATCGCGCGGGCACCCAGGTCGTAGAGGTCGTCCATGATCCGCTGCGCCTCCTTGGCCGGGACCATCGCGCGGACGGCGACCCAGCCCTCGTGGTGCAGCGGGGAGACGGTCGGCGACTCCAGGCCCGGAGTGAGCGCGACGGCCTTCTCCAGGTGCTCGACCCGGCAGTCGTAGTCCATCATCACGTAGGAGCGCGCGACCAGGACGCCCTGGAGGCGGCGGAGGAACTGCTGCACCTTGGGGTCGTCGGCCTCGGCGCCCGTACGGCGGATCACGACGGCCTCGGAGGTGAGGATCGGCTCGCCGATGACCCCGAGGCCGGCGTTGCGCAGGCTCGTGCCGGTCTCCACGACGTCGGCGATGACCTGGGCGACTCCCAGCTCGATCGCGGTCTCCACGGCTCCGTCGAGGTGCACGACGGAGGCGTCGATGCCGTTGTCCGCGAGGTGCTTGGCGACGATGCCCTCGTACGAGGTGGCGATCGTCAGACCGCCGAACTCCTCGACGCCGGAGGCCGTTCCGGGCTTGGTGGCGTAGCGGAACGTGGAGCGGGCGAAGCCGAGCTGGAGGATCTCCTCGGCGCTGGCGCCGGAGTCGAGGAGCAGGTCCCGTCCGGTGATGCCGATGTCGAGGCGGCCCGAGCTGACGTAGATCGCGATGTCGCGCGGGCGGAGGTAGAAGAACTCGACCTCGTTCTCGGGGTCGACGAGCACGAGTTCCTTGGAGTCCTTGCGCTGGAGGTAGCCCGCCTCATGGAGCATCTCCCCCGCAGGTCCGGAGAGTGAACCCTTGTTGGGGACGGCGATGCGCAGCATGAGACGGGCTTCCTTCGGGTGCGTAGGTGCTTGCGTGGGGAGTGTTCGGGTGTACGGGACGAGTGTGCTCAGAGATGGGCGTAGACGTCGTCGAGGCTGATCCCTCGCGCGACCATCATCACCTGGACGTGGTACAGCAGCTGCGAGATCTCCTCGGCGGCGGCTTCCTTGCCCTCGTACTCGGCGGCCATCCACACCTCGGCGGCCTCCTCGACGACCTTCTTGCCGATGGCATGGACGCCCTTGTCCACCAGCTCGGCGGTGCGGGAGGTCGCGGGGTCGCCGTTGGCGGCCTTGTGCTGGAGCTCGGCGAAGAGCTCCTCGAACGTCTTCTTGGACATGGTGGTCCCACCCTACGCGGAAGTGGACCCTCCTCAGCGCCAGGGTTCGGATACTGAACGCAGCGTCGCCGCGGTGGCCACCGCGGCGGTGACCGCCTCGTGCCCCTTGTCCTCGCTCGAGCCCTCCAGGCCGGCCCGGTCGAGCGCCTGCTCCTCGGTGTCGCAGGTGAGCACGCCGAAGCCGACGGGGACGCCGGTGTCGACGGTGACCTGGGTCAGGCCCTGGGTGACGCCCTGGCACACGTAGTCGAAGTGGGGCGTGCCGCCCCGGATGACGACCCCGAGCGCCACGACGGCGTCGTAGCCCCGGCCGGCCAGCACCTTGGCGACGACGGGGAGCTCGAAGCTGCCGGGGACCCGCAGCAGGGTCGGCTCGTCGATGCCCAGCTCGTGCAGGGCGCGCAGGGCACCGTCGACGAGTCCGTCCATGATCTTCTCGTGCCACTGGGCCGCGATGACGGCCACGCGGAGGTCTCCGCAGTTGCGTACGGACAGTTCGGGTGCGCCCTTGCCGCTCACGTGTCTCCTCGTTCCTGTTCCTACTGGTTGCCGCAGGTCTTACTGGTTGCCGCAGGTCGACGCCGTCACGGTGTCGAGCCAGGGCAGGTCGTGCCCCATGCGGTCTCGCTTGGTGCGCAGGTACCGCAGGTTGTGCTCGCCCGCCTGCACGGGCATGGCCACCCGGTCGACGACCTTCAGTCCGTGCCGGAGCAGGGCGTTGGTCTTGTCGGGGTTGTTGGTCATCAGCCGGAGGCTGCGTACCCCGAGGTCGTCCAGGATCCGCGCGCCGGCGTCGTAGTCGCGGGCGTCGGCGGGCAGCCCGAGCTCGAGGTTGGCGTCCAGCGTGTCGCGGCCTTGTTCCTGCAGCTCGTACGCGCGGAGCTTGGAGAGCAGTCCGATGCCCCGGCCCTCGTGGCCGCGGAGGTAGACCACCACGCCCCGGCCCTGCTCGGTGATGCGCTCCATGGACTCCCGCAGCTGCGGGCCGCAGTCGCAGCGCAGCGAGTGGAAGATGTCGCCGGTCAGGCACTCGGAGTGGATCCGGACCAGGACGTCCTCACCGTCGCCGATGTCGCCGTGGACGAGCGCGATGTGCTCGACGCCGTCCACGGTGGAGCGGTAGCCGTAGGCCGTGAACGCGCCGTGCGCGGTGGGCAGGTCGACCTCGGCCTCGCGGCGGACGGTCGGCTCCGCGCTGCGACGGTAGGCGATCAGGTCCTCGATCGAGATGATCGTGAGTCCGTGCTTGCGGGCGAAGGGCACCAGTTCGGGCAGCCGCAGCATCACCCCGTCCTCGCCGGCGATCTCGACGATCGCCCCGGCGGGGCGCAGCCCCGCGAGCCGGGCGAGGTCCACCGCGGCCTCGGTGTGGCCCGGGCGCACCAGGACACCGCCCGGCCGGGCGCGCAGCGGGAAGACGTGGCCGGGGCGGACGAAGTCGGCCGCGTCCGCCGTGCCGCCCGCCAGCAGCCGCAGGGTGGTGGCGCGGTCGGCGGCCGAGATGCCCGTGGTCACCCCGTGCGCGGGCCCGGCGTCGACGGAGACGGTGAACGCCGTGCTCATCGACTCGGTGTTGTGCGCCACCATCTGGGGCAGCTCGAGCCGCTCCAGCTCCTCGCTCTCCATNCGGCGGCCGAGATGCCCGTGGTCACCCCGTGCGCGGGCCCGGCGTCGACGGAGACGGTGAACGCCGTGCTCATCGACTCGGTGTTGTGCGCCACCATCTGGGGCAGCTCGAGCCGCTCCAGCTCCTCGCTCTCCATGGGCGCGCAGATCAGTCCGCGACACTCGCTCATCATGAACGCGACGATCTCCGGGGTGGCCTTCTCGGCGGCGATGACGAGGTCGCCCTCGTTCTCGCGGTCCTCGTCGTCGACGACCACGACGGGCCGACCGGCGGCGATGTCGCGAATGGCCCGCTCGACCGGGTCGAGNTGGGCGCGCAGATCAGTCCGCGACACTCGCTCATCATGAACGCGACGATCTCCGGGGTGGCCTTCTCGGCGGCGATGACGAGGTCGCCCTCGTTCTCGCGGTCCTCGTCGTCGACGACCACGACGGGCCGACCGGCGGCGATGTCGCGAATGGCCCGCTCGACCGGGTCGAGGCGGAGATCGTCCTCGGTGCCGTCGGCCGGGAACCAGTGCGACGGGGCGACGGGGCCCCCCGCGTCCGGCAGGGCGGTGGTGGGGGACGGGCGGACGCTCATGCTGCCGCTCCTTCCAGAGCAGTGGTCGTACGGGACCGGAGCCACCAGTCGCGCATGCCCCACAGGACGAGCGCGCCGTAGATGACGTAGACGAAACCGGAGAAGGCGTAGCCGTTGGCGAAGTTCAGCGGCACGCCGACGAGATCGACGAGGAGCCAGGCGAACCAGAACTCGACCATGCCGCGGGCCTGGGCGTACATGGCGACGAGCGTGCCGACGAAGATGTAGGCGTCCGGCCAGGGGTCCCACGACAGCGTGGGGTAGGCCGTGAAGAGCAGGGCGACGGCGACGGTTCCGAGGGCGGCCACGGCGAGCATGAGTCCGCGCTCGGGCCAGGTGGCGAAGCGGACGGCGATGGAGCCGTCCTGGGCCTGTCCCCGGCCCCGGGTCCACTGCCACCAGCCCCAGCCGGCCACGGCCATCACGACCACCTGCTTGCCGGCGCTGCCGGTCAGATGGGGGGCGAACGCGGCGAAGAGGATGAGGCCGGACAGGAACTGGGCGGGCCAGGTCCATATGGAGCGGCGCCAGCCGAGCGCGAGGGCGATCAGCCCGATCACGTTGCCGGTCATGTCGGACCACTTGATGTGCTGGCCGAAGGCGGTGAACGCCTCGGAGTTCAGCCAGTCGACAGCGCTCACTCGGCGGTCCCCCCCGCACGGTCGGAGCGGTCGCCGAGCATCCGCTCGACGTACTTGGCGACGACGTCGACCTCGAGGTTGACCGGGTCGCCGGGCTGCTTGGTGCCGAGCGTGGTCAGCGCGAGGGTGGTGGGGATCAGGCTGACGGTGAAGTGGTCCCGGCCGGCGTCGACGACGGTGAGGCTGACGCCGTCGACCGTGATGGAGCCCTTCTCCACGACGTAGCGGGAGAGCCCGGCCGGGAGGGAGACCTTGACGATCTCCCAGTGCTCGGACGGGGTGCGCTCGACGACCGCGCCCGTGCCGTCGACGTGCCCCTGGACGATGTGCCCGCCGAAGCGCCCGTCGGCGGCCATGGGCCGCTCCAGGTTGACCCGGGAGCCGGCGTCGAGCGTGCCGAGGCCGGAGCGCTTCAGCGTCTCGGCCATCACATCGGCGGTGAACTCGCCGCCGGCGGCCTCCACGACGGTGAGGCAGACGCCGTTGACGGCGATGGAGTCGCCGTGCTTGGCCCCCTCGGTGACGACGGGTCCGCGCACTCGGAAGCGGGAGGCGTCGCCGAGGTCCTCCACGGCGGTGACCTCGCCCAGCTCTTCGACGATTCCGGTGAACACTGTCAGGCTCCCTTGGGGATGGTCGCGGTGATGCGCAGGTCGGGGCCGAGACGCACGGTCTCGGCCACGTCGAGCCGCAACGCTTCGGTGATGGTGGTGATTCCGGCGCCCGCGAGGGCCGCGGGGCCGTCGCCGAGGAGTACGGGCGCGAGGTAGCCGACGACTCGGTCGACGCTGCCCGCGGCGACGAAGGATCCGGCGAGCGTGGGGCCGCCCTCGAGGAGCACGGAGCGGACGCCGCGCGCGTACAGCGCCTCGAGGAGGGCGGGGACGGACAGGCCGCGGCCGTCCCGGGGCAGCCGCAGCACGCCGGGGAGGGCGGTCTCGGCGTCCTCGGCGACGGCGACGAGGGTGGGTGCGGCGGCGTCGAGGACCCGGGCGCCCGGCCTCACGGCCCGGGCCTCGGTGTCGAGCACGACCCTCAGCGGCTGGGTGGCCCCGTCGATGCCGCGGACCGCGAGTTGCGGGTCGTCGGCCCGGGCCGTGCCCGAGCCGACGACCACGGCGTCGGCTTCGGCGCGCAGCCTGTGGACGTCGGCACGGGACTCGGCCGAGCTGATCCAGCGGCTGGTCCCGTCTGCGGCGGCGATCCGGCCGTCGAGGGTGGCGGCGTACTTCCACACGACGTAGGGGCGGCGCAGCCGCACCGCGGTGAGCCAGGCGGTGTTGCCCGCCTCCGCCTCCTCCTCGAGAAGGCCCTGCTCGACCTGGACGCCGGCCGCGCGCAGGGTGTCGGCCCCTCCGGTGGCCTGAGGATTCGGGTCGGCGACCGCGTACACGACACGGGCGATCCCGGCCTCGACCAGGGCCTGGGCACAGGGGCCGGTGCGGCCGGTGTGGTTGCAGGGCTCGAGGGTGACGTACGCCGTGCCGCCGCGGGCGTGCCCGCCCGCTTCCCGGAGGGCGTGGATCTCCGCGTGGGGGCCGCCGGCGCGCTGGTGGAAGCCCTCGCCGACCCGGCGTCCGGACATGTCGGTGACGACGCACCCGACGACCGGGTTGGGGCTGGTGGAGCCGAGACCGCGGGCGGCGAGCACAACGGCTCGGCGCATGGCGTGCGTGTCGGCTGCGGTGGCCACCGGGTCCTCCTGCCTCTTCGGGCACGGACTCCGGGGCTGTCGATGTCGACAGAGAAGCGGCGCGGCACCTCGGGAAACGCCGGCGTCAACGGTCCCGACCGTCCTCGGAGTGTCCTCGAGGACGATCAGCCGCTACGGCCGGCGGACCGCCAGGGCCGCCCGCCGCGCACTGCCTCCCATCCGGACTTTCACCGTCGGTCCAGGAATTTCACCTGGTCAACCGGCCGCTGGCTGCGGACGGGTCGCGGACTGTAACCGCCGGTTCGGAATTGCACCGACCCCGGAGTGCGCTGCTGCTGATACAGGCCCAGTGTGCCACGAGCACCGGCGGGCCATGGGAGTGACTCCCTGTGTGCTGGCTCACAGGAGCCCACCGACCCGGGATGGTCCAGACCTATTGACGCACTGGTCTAGTCCTCTTAATCTCTGCGTCACCTCCGCGGAGAAGCCCCCCGGTGTGCGCACACCAGGGCCAACACCACCCATCCCACCGCCAGTCGTGTGATCCCCACCCTCCCCAGGAGCCCCCACCGTGCTCACTCCCACCCGTGCGAGAGCCACGCTGCTCGCAGCCGGCGCGGTCGCCGCCGGACTGCTGCTCGGCTCGCTCACCGGCGGCGTCTCCCACGCCGCCGACGACCACGAGTCCTGCCGGCCCGACGGACTCCACCGCACCCCCGGCGTCGCGGTGCCCTACTGCACCGTCTACGACGCCGAAGGCCGCGAGCGGATGGGCGCCGACCACCAGCGCCGCGTCATCGGCTACTTCACCGGCTGGCGTACCGGGAAGAACGGCGAGCCGGCCTATCTCGCCTCCGACATCCCGTGGGACAAGATCACCCACGTCAACTACGCGTTCGGGCACGTCGACGGCGACAACAGGCTGTCCGTCGGCGCGGACGTACCGGACAACCCCGCGACCGGAACGACCTGGCCGGGCATCGCGGGTGCGGAAATGGACCCTGCTTTCCCGTACAAGGGGCATTTCAATCTGCTCGGGAAATTCAAGAAGCAGCACCCGGACGTCAAGACGCTGATCTCCGTCGGCGGCTGGGCCGAGACCGGCGGCTATTTCGCCGCCGACGGCAGCAGGGTGGACTCCGGCGGCTTCTACGCGATGGCGACGAACACCGACGGATCGGTGAACCAGGCCGGGATCGACACCTTCGCCGAATCGGCGGTCGCCTTCGTGAAGAAGTACGGGTTCAACGGCGTCGACATCGACTACGAGTACCCGACGTCGATGAAGGACGCGGGGAACCCGCTGGACCACACCGTGTCCAACCCGCGCCGCGCCGGCCTCGTCAAGGGCTACGCCGCACTGATGAGGACCCTGCGCGAGAAGCTGGACCGGGCGGGCGCCGCGGACGGGAAGCACTATCTCCTCACGGTGGCGGCGCCGTCGTCCGGATATCTGCTCCGGGGAATGGAGACGTTCCAGGTCCAGAAGTACCTGGACTACGTCAACATCATGTCCTACGACCTGCACGGCGCCTGGAACGAGTACGTCGGCCCGAACGCCTCGCTGTTCGACGATGGCAAGGACGGCGAACTCGCGGCGGCCGGAGTCTATTCGACGTCCCAGTACGGCGGAATCGGTTATCTCAACACCGACTGGGCCTATCACTACTTCCGCGGCTCGATGCCGCCCGGCCGGATCAACATCGGCCTCCCCTATTACACCCGCGGATTCAAGAACGTCCAGGGCGGGACGGACGGATTGTGGGGACGGGCGCCCTCGACGACCTGCCCGGCCGGCTCGGGACTGACCAGGTGCGGTGACGGCGCGGTCGGGATCGACAACCTCTGGCACGACAAGGACACCGCGGGCAGGGAGTCGCCGGCCGGCTCCAACCCGATGTGGCACGCCAAGAACCTGGAGCTCGGCGTCGTCGGCGACTACGTCACGCGGTACGGCTTCCCCGCCGGCACGACACTGACCGGGACGTACGTCCGCAGGTACGACGCCCTGCTCGTGGCGCCCTGGCTGTGGAACGCCGAGAAGAAGGTCTTCCTCTCCACCGAGGACGAGCAGTCGGTGGGCGCCAAGGCCGACTACGTGGTGGACCGCGGTATCGGCGGGACGATGGTCTGGGAACTGGCCGGCGACTACGGCTGGAACGCGGCGAAGGGCCAGTACGAGACCGGCGACACGCTCACCACGGCCATGTACGAGAAGTTCAGGACCGCCCCGCCCTACGGCGCCCGGCGGGCGGCCGGCCCGATGCCCGCCGAAGCGGTCGACGTGGAGGTGGAGTTCGGGCAATTCCCGCTCGGCGACTCCAACTACCCGATCAGCCCCAAGCTCAGGATCACCAACCGTACGACGGCGACGCTGCCGGGCGGCACGGAGTTCCGGTTCGACTACGGCACATCCGCTCCGGGCAACGCCAAGGACCAGTCCGGCTTCGGCACGACCGTCGTGCGGAGCGACCACACGGGCACCAACGCGGGCGGGCTGAAGGGCGATCACCACCGCGTCTCCCTCAAGCTGCCGGGCTGGCAGACCCTCGCGCCGGGCGCGTCCGTGGAGATCGACTTCGTCTACTACCTACCGGTGTCCACTCCGTCGAACTGGACGGTGACCTTCGGCGGGAAGACCTACGCACTGGCGGACGATCTCGCACGGGGCGCCACCGTCGTCGACCCCGGCACGGGAACGTCCGGCGGAGGGTCCGACACGGGCGGGACGACGGGCGGGGCCGCTGGTGGAACTTCGGGCGGGGGCGGCGGGCAGTGCACGGCGCCCCCGTGGAACGCGACGGCCGAGTACGGCGGCGGCACGACCGTCTCCCACGACTCCCGTACCTGGAAGGCGAAGTGGTGGACGAAGGGCGAGGAGCCCGGCACCACCGGCGAATGGGGGGTGTGGCAGGACCTCGGGGCCTGCTGACGCGTAAGGGGTGCGGCACCTCGGGACCTGCCGCACCCCGCGTGAGGAACGCCCGGCGGCGGTTCCCGGCCCTTGCCGCCGCCGGGTCCGCAGGCCTCTTGGGCCCGCCTCGCCTTCCGGCGCCCCCCTCTCGACGGTCCGCGGTCTGCGCGGGCCGCCCAGCCGTGACATCTGACGTGCACCCGGCGGCCGGCACGTACACCACCGGGGCAAGGCGCAACGGACGCCCGCGGCAAGGCGAACCCTCAGGGCGCCGGCGCGAAGAGCTCCGCCTGGGCCGCGTCCCGGGCCGCGAGCAGGGCGCCCCGCAGCACGGCCTCACCGCCCAGCTCCGCCGGCCGGACGCCGGTGCGCAGCGGCGACAGGTCCGCCAGGCGCGCCTCCACCCGTCCGGCGAGGGCCGCACCGCCGGCGTACCCGATCTCCCCGCCGAGGACCACGCAGCCGGGGTCGAGCACGGCGGCGACCGCGGCGGCCCCCACCGCGAGCCGCCCGGCGAGCGCGTCGAGGAAGGCGTCGCCCCGCCCGCCGGGGCATTTCCCCGCCGCCGCGGCCCGTACCGCCTCCTCGGCTCCCGCGTCGATGCCGTGGTGCACGGCGAGTTCCCGGACGGCGGCCGCGCCGGCCAGCGCGTGGAAACCGGCGTCGCAGCCCGTCGCGGACGGAAGTCCGCCGGTACCGGGCACCGGCAGGAAGCCGATCTCCCCCGCACCGCCCGACGCACCCCGCCGCAGCGCACCGCCGAGGACGACGGCCGCGCCGACTCCCTGGCCGAGCCAGAGCAGCACGAAGTCGTCCAGGCCGCGGGCGGACCCGAGGCGCTGTTCGGCGACGGCGGCGAGGTTGGTCTCGTTCTCCACGAGCACGGTCGCCGGGAGCCGTTGCTGGAGGGCGGCGACGAGTCTGCGATGCCAGGCGGGCAGCTTGGTGGAGTTCCGCAGCTCCCCCGTGACCGGGTCGATCAGCCCCGGCGCGCCGATGCCGACGCTGTGCAGACGTCGGACACCGGCCTCGTGGGCCGTGCTCTCCAGCAGGGCCACGGCCCGCTCGACGGCCGGTTCCGTGCCCGTGTCGCTGCCGATGGGCAGCGTCGCCTCGGCCAGTGTGGCGCCCACCAGGTCGGCGACCACGACGGAGAGGCCCTGGGTGCGGACGTCGAGGGCCGCGAGATGGGCGCGGTCGGCGACGATCCCGTACAGCCGGGCGTTGGGCCCGCGGCGCTGCTCGCCGGCCTCTCCCACGACCCGGATCAGCCCCGACACCTGGAGCCGTTCCACCAGGTCCGCGACGGAGGGCCGGGAGAGTCCGGTGAGCGTCTTCAGCTGGCCCGCCGTCAACGGGCCCTCCTGCTGCAGCAGTCGCAGCGCGAGCCGGTCGTTGATGGCCCGGGCGGTGCTCGGGGATGCGGGCATGCCGGAATCCTTCCAGATGCTGCCTCACTGCCGGGTATTTATCAGGCAGGGTTCCTGATAGTTTACGCGCAGACCGCGATTCCCGGGGAGGACGGCGCCGATGCCGACAGAGGTGGCTGCCTACGCCTACGACATGCGACGGCTGACCAGGGCGCGCTACGCCGTGGCCGCCGTGTTCTGTGTGCACGGTGCCGTGACGGGCAGCTTCGCCACCCGCATCCCGTGGATCCAGGACCACGCGGGCGTCAGCGCGGGACAACTGGGCCTCGCACTCGCCTTCCCCGCCATCGGCGCGTCCCTCGCGATGCCGCTCGCGGGCGCCGTCAGCCATCGCTACGGGGCACGCACCGCGCTGCGCGGGCTGCTCGCGCTCTGGACGCTGTCCCTGGCCCTCCCGGCACTGTCCCCCCACGTGTACGCCCTGTGCGCCACGCTGTTCGTGTACGGCGCCGCCGCGGGGATGTCCGACGTCGCCATGAACGCCCTGGGGGTCGAGGTCGAGAACCGTCTCGACCGCTCGATCATGTCCGGGCTGCACGGCATGTGGAGCGTGGGCGCACTCCTCGGCTCCGCCGCGGGTACGGTGGCCGCGCATCTCGGCAGCGACGCACGGCTCCATCATCTGCTCGCGTCCGCCGTCCTGACCGTGGTCGGTCTGCTGGCCTGTCAGGGTGTGCTCGACCTGCGCGGCTCCGCCGACGAGGAGCCGCCCCCTCGGTTCGCGCTGCCGCCGAAGGCCGCGGTGGTCATCGGCGCGATCGGGTTCTGCGGGGTGTTCGCCGAGGGCGCGAGCCTGGACTGGTCGGCGGTGTACCTGAGGGACGTGCTGGGCACCTCGGCCGGGCTCGCCGCCGCGTCCACGACGGCGTTCGCCCTGACCATGGCGGTGGCGCGGCTGGCCGGCGACCGGGTCGTGGACCGGTTCGGCCCGGTCCGCACGGTCCGCGTCGGCGGCGTACTCGCGACCGCCGGAGGCGTGCTGGTGGTTCTGGCGCCCCATCCGGCGGCCGCGATGGCCGGGTTCGGCTGCATCGGGCTCGGTATCGCCGTGGTGGTACCGCTGGCGTTCGCGGCGGCGGGGCGCAGCGGGACGAACCCGAGCCAGTCGATCGCGGGGGTGGCGACGATCACGTACACGTCCGGCCTGATCGCTCCCTCGGCGATCGGCGGGATCGCCGATCTGACCTCGCTGGTCGCGTCGTTCGGGCTGGTGACGGTGCTCGCCTTCGGGCTGGTGCTGGGGGCGGGAGTGCTGCGGGGCAGTGCCCGGGGACCGGCGCCCGCCGCGCCGGGGGCGTCCGGCGCTCGGACTCCCGCTCCGGCACCGGATCTCCGGGCGCGGCGCGGGGGTGCACCGCCGTCGGCGTGAGGGCCGCCACCCGGGTGCACTCGACGGCCGCCTGCCGGGCCGCCACGTGCCTCGCGCTCCCGTTCGGGCTCTGCCCGAAGGCCGCGGCGGTCGTCGCCGCGATCCGGGCGGCGTGCCCGGCGGCACCGTCGCCGTCATCACCGGCCACCACGTGCTGCGCGCCTTCGCCGCCGCGCGCATGAAGCCGCAGGAACCGCCGCCGGACGCGGGCACCTCCACGTACGACGAGGGTGACGGCGGCGGTCAGCCGGTCGCCAGGTCGTAGGCGTAGTCCGGGGCGAAGGTGCCCGCCGCGCCCCGGCACCCGTCCGACTCCCCGGGCAGCTTCACCCACAGATAGGCGTCGATGCGGGCCTTCCCCGTCCCGGTGGTCGGGGTCCGGCCGAGGGCGCGGCCGGCGGGATCGCACCAGGCGCCCCGTTCCGGCGCGCCGTTGCCGTTGCGGCTGGTGTCGATGACGGCGCCCAGGCCCGGGGGTCCGCCGAGGGAGTCCAGCACCCGGCGTGCGTACCGCGCCTCCTCGTCGGTGCCGTGGAAGTTGGAGACATTGGTGAAGATGCCGTCGCCGCTGGTGGCGGCGCCCGCGGCACGCAGCTCGGCGGCCTGCTTCGCGGCCGGGTGCCAGCCGGAGTGGCCCGCGTCGAAGTACACCCTCGCCCGGGGGTTGGCGGCCTTCAGGGTGCGCGCCGCCCGGGCGAGCGAGGCGTAGCGGGCCGCCCGGCGGTCGTCCGCGAGGCAGTCGGCGAGGGCGATGGAGTCCGGTTCCAGGACGACGATGACCGGTCCGTCGCCGAGGCCGCCGGCGAACTGCCGTATCCAGGCGTCGTACGCGGCGAGATCGGGCGCGCCGCCCCGGGACGCGCCGCCGCAGTCCCGGTCCGGGATCGCGTAGGGCACCAGCACCGGCACGCGGCCCGAAGCGGCCGCACCCGAGGTCACCGCGCGCACCCGGCCCGCGATCCGGCCGGGGTCGTGCTCGGGGAACCAGACTGCGGCGGGGTGCGCGGCGATACGCGACTCGATCAGCGGCCTGCGGGGATCGTCACGGTGCTCCCGCACCCAGTCCAGCACCTGGGACTGCGGATGGCGGTAGAGCCGGCCGGCGGCCGCGGGCGTCCCGGCGCCGCCGGCCGGGCGGCTCTTCGGGGACGAGGTGGCGGACACGGCCGGGGGCGAGGGCGCCGGGGGCGCCTCGGGTGCGGACGGCGTGCGGCTCGGGCGTGCGGGCAGCGGTATCGTCAGGGGCGAACTCCTCGCCTCGGGCCGTGCCGTACCCTCCTCGCCGCCACGGCCCGCGGTGGACATCAGTCCGGCGACGGTGCCCAGGGCCACCACCGCGGAGGCCGCCGCGGCCATGACGCCCCGGCCGGCCGCGAGGCGCCGGTCCTGCCGTTCCGCCCGGCGCCGATCGGGTACGCCTGACATGTGCTGTGCTCCCTCCCCAGGCCGCCGCGGCCGTGACGTTCCCCCGTTCCGGGGACGCCTGCGGCCGGGCGGCGCGTGTCCGAGCCTAAGGCTGGGACGCTGCCCCCATGGCGAAGATCGCACAGTACGCGGCCGACGGCGGAGCGGGCCGAGCCCCGGTCGGCACGGTGCTGGACCGGATGCGCGCGTTCCGCTCCGACTGGCCCGCGGGCGACGGGATCGCGGTCTTCAACCGCGTCTACCTGACCGTCACGGAACAACTCGGCCGGTGCATCGACAACGGCGGGTTCCCCGACCGCGAGTCCGCAGTCACGCTGCAGGTCCTCTTCGCCGAGCGCTATCTGTCGGCCGCGGACACGGTCGCCGCGGGCGGCCGGGCGCCCGCCTGCTGGCGGCCGTTGTTCCAGTTCCGGCGTCATCCCGGCGTACGCCCGCTGCAGTTCGCGCTGGCCGGGATCAATGCGCACATCGGACACGACCTCGCGCTGGCCGTGGTGGACACCTGCCGTACGCTCGGCTGCCGACCCCCGGACCTGGAAGCCGACTTCGACCGCGTGGGCGACATCCTCACGATGCTGGAGGAGCGCATCCGCGAGGATCTGATGCCCGGTCCGGATCTGCTGGAGATCGCCGATCCCCTCACCCACCTCCTCAGCTCATGGAGCCTGGAGCGGGCCCGTGACGGCGCCTGGTCGGCGGCGCGGCTGCTGTGGGGGCTTCGGGAACTTCCCTCTCTGGCCGACGAGTTCGCCGAACGGCTGGACGCCGGGGTCGGCCTGGTCGGGCGCTGCCTGCTCACCCCGCTGCGCTGACGGCACGGCCCCGGCCGAAAGGGCAGGCCGCGAAGTCACGGGCTGCGGTCGACGGCAATGGGGCCTGTGCTCTGACCAGCACTGCCGGGCGCCGGGTGCGGGCGCTCACGGCGCACCATGACGCACGGTCGCCTCGTAGCGGACGGCAAGCCTGTCGTACGTCGGTGCCACGGCGCGGTGACGCTTGCGGCGTTCGATGACGCAAGCGGCCGGTCCTCCCCGGGTACCACTCTCGCCGGAACAGCCGAAGCCGTCACCGGCCGACGGCAACTCACCGTCCAGAGCGCACGCGGGACCACGACCGCCATGAGGCCCGCACTTCGCTCAGCGCCGGCGCGCGAAGCATCCCGTAGAACCCGGCGGCGCTCGCGATCCCACCCCCGACGATTCCCAGGATGTGCAGGTGAGCCTCTGATGACATGTCCTCGACGGTATACACGCCGGTGAGCACACTGCGAACCCTGAGTTGGTCCCCGGGGCGCGCTTCCGCGGGTTCCGTCTCGGCATGTCTGTCGGTGATCCGGCCGTCCGCCGAGACAAAGGTCCCCCGGCAGTAGGTGGTGTCGCCTCCTCTCGCGGCTGGACGCGTGTCACAGGCCGTCACGGTGATGCTGCCCTGCACACCGATGAGGCCGACGGCAGCTCCACCCCCGGAGATTCCCAGCGCGGTCCACAGGAATCCGACACCTGCGAGCACTGCAAAGAACGCAGTGGCGAGAGCGCGGGAGGCCCAGTGCCGGTATCGCCTCGCCCGGGGTTCGGTCATACCGTGTCCTGTCTGCGATGGGGGAATCCGGGGAAGCGGTGGGAGGAACCAGCCCGAAGAGGCTGGAACCGGAAGATCGGGGCAGGCCTTCAGTGCCACTCCGCCGTGGCGGCGAACGCGCCGATGAAGCATCGTTGCATCGATCACCGCGGAAGCACACTGCCAGGACCGGGCAGCAGTCGGCAGTGCGACTCGGCGTCTCCCGGCAGCGGCAGCGTCTCGTACCGTCGCATGCCGCCTGTCGGCGGCAAACCCGGGCCCGAACACGGGCGGCCTGCGCGGGACCCACCGCGCCGGACCCGGCGCACACGGGGCCGCCGCCGGCCGGGGTGTCCGGCCGGCGGCGGCTGGGTGACCTCCCGGGTCCGGCCGGATCGCGGTCGGCGGCGGGGGTTCGTTCACGCCGGGACCCGCGGCGTGCGGGTCCCGGGAGGGGCGTCAGTCCTCGGGGAGTTCCACCGGGGCGATCTCGTCGAAGACATCACCCGGGCCCGGGTTGGTGGCATCGGTGGCACCACCGAGGTGGTGCATCACGCCCCACACGGCGTTGAGCGCCGTCTGCACCGCGCCCTCGGCCCAGCCGGCCGTCCACGAGATGTCGTCGCCGGCGAGGAAGATGCCGCGCTTGTCGTCGGGCAGCCGGTCCTGCATGAAGTGGGTGAACAGCCGCCGCTGGTAGCGGTAGTGACCCGGCAGGTTGGCCTTGAACGCGCCCATGAAGTAGGGCTCGTTCTCCCAGGACACGGTCACCGGGTTGCCGATGATGTGCTTGCGGATGTCGACCTTCGGGTAGATCTCGCCGAGCGACTTGAGCATGACCTCCATGCGCTCGTTCGCGGACAGCGGCAGCCACTTGAGGCTGTCGTCGCACCACGTGTACGAGAGGCAGATGACGGCGGGCTTGTCCGGGCCGTCGTCCAGCAGGTAGGTGCCGCGCGTCATCCGGTCGGTGAGCGTCATCGACATGACGTCACGGCCGGTCTGCTCGTCCTTGTCCAGCCAGAACGGCCGGTCCACCGGGACGAACAGCTTGGACGACTCCATGTAGTGCGTGCGCTCCATCGCCGTCCAGTGGTCGATGGGGAACAGCGAGTCGTCGCAGGCGATCTTGGAGAGCAGCATCCAGGACTGCGCGGTGAAGATGGCCGCCCGGTAGGTGCGGATGTCGCCGGAGGCGTCCGTGACGGTGATGCGGTTGCCCGCGGTGCGGTGCAGCCGGGTCACGGCGGGCCGGGGCTCCCCGTCCACGTGCAGCGTGGCGAGCGAGGTGCCGTACGCCCAGTGCGTGATCTTCTCCGGCGCACGCTCCCAGAGCCGCAGCGGCAGCTGCTGGGAGCCGCCGACGATGCCGCGGTGGTGGTCGTCGGCCTCGGTGTAGACGACGCGGAGGATCTCCAGGATGGAGTTGGGGAAGTCGGTGTCCCAGCCGCCGGTGCCGAACCCGACCTGGCCGAAGATCTCGCGGTGCCGGAAGGACCTGAAGGCCTCGGAGTCGCAGAGGAAGCCGTAGAAGGTCTGGTTGTCGAGCTTCTCGACGAGCTCCGCCCAGATCTCGCGGATCCGCGGGACGTCGCGCTCGCGCATGGCGCGGTTCATGTCGGAGAAGTCCGCGCCCTCCTCCAGGCAGGCGTTCCACGCCTGCGCCACGTCGCGGTACACCTGCGGCAGGTCGTCGATGGTCTCGGCGTAGTGCGACTCGCCCTTGAGGTCGACGACGGTGGAGGGGGTGGCTTCGGCGAGCGGGTTGGGGAAGGCCCTGGTCTCCAGCCCCACCAGGTCGATGTAGTGCTGCAGCGCCGTCGAGGACGGCGGGAAGCGCATGGCGCCCATCTCGGCGGTGAGCGACGGGTCGCAGCCCTCGAAGCCCACCGTGCGCAGCCGGCCGCCGATCCGGTCCGCCTCGTAGACGACCGGCTTGAGGCCCATCTTCATCAGCTCGTACGCGGCGACGATGCCGGAGAGACCACCGCCGATGACCGCGATCTCGGTGCCGTGCTCGGTCGCGGGTATCTGGCCCAGGCCCGCCGGGTTCGCGAGGAAGTCGTCGTAGGCGTACGGGAAGTCCGGCCCGAACATGGTGATGGGCGGCTGCGCGTCGGTGTGCGGGACGGCGGTGGGCACCGTGGACGTCATGGGGTGTTGCTCCTGGTGTGGCGGGGGCGGGGCGGGATGTCTCAGCGGGCGAGCGGCCCGTACAGGCCGGGCCGGCGGTCGCGCAGATACGGGTTGTCGGCGCGGGAGGCGGCCAGCAGGGCCGGGTCGGCGTCGCCGACCACCAGGTCCTCCCCGTGGCCGGCGCGGGCCCGGACGATGCCGTCGGGGCCCGCGAGGCAGCTCAGCCCGGCGAAGTCGAAGTCGCCCTCGGGGCCGGTGCGGTTGGCGTACGCGACGTACATCTGGCTCTCGAAGGCACGGACCGGGAGCAGCTTCTCGGCGACGAACCGGAAGGGGTTCATCAGCGCCGTCGGCACCACCAGCAGGTCCGTGCCCGCCAGGGCGTGGGCGCGCACGTTCTCCGGGAACTCGACGTCGTAGCAGATCAGCAGGCCGATGCGAAGGCCGTCGAGCTCGGCCTGGACGACCGTCTCGTCGCCCGGCGCGAACCACTGCTTCTCGAAGCAGCCGAAGAGATGGGTCTTGCGGTAGTTCGCGAGGCGGGCGCCGTCGGGACCGATCAGCTGCGTCGCGTTGTACACCGTCTCCGCCTCGGGCCCGGTGCCGCGCTCCGGGTAGCCGTAGACGACGGCGATCCCGTGCCGGGCGGCGGTCGCGGCGACGGCCCCGGCGGCGGCGCCGTCGGCCGTCTCGGCGAGGCGGTGCACGTCGGCGCCGATCGCGTAGCCGGTGAGGAACATCTCCGGGGCGACGAGGAGGCCGGCCCCGGCGGCGGCGGCGCGGGCCGCGTGGGTGTCGAGGATCTCGAGGTTCTTCGCGACGTCGCCGGGGGTCCCGGAGCTCTGGAGCAGGGCGGTGCGCAGCGGCGGCATGGACCTACCTCGGAAGGAGTGGGGAGGGTGTCGGGGAGACGTCAAAAACGGTACGTTCCGGCCAACCGCCGGGACAAGGCGAGACCGTTGCGTTCCGAGTGTCGATCCGTTGCGTGAATCCGGCGAGGGCCGGTGATCCGTTGCGCCTCGGGCGTCGGCACCCCCGACGGCTTCCGGTGGGACCGGAGGGGCCCGCGCGGTACCGGTGGGACCGCCTCCCCCACCGCGGGCTCGGGCCGCCGCGGACTCAGGCGGGTGCCCCCGAGGAGAACCGCCTGAGCAGGGGGGACAGCACGAGGACCGACTTGGTCCGCTCGACGAACGGTTCGCCGGCGATCCGCTCCAGGACGCGCTCGAAGTGCCGCATGTCGGAGGCGAAGACCTGGACGATCGCGTCCGCCTCACCGGTGACGGTGGAGGCGGACGCGACTTCCGGGTACCGCTCGAGGCCGCGCTTGATGGTCTCGGGCGAGGTGTTGCTGCGTGCGTGGATCTCGATGAAGCCCTCGGTCTCCCAGCCCATCGCGGCCGGGTCGACGCGGACCGTGAAGCCGGTGATGACTCCCTCCGCCCGGAGCCTGTCCACGCGCCGCTTCACGGCGGGCGCGGACAGGCCGACGAGCGAACCGATGTCGGCGTAGGAACGGCGGGCGTCCTCGGCGAGGGCGTGGACGATGCGTTCGTCGAGATCGTTCAGTCGCACAGGGGGTGGATCACTTCTCTGCTGTTGCCAACCGGGAGCGGCGAAGGCCGTACAGGAAGTAGAACACGAGCCCGGCGGCCATCCAGCCACCGAACCACACCCAGGTGATGCCGGGAAGGCTGAGCATCATGTAGGCGCAGAAGCCGAATCCGAGGATCGGGGTGACCGGGAAGAGCATCACCTTGAAGGTGCGGTTCATGTCGGGGCGCTTCCAGCGCAGGATGATCACGGCGACGTTGACCAGCCCGAAGGCGAAGAGCGTGCCGATGCTGGTGGCGTTGGCCAGCTCACCGAGCGGTATGAAGGCCGCCAGGACGCCGCAGAACAGCGAGACGATCAGTGTGTTGGCGCGCGGGGCACCGGTCTTCTCGTTCACCCTGGCGAAGACCTTGGGCACCAGGCCGTCGCGGGACATCGCGAACAGGATCCGGGTCTGGCCGTACAGCACGGCGAAGACGACGCTGGCGATCGCGACGACGGCGCCGGCGGCGAGCACCACACCCCAGAAGCTCTGGCCCGTGACGTCCTTCATGATCTGCGCGAGTGCCGCCTCGGTGCCCTCGAAGTCCTGCCACGGCATGGCGCCGACGGCGACCAGGGCGACGAGGCAGTAGAGCACGGTGACGATCAGCAGCGACAGCATGATCGCGCGGGGGAGGTCCCTCTTCGGGTTCTTCGCCTCCTCACCGGCGGTGGAGGCGGCGTCGAAGCCGATGTACGAGAAGAACAGCGTGGCCGCGGCGGCGCTGATGCCGGTGACGCCGAGCGGGGCGAGCGGGGTGTAGTTGCCGGCCTTGATGCCCATGAAGCCGATGCCGATGAAGAGCAGCAGCGTCACGATCTTGATGACGACCATGACCGTGTTGACGCGGGCGCTCTCCTTGGCGCCGCCCATCAGGAAGACCATGGCGAGCAGCACGACGACGAGGGCGGGGAGGTTGATGAACCCGCCCTCGCCGATCGGCGCGGACACGGCGTCCGGGATCGTCACCCCGATCGTGCCGTCGAGCAGCTCGTTCAGGTACTCGCCCCAGCCGACGGCGACGGCCGCGACGGAGACGCCGTACTCCAGCACCAGGCACCAGCCGCACACCCAGGCGATCAGCTCGCCCATGGTGGCGTACGAGTACGAGTAGGACGAGCC
The DNA here is from genome assembly GCF_030056615.1 of Streptomyces sp. HNM0645. Taxonomy (NCBI): domain Bacteria; kingdom Bacillati; phylum Actinomycetota; class Actinomycetes; order Kitasatosporales; family Streptomycetaceae; genus Streptomyces; species Streptomyces sp. HNM0645. Next base: position 115,011 of record NZ_JASHLT010000018.1, on the reverse strand, counting down.
GGAGACCGGCACGGCGCCGGCGAGCTCGGCGTAGGACAGGGCCGAGAACAGGGCGGTCAGGCCGGCTACCACGAAGGAGATCGCGACGGCCGGGCCGGCGAGCGGGGTGGCCTCGCCGAGGACGACGAAGATACCGGTGCCGAGGGTGGCACCGATGCTGATCATGGTCAGCTGCCACATGGTGAGCGAGCGGCGGAGCGTGCCGCCTTCGCCCTGGCCGCCCTCGGAGACGAGCTGCTCGACGGGCTTGCGCCGCATCAGACGGCTGCCGAGGCCCTGGGCGGGGCCACCGGGATCCCTCTGGGGGGTCATGGTGGGCGCTGCGCCGTGGTCCAACACTGGGGAGGCTCCTTATCGCTGCCTATCGGTGAGGCGGCGACCGCGGCGGCCCGGCGCGGGCATGGCTGAGGGCAGCCCGGAGCGCGGGGGATCGCCGAGCAGACGGTCCCCGCCACTCCACGTACAGGCAGGACCCTACGAGGTTGACGTTCCCGACCGTAATGCATGAGCTTTGCGCACCCGCGCAAGATCGTTGCGTACTGGGGGCGACGACGGGAGAACATTGCACAGCCGCGCAAAGGTGTTCACATCTCGCGCAGCCGGTCGGCTATTTCCCTCAGCAGGAACGGATCGTGGGCACCCCGCGCGGCGGGCGGCTCGGCGATCCGCACCAGACCCGCCTCCACCAGGTCCACGAGCAGGACCCGGACGACCGTGAGCGGCATGTCGGCGTCCGCCGCGACCTCGGCGACGGGCCGCGGCGCACGGCGCACCAACTCCAGCAGCGCACTGCGGGCATGGTCGAGTCGTGGCTCGGGCTTGTCCCAGTCCACGGCCCTGACCTGCGACATCAGATCGATGTGGTGCTCCGCGACGGGACGGGTCCGGCCACGGGTGACGGTGTACGGCCGCACCATCGACCCGGTCTCGTCCTCGTACCAGTGATCGTTCACGGGACTACGCGTCGGGGGCCTCGGCGGTCGAGCGCGCGGGGACGGTCATGTGCCTGCCGACGCGCTTCACCAGGAGCGCCATCTCGTGGGCGAGCTGCCCGACGTCGGTCTCGGCGTCGCTGAGCACGGCGAGACGGCTCCCGTCGCCCGCCGGGGTGATGAAGAGGTAGGCGTCGTCGAGCATGACCATCGTCTGACGGACCTTCCCGGCCGCGAATCGGGAACCCGCCTCCTTGGCGAGGCTGTGGAAGCCGGCGCACACGGCGGACAGGTGCTCGATGTCGCGCTGCGGCATGCCCCGGGAGGCGGAGGTGACCAGGCCGTCCGCGGTGAGCAGCACGGCCTGCCGGACGTGGTCGGTCCTCGCGAGCAAGTCGTCGAGGAGCCAGCCGAGGCCACCGGCGGCGGTCCCTCCGGACTCTCTGTCGTACGGCTCAGCCATCGTCGTGCGTCCCTTCGTCGTTCGTGGTTCCCGGCCCGTCGGGCGGGCCGCCCTGTGCTTCGCTCCCGCGGGGCCGACTCCTCCGTCCGCGGTCGAGCCCTCGCTGGAAGGCCCCGAAGATGGCCCGCATCTCCTCGGCGCTGACCTCCCTCTCCGGCCTTCCGGGCCCGTCGTGCCGTGTTCCGCCGGGTCCCTCGCGCAGCGGGCCGGCGAGGGACGCCTGCCGGATCCTGGTGGGCAGCGTCCGAGGCGCCGGATCATCCTGCGCGGGCGCTTCGCCCGCGGCCCGGGCTCCGGAGACGGCCGCGGTGCGTGGCGGGGCCGCGTCGCTGCCCCGCCCGACGTCCGGACGCGGCGCCGGGCCGGCGGGGGGCCGCTCCGCCCCGGGGGCGGTCTGCGTCTCCGCCGTCAGGGGGCGGGAGCGCCGGCGGGCGGGCAGCGGACGCGGCGGGCCACCGGGTCGGACGTCTGCCTCCTCGGTACCGGGGCCGGGCCGGGGACCCCCGCCCGTACCGTCGGCGGCGTGACCGGCTCCTGTCTCCGGACCGCCGCCGGGCCGGACACCCGCGACCTCGCCGTCGGACCGCGGGCCGGTGGTGCCTTCCCCTGCGGAAGGCGCGGCGCCGCCGCGCCCTGCCGCCGGCCCGTCCGGGGTCGGCACGGCGCCCGTGGGAAGGACGTGGAGCACGGCGTCCGCGGAAGCCGGCGCGTGCTCGGGCGGGAAGGTCCCGGCCCCGTACGCCGCCACCGCGCCCGCCTCCGCATGCTCCCGCCCCGGTGCGGAGGAGGGGAGCGGGAGCGAGTCCGGTGCCGGCTCCGGCCGAGGCTCCCGCTCCGCCGGGGTGGTGATCGTGTTCGGCAGCAGCACCACCGCGGTGGTGCCCCCGTACGGAGAGCGCGTGAGGGTGACGGTGATGCCGTGCCGGGCGGCGAGACGGCCCACGACGTACAGCCCGAGGCGTTCGTCCTGGACCGGGTCGAAGTCGCCCGGCCGCGACAGGGTGCGGTGGGCCTGGGCGAGCTCGTCGCCGTCCATGCCGAGGCCGCGGTCGTCGATCTCCAGCACGAAGCCGTTGCGGGCCTCGCCCGTACGCATCGTCACCTGGGTGTGCGGCGGCGAGAAGGCCGTGGCGTTCTCGACCAGTTCCGCGACGAGGTGCACCACGTCCGCCACGGCGTCCGCCACGACGCCCACCGCCGGCATCGGGGGCACCACGACCCGCGTGTAGTCCTCGATCTCGCCGACGGCGGCCGCGACCACGTCCACGAGGGGCACCGGCTTGCGCCAACGCCGTCCGGGCGCCGCTCCCGAGAGGATGATCAGGCCTTCCGCGTGGCGCCGCATCCGGGTCGTCAGATGGTCGATGCGGAACAGGTCCTCGAGCGTGTCGGGGTCCGTCGTCCGGCGCTCCAGGGTGTCGACGAGCTTCGCCTGCCGGTGGACCAGCGCCTGGTTCCGCCGTGCGATGTTCAGCAGCACGGCGAAGACGCCGCGCCGCAGCGTCGCCTGCTTCACCGCCGCCTCGACGGCCGCCCGGCGCGCCGCGTTGAGGGCCGTGCCCACCTGCGCGATCTCGTCGGGCTCCCCGTCCCCGTCGGCGAAGTCGAGCGGCGGCGCCGCCGCGGCCGGGTCGACGTCCTCGCCCGCACCGAGTCGCTCCATCACCTCGGGCAGCCGTCGGGTGGCGAGGACGTCCGCCGCGTCCCGCAGCTCCTCCAGCCGCCGGGCGATCCGGCGGCCGGCGCTCACCGAGAGCCAGACGGAGAGCCCGACAGCCACCAGCCCCGTGAGGCCGACGACGGCAGCCTTGACCATCTCGCGGTAGGCGAAGGCACGCCCGCGTTCGGCCGCGTTCAGGGCCGACTCGGTGCACAGCAGCATGTACCGCTTCACGGCGCGGTCCGTCGTCGTCCGCCACGAGGCGTCCGCCATGGCCTGGCCCGCGTTCGCCGCACCCGCCCGGAGCAGCGCGTCCTCCCCCGAGGTCAGTGCCCGGTACTCGGGGCCCCGCTGGAAGTCCGTGAAGAGCTTCCGGGAGTCGGCCGGCAGATCGGGCACGTAGGTGCGGTGGAAGACCCGGCGGTCCTCGATGGCGGCGGTGAGCATGTCGTACTGGCTGTCGGTGAGGATGCCGGCGGCCCGTGCCCCGGCGACGAGCGCGTCCTCGCGGGAGACGAACTCGCGTACCCGTACGAGTTCCACCACGACCTGCGCCTCGCGTGCGAGCTGTCCGGCCTGCAGCGCGGTGAGCTGGGACTGGATGTCGAAGGTCGGCTCGACGATCACCGTGTAGGCGTCGACCGCCTCGCTCCAGGAGAGCCTGCGGTCGACCACCTCCTCCCGCAGCGTGTCGAGGCGTGCGGCGGCCCGGACCATCGCGTCCAGCGACGCCCGCTGCCGGCCGGAGAGGTCCTCGCGGCGTTCCGGGTCCCCGACGGCGTCGAGCATCGCCGCCACCGCCCGGTCGGTCGAACGCTGCTGGGCCAGCAGGGCGGCGGCGTCGGCCGCCCCGGCGTTCCGCTGCCCGGCGCCCAGATAGGCCGCGGCGAGCCGGCGCTCGATCTGGATCTGTCCGACCGCCGTGTCGACGGGGGTGCCGAACGTCTCGTACACGCTCTGGAGCCGGACCAGCGCTCGCAGATCGCCCGTCACGGACACCATGGCGAAACTCCACAACGCCAGCAGGGCCACGGCGGGCACGACGGTGAGAGCCACGATCCGGCCACGGACCGTGGAAGGGCGCAATCGCCGGCGCATGGGCTCCCCTGAACGTTCGGGACATACGACCAGCGGGTTACCGCCGGGTAGGGGCAGAAGCTACGCGATCGGTCACGGGCCGCGCAATGCTCCCCCCGGTAACCCCGGGGGCGGTCACCGGCCACCGGTGGTGAGGCCGTCGGCGGACGGCGGGGCGCGGAGGGGCGCAGCCGGACTGGAGGCAGCGTTCGCCGCATGCGGGGTAGGAGTCAGGTCCCGCGTACGATCCCGCACCCGACCGGACGGAGGCATCCGTGACGCCGGACCCGAACTGGCTCGACCCCGGACCGTTCCTGCGCGGCGTGGCCTGGCTCGACGGCGGGCGTCCGGTCAGGGCCGACCCCGGCGATCTCGACCGGCTGCCGTGGGACACCCGGGAACGCGCCGCGCTCCCGATCGGCGTACGGCTGGAGTTCACGGCTCCCGACGGCGCCCGAGCGGTCGAGCTGCGCTATCGGGCCCGGGTGCCCGGCTCGACCGACGCGCTTCGCGACCTCGCGCACTGCTTCGCGCTGTGGGAGGGCGACCGCTGTGCGGCCGAGTGGTTCACCGAGCCCGCCGAGGAGGCTACGGTCACGATCCCCCTGCCACCCGGCCCGGGACCGTTCACCGTCCATCCGCCGGAGTCACAGGCGCCCGTGGTCCTCGGGGTGCGGGGACTGGGCGGCAGGGTGTTCCCGGCACCGCGCCGGCCTCGCTGGGCGGTCCACGGCGACTCGATCACCGAGGGCTGGTGGTCCACCCGCCCCGCGCACGCCTGGCCCTCGGCCGCCGGCCGGGCCCTCGGCCTGGACTGCGTGAACCTCGGCTACGCGGGGTCGGCCCGCGGTGAACTGGCGACCGCGCAGCAGCTCGCCTCGCTTCCGGCAGACCTGATGACGCTCGCCTTCGGCACCAACTGCTGGTCGGGCGTCCCCTGCTCCGCTCCCCTGTTGTACGAGAAGACCCGCGCCTTCGTCTCCCTCGTCCGCCGAGGGCACCGGACCACTCCACTGCTGCTGGTCTCCCCCGTGCTGCGCCCGGACGCGGAGACGGCACGGAATCCGCTGGGCGCGACGCTGGCAGACCTCCGCGCGGCGATGGAGGAGGCCGTCCGGGACCTCGTCGCCGACGGCGACGACCGGCTGGCCCTGCTGCCCGGTGCCGGTCTGCTGACGGCGGACGACCTGGCGGACGGTCTGCATCCGAACGACAGCGGCCACGCCCGGATGGCCTCCGCGGTGACCCGGGCCGTCCGGGCGTCGGGCTTCGCCCCCGCACGGGCCGCAGCGAGCGCGGGGACGTGGAGCGCGAGGGAGGCGGCGGGGAGCGTCTGAGCCCCCGCACGTGCGGAGGCGGTGGGTGCGGTACGCAGAACCACCACGCGGCGGGATCCCCCGCCTGNGCGGGGACGTGGAGCGCGAGGGAGGCGGCGGGGAGCGTCTGAGCCCCCGCACGTGCGGAGGCGGTGGGTGCGGTACGCAGAACCACCACGCGGCGGGATCCCCCGCCTGTTGCGCCGCATCGCACGCCCGCAGCCCGGGAGACCCGGCCGGAGCGGCCGTGGCCCCGGGGAGATCCCCCGGGGCCACGGCCGTCGGCGGGCGGCACGGACCGGCTCAGGCCGGCCGTACGGCGGGTCGTCAGTTCCAGCTGGCGTGCAGCGGCTTGCCCTCCGCGTAGCCGGCGGCGCTCTGGATGCCGACGATCGCCTTCTCGGCGAACTCCTCCAGGGACCGGGCACCCGCGTAGGTGCAGGAGGAGCGGACACCCGCGATGATCGAGTCGATCAGGTCCTCGACACCCGGGCGGGCCGGGTCCAGGAACATGCGCGAGGTGGAGATGCCCTCCTCGAAGAGCGCCTTGCGGGCCCGGTCGTACGCCGACTCCTCGCTCGTACGGTTGCGGACGGCACGCGCGGAGGCCATGCCGAAGGACTCCTTGTAGAGCCGGCCGTCGGCGGTCTGCTGCAGGTCGCCGGGGGACTCGTACGTCCCCGCGAACCAGGACCCGACCATCACGTTGGACGCGCCGGCGGCGAGCGCCATGGCGACGTCGCGCGGGTGGCGGACACCGCCGTCGGCCCACACGTGCTTGCCGTACTTCCTCGCCTCGGCGGCGCACTCCAGGACGGCGGAGAACTGCGGCCTGCCCACGCCGGTCATCATGCGGGTGGTGCACATGGCACCCGGGCCCACACCCACCTTGATGATGTCCGCGCCGGCCTCGACGAGGTCCCGGACGCCCTCGGCGGCCACGATGTTGCCCGCGACGATCGGCACGTCCGGGTCGAGCGCGCGGACGGCCTTGACCGCCGCGATCATCGACTCCTGGTGGCCGTGCGCGGTGTCGACGACGAGCGTGTCCGCGCCGGCGTCGAGGAGCTGCTTGGCCTTGCCCGCCACATCGCCGTTGATGCCGACGGCGGCGGCGATGCGCAGCTTGCCGTCGGCGTCGGTGGCCGGCGTGTACAGCGTGGCGCGGAGGGCTCCCTTGCGGGTCAGGATGCCGCTGAGCCGGCCGTCCCCGTCGACGGCGGGCGCGAGCTTGCGGTTCGCTCCGTCGAGCCTGGTGAACGCCTCGCGCGGATCGATGTCGGCGTCGACGAGCAGCAGGTCCTTCGTCATCACCTCGGCCAGCTGGGTGAAGCGGTCCACGCCGGACAGGTCGTGCTCGGTGACGACGCCGACGGGCCGCTGCTCCTCGTCGACGACGACGCCCGCCCCGTGGGCCCGCTTGTGCAGCAGCGAGAGCGCGTCCGCGACCGTCTGGTGCGGGGTGAGCACGATCGGTGTGTCGAGCACCAGGTGACGCGTCTTCACCCAGGTGATGACGTCGGTGACGACGTCGATCGGGATGTCCTGCGGGATGACGACCAGACCGCCGCGGCGGGCGACGGTCTCGGCCATCCGGCGGCCCGCGATCGCGGTCATGTTGGCGACGACCAGCGGGATGGTGGTGCCCGTGCCGTCGGGGGAAGCGAGGTCGACGCCCTGACGGGAGCCCACGGCCGAGCGGCTCGGCACCATGAACACGTCGTCGTACGTCAGGTCGTACGGCGGCTTGATGTCGTTGAGGAAACGCACGTGCTGAACATCCCAGTCGATTCGGAGGGGTCCCGGACACTCGCCCGGGAGAAAACGCACGTACTTCATTCTCCCATGAGCCGGGGGTCGGACCGTGCGGGCCGATCATCCAGCACTGCGGGTCACCCTCTCGTCGGATCCTCCAAGGGCGAGCAGCACGGCGAGCTGCCCCGGCATGGTGTCCACGGCGTGGGTGAAGACCTCCTGGGCGATCGCCCATTCCCCCGGCCGGGCGGCGGCGTACCCCTGCCACCGGCAGACGAGCACGAGGGTGCCCTCCTCGCCGGGGAGGTCGGTGAGGCAGTCGGCCAAGGCGTCCCAGTTCCGGCCGAACCACGCGGGGAGCCCCAGGTCGCCGGCGCAGCGCTCCATGAAGGTCTTCTTGTCGGTGACGCCGTGGAGGTCGAGCACGGTGATGTTCCGCCCCGGGGTGGCACCGAACAGTGCGGCGAGGGGATCGTTTCTCATCGGAGTACCACCCTGAACGTCTCGTAGTGGTCGTCTGTGTAGTAGACCTCCCCCTCCCGGCACGTGACGATGCGGCGTGCGCCCCGATCGCGCTCCCCCGGCGTGGGGACGGTGTACTCCCGGTAGTGGCCCCGCTCCCGCTCGGGCAGGATCCCCTCGAAGTTCCCGAAGGTGCTGCCGTCCTTGCGGTACGGGAAGGGTCCGCGGTCGTCGATCAGCCGCAGGGTCTCACGGGCCTCCGGAGGCAGGTCGGCGACCCGGACGGTGGACAGTCCGGCGGGCGCCGGGACCGCGGGGCTGTTCGCCGCCGTCCCGGTCCCCGAGCCGGCGCCGGCGTCCGAACAGCCGGTCGGCAGCAGGGCGATGAGGGCCGACAGCAGTACGAGGAGGAACCGCGGGGGCCGGTTCGGCATGCCGCCGATGCTGTCACGCCGGGCCGGCGGAGGCGGTGAGGACGGTCCCGCGCGGCTAGGGAATGCCCCGTGCAGCACAGTGACGAGACTCAGCACGCGGCCCGCAGTGAGGCCGCCCGGCTCGACGCCGAGAACGTCCACGGCGTGGCCCTGACCTGGGTGGACAATGCCGGTCTCACCAGGGTCAAGGCGGTCCCCACCGGCCGCCTCGCGCATGCCGCCGCCCGAGGGGTCGGCATGTCCCCGGTGTTCGACGTCTACCTGGTGGACGACTCGATCACCACCAGCCCGCATATCGGCGGCCCGGACGGCGATCTGAGACTGGTGCCGGACCTGGAGCGGCTCACCGTGCTCGCGGCCCAGCCGGGCTGGGCCTGGGCCCCCGTCGACCGCTACGACCAGGAGGGCCGGCCCTACGCCGCCTGCCAGCGGCTGTTCGCCCGCCGGATGGCGCGGCGGGCCGCCGACCGGGGCGTCGAGCTGCGGATGGGCTTCGAGACCGAGTGGATCGTGCAACGGGACGGCACGTACCCGTGGAAGGGCCCCGCGTACGGGATGGCCCGCGTCGTCGAGCTCTCCGACTACGTGGACGAGGTGCTGCGCGCACTGGGAGCCCAGGGTGTGGAGGTGCTGCAGATCCATCCCGAGTACGCCGTCGGGCAGTTCGAGGTCTCCGTGGCCCCGGCGGATCCGGTCGGGGCGGCTGATCTCGCCGTGCTCGTGCGCGAGACGGTCCGTGCGGTCTCCCTGCGGCACGGACTCACCGCCCTGTTCGGCCCCGCCGTGGAGGCGGGCGGTGTCGGCAACGGGGGCCATCTGCATCTGAGCCTGTGGCGGGACGGCCGCAACCTGTGCCGGGGCGGGGACGGCCCGTTCGGGATGTCCGGTGACAGTGAGTCGTTCCTCGCCGGTGTGCTGGACGCTCTCCCGGCGCTGCTCGCCATCGGAGCGCCGACACCGGCGAGCTATCTCCGCCTCGAGCCGTCCCACTGGGCAGGGGTGTTCCGGTGCTGGGGGCTGGAGAACCGCGAGGCGGCACTGCGGTTCATCACCGGCGCGCCCGACGATCCGGAGGGTGCGAACGCGGAGGTGAAGTGCTTCGACCCGGCGGCCAATCCGTATCTGGTGACGGGCGCCGTGATCGCGGCCGGGCTGGCGGGCATGGCGGCGGGCGCGAAGCTCCCGGAGCCGGTGCGGGGCGACCCGGCGGTGACGGGCGGCCCGGCCGCGCTCGGAGACGCGGCGGTCGCCGGCGAACCGTCGCCGACCGGTGGGGAAGCCCTCCGGGAGAGCACGCGCACCGGGCCCGAGCGGCTGCCCCGGTCGCTTCCTGAGGCGCTGGAGCACTTCGAACGTTCTGACCTGCTGCGTGAGGCGCTCGGCGACGCGCTCTTCGAGGCGATCGCGGCGGTGCGCCGTGCGGAGAGCGAACTGTTCGCGGGCAGGGCCCCGCAGCAGATCGCCGATGCCACCCGGGGGCGGTACTGAATGCCCCTCGCGCTGCCCCCGCTCGTCGACCACCACTGCCACGGGGTGCTGCGGCACTCACCGGCACGGGACGGGTTCGCCTCGTTCCTGACCGAGTCGGACGCACCGCCCGCGCCCGGTACGAGCTTCTTCGACAGCCAGCTGGGGTTCGCCGTGCTCCGCTGGTGTCCGCCCCTGCTCGGCCTGGAGGCGCACTGCCCACCGGAGCGCTATCTGGAGCGCCGTCGCGAACTGGGGCCCGAGGAGGCGACGCGGCTGCTGCTGCGGGCGAGCGGCACCGGCACCTATCTGGTGGACACCGGGCTGCCGGGCGACCTCACCGGGCCCGCCGAGCTGGCGGAGCTGGGCGGTGCGGACGCGGGCGTGGTCGTGCGTCTGGAGTCGCTCGCCGAGCGCGTGGCGGACGCGAGCAACGACGCCGCCGGCTTCGTGGAGGTGTTCGACCACGCCGTCGTGGCCTCGGCCCGCACGGCCATCGGCTTCAAGTCGGTCGCGGCGTACCGGTACGGGCTCGGGCTGGACCCCGATCCGCCCGACGCCGCCGAGGTCCACGCGGCCGCGGCCCACTGGCTGGCGGAACGCGGCCCCGGTGGGCGGCTCACGGACCCGGTGCTGTTGCGGCATCTGCTCTGGGCGGCGATCCGCACCGGACTGCCGCTCCAGTTGCACACGGGCTTCGGCGACCCCGATCTGCGGCTCGACCGCTGTGATCCGCTGCTGCTGACGGACTTCATCAGGGCCGTCGCCCCGCACGGCTGCCCGCTGGTGCTGCTGCACGGCTACCCGTACCACCGGAACGCCGCCTACCTCGCCCACGCGTTCACTCATGTGTACGCGGATGTGGGTCTCGCCCTGTCCCACACGGGCGTCAGGGCTGCCGCCGTGCTCGCCGAGGCACTGGAGCTCACCCCGTTCGGCAAACTGCTGTACTCGAGCGACGCGTACGGGCTGCCGGAGCTCTACCTCGTCGGCGCCAGGGTGTTCGAGGACGCGCTCACCCGGCTCACCGACGACTGGACGTCCTCCGGTGCCTGGTCGGAGCGGGACGCGGCACGGATCGCGGGTCTGCTGGCCGCGGGCAACGCGGCGCGGCTGTACGGGCTGGTCCCGGCGGGGTCGTGAGCCGCGCCGGCGGGTACACGGACCCCGCAGGCGGGCAGGTGCGCCGTTCCGCGGCCGAGCGGATCCGTGCCGCCGACGGCGGATCCGTACCCGCCGCTCCCACCCGCCACGGCCCGTGCGCGGCAGGCGGCACGGGCCGTGGCGGTGCACTTCGGCCGGGACCGGATCCGTGCCGGTCAGTCGTCGGGGTCGGCCCGCTCCAGCGCCGGGCGTGGTGCGGGGCGGGACTCCGTGAGCAGGTAGTCCGCGGCTGCGGTGTCCGTCACCAGGCTGGTCACCAGCCCGGACCGCAGAACCGCCCCGATCGCCGCCGCCTTGCGCTGACCGCCGGCGATGGCGACCACTTCGGGAATGCGGCGCAGCCGGTCGGCCTCGACCGTGATACAGCGTTCGCCCAGGTCACGGCCGACACGCCGGCCGTCGGCGTCGAACAGATGGGCGGACATCTCGGCCGCGACGCCGAGCGAGGCGTAGTGCGCCCGTTCCTCGTCGCTCAGCATGTCGTGCACCGTCGAGATGCCGGGCTCCCACGAGCCGATCGAGACACAGGCGACCGTGACCTTGTCGAAGTACTCGAAAGCCCTGGCGATGCCCGTCTGGTTCCGCAGCGCGGCGGCCGTCGCCGGGTCCGGCAGCAGCATCGGCGCGTAGATGGGGTGCGCCTCGCCGCCGGACACCTGTGCGGCGCGCCGCACCGCCTCGACCGAGCCGCGCTCCGCGGTCCCGGCGTCGTACACCCCCGTGAGCTGGACGACCGTGCAGGGCGGCAGCCGGTCGAGCGCGGCCGCCATGTGGATCGTGGAGCGGCCCCAGGCCAGTCCCAGCACGTCTCCCTCGGTGACGAGCTCACCGAGGAGATCCGCCGCGACCTCGCCGAGGTTCTCCGGGTCGGGCGACTCGTCCTCGCCCTCGGTCGGGGACTCCACGACCACCGCGTGCCGCAGTCCGTAGCGGGCACGGAGCGCGTCGGAGCGCTCCGCGTCCAGCTCGGCGGGGACGCGGATCTCGATCCGTACCAGATCGCGTTCGAGCGCGGTCTCCAGGACCCGGGCCACCTTGAAGCGGCTGACGCCGAACTCCTCGGCGATCTGGATCTTGGACTTGCCCTCGAGATAGAAGCGTCGGGCCATGGCCGCCGCCTGCACCAGCTCCGCGGGTCCCATCCGCAGGGCCGACCGTCCCGCCGACATAGCAGACACCGCGTTCTCCTCACTGCTGTTCACACTCCGGAACCGCCATCCTGACAGATCCGGGTGATGTTGATCAGCCCGGTAGGGCCCCGTTCACCGAGCTGTGGCTCAGTGGTTGCACGCCCAGGGTGCCGACGCGATCGTCCGGTCGGCCTGCTCGCGCAGTGTCCGGACGGCCTGCACCGGGTCCTCGGCCCCGTAGACCGCGGATCCGGCGACGAACACATCGGCGCCGGCCTCGGCGCACCGCTCGATCGTGGACTCGGAGACGCCGCCGTCGACCTGGAGCCACAGCTCCAGACCGTGCTTGTTGATGAGCTCCCTGGTACGGCGGATCTTGGGGAGCATGATGTCGAGGAACGCCTGGCCGCCGAAGCCCGGTTCCACGGTCATGACCAGCAGCATGTCGAGCTCGGGCAGCAGGTCCTCGTACGGCTCGATGGGCGTGGCGGGCTTGAGCGCCATGGAGGCGCGCGCGCCCTTGGCCCGGATCTCCCGCGCCAGCCGCACCGGTGCCGCGGCGGCCTCCGCGTGGAAGGTGACGGACCCGGCACCGGCCTCCACGTACTGGGGAGCCCAGCGGTCCGGACTCTCGATCATGAGGTGACAGTCCAGCGGGGTGTCCGTCGCCCGGCTCAGCGACTCGACGACCGGGATCCCCAGCGTCAGATTGGGCACGAAGTGGTTGTCCATGACATCGACGTGGAGCCAGTCGGCACCTCGGACCGCCTTCGCCTCCTCGGCGAGTCGGGCGAAGTCGGCGGACAGGATGCTGGGGTTGATCTGGGCCATGTGCCAAGACTGCCATGCTCCGGAGTACTTCCCGGCCTCGGAGCCGGCGGAAGCCGCCCTTTCCTCGGTACCGCCGGCCGCGCGGGGCGCACCAGTCGCCACGATTCCGGCATTCCGCACCGTCCGATGGCCTCGCACGGGATTCGGCGGACCGGCCGGCAGGACCGTCGAACGGCAGCGGCGCCGCCGTGCGCGGGCCGGCCGCGCCGTCCGCGGGCGCAGGTCCTCCCGGGCGGGGCGGCTGCGGCCGTACCCCTCGCGGCCGCATGGCGGTGCGCCGCCTCGTCCTAAACGACCCCGACCGGGGTCTCGGGGACCGGCACTGCTGGTTCGCCGCCTCCCAGCGCCTCGGGGACCTGAACCTCCGGGAGGCCGACGCCGATCTGGCGGTGATCGTCGAGGGAATCGACTGGACCGGGATCCCCGTCGGCGGCACTCGGCGGGACGGCGGCGCCGGTCTGTCCGGCGGGGACGGGCTCCGCCCGTCCCGCGTCACCCACGAGGCCGTCCGCGACGAACGACAGGCCGACCCCGGCCGCGACCGGGCTTCCGGTCACACGAACTCCAGCGCCCACCGCGGTACTTCCCGGCCGGCTGCGGCGTTGCGCGGTGCCGCCCTCTCCGCCGCCCTGTGTGCCGGGGCGGACGGGCTCCTCGGCGCTGCGGGCCGGACCGTGTGCCTGGACCGTTCGTCCCCGGGCGCAGGAGGGGGCGACTTCGCGCACGGCCGCCCCGAGCCCCGGTGCACGACCGACGAGTACGCCGCCGGCAGCGCCCCGACCGGCCGCCCTGGACCGTCCAGGACGCCGGACGCGCCGATCTGCCGCACGTTGCGCTGAACCGGGACGCGCCGCCGGCCCGCTGCGGCGTGCGACGCGGTGACGCGGTGACGCGCCGGTCTCCGGCGGCGTCAGGCCGTGCGGCGCAGCAGTGCCAGGTACATCGCGTCCGTGCCGTGAAGATGCGGCCACAGTTGGACGTCCGGGCCGTCTCCCAGGGCCGGTACGCCGGGCATCAGGGGACGGGCGTCGATCCACTCGGCCCGGACGGACCCGCCGCGCGCCTCGATGACGTCTTCGACGACCGCGCGGGTCTCGGCGAGATGCGGCGAGCACGTGGCGTACCCGACCACTCCGCCCACCCGTACCGATTCCAGCGCCTCGCGCAGCAGGGCCCGCTGGAGCGGGGCGAAGCCGTCCAGGTCCTCGGGGCGGCGGCGCCAGCGGGCCTCGGGCCTGCGCCGGAGAGCGCCCAAGCCCGAGCACGGCACATCGACGAGGACGCGGTCGAAGGTGCCCGGACGCCAGGCCGGGCGAGTGCCGTCGGCAGTCACGACCTGGTACGGGCCGGGATTGCCGGCCAGCGCCCGCTCGACCAGACGGGCCCGGTGCGGCTGCTTCTCGGCCGCGACCAGGACGGCGCCGCGCTCGGCGGCCAGCGCGCCCAGCAGGGCGGCCTTGCCGCCGGGGCCCGCGCAGCCGTCCAGCCAGCGCTCGTCCGGGCCGTCGAGCGGCGCGCCCGCGAGGGCGACCGCGACGAGCTGGCTGCCCTCGTCCTGCACCCCCGCTCGTCCCTCCCGCACGGGGTCGAGAGCGCCCGGCTCACCGCCCTCGGCGAGCCGCACGGCGTACGGCGACCAGCGCCCGGGCAGCCCGCCCCCTTCGCCCAGCAGATCGAGCAGCTCGCCCGCCGACGACCGGCCGGGCCTGGCGACCAGCGTCACCTCGGGCCGCTCGTTGTCGGCCTCCAGCAGGTCCTCGATCCCGGCGCGGCCGCCGCCCAGCGCGTCCCACAGGGCCGAGACGACCCAGCGGGGATGGGAGTGGACGACGGCGAGATGGTCCTCGGGGTCCTCGTCGTAGGGCGGCGCGACCCGGTCCAGCCAGCCGTCGAGGTCGTGCTGCGAGACCCGGCGCAGCACCGCGTTCACGAACTTGGCCCGGCCGTCGCCGAGGACGACCCGGGCCAGCTCGACGCTCGCCGACACCGCGGCGTGCGTTGGGATGCGGGTGCCCAGCAGCTGGTGCGCACCGAGCGACAGTACGTCGAGGACGGGCGGGTCGACCTCGCGCAGCGGCCGGTCGACGCACTCGGCGATGATCGCGTCGTAGGTGCCCTGGCGCCGCAGCGTGCCGTACACCAGCTCCGTGGCGAGCGCCGCGTCCCTGCTGTCGAAGTCGCCCTGTTCGCGCGCCCTGCGCAGCAGCGGGGGCAGGACGAGGTTGGCGTACGCGTCACGCTCGTCCACGGCCCGCAGTGCGTCGAAGGCGAGGATCCGCACGGGGTCCTTCTGCGGGGGGCGGTAGGGCTGGGAGGGACGGCGACGGCTCTGCTGACTCAAAGGTGCTCCGCGATTCTGAAGGGTCGAACCCCTTCAGCCTACGTCGGCCGGCCGGGCGTCCCCGCCCTCGCCCCGGGACCGCCCCCGGCCGCGGCTCGGGGCGCGGGCTGGTGCCGCGGCAGCCGAGGTTCGCCCCGTCGCGACGCCCGGTGCGTCGACTCACGGCGCTGCCGCATCGACCGGGCAGGCCCACCACGAGGTCGATCCGGCGCCCTGCGACCCCTCCCCCGCCCCGAAGGGCCGGGCAGGACCCCGTTTTGCGCCGGACGCCGCTCCCCGACGGGCAGGCCGCCCGTCGCGGCACTACGAGCCGAGCATCTCCCCGGGAGCGATCCGCACGCCACGCGCCCAGTCCGCCGCACGCATCGGCTTCTTGCCCTGCGGCTGTACCCAGTGGAGTTCGACGGCGTGCGAACCGGTACCGGCGTACACGTGGTTCTTGCCGGCCGAGAGCTCACCGGGCGCCAGCTCCTCGCGGTCCGGCAGCGGCTGGACGTTGATGAGCTTGAGCCGCTCGCCGCGGAAGAGCGTCCACGCGCCGGGCGCGGGGGTGCAGCCCCGGACGAGGCGGTCGACGCGGAGGGCGGGCGTGCGCCAGTCCACGTGCGCGTCCTCGACGGTGATCTTCGGCGCCATGGTGACCCCGTCGGCCGGCTGCGGCACGGCCTCGAGCGTGCCGTCCTCGATGCCGTCCATGGTCGCGGCCAGCAGCCCCGCGCCGGCGAAGGCGAGCCGGGTGAGCAGATCGCCGCTGGTGTCCGTCGGACGCACGTGTTCGGTGATCACGCCGTAGACCGGGCCCGAGTCCAGCCCCTCCTCGATCTGGAACGTGGAGGCGCCGGTCATCTCGTCGCCCGCGAGGATCGCGTGCTGCACCGGCGCCGCTCCGCGCCAGGCCGGCAGCAGCGAGAAGTGCAGATTGACCCAGCCGCGGGCCGGGATGTCCAGAGCCGCCTTGGGGAGCAGCGCGCCGTA
Source organism: Streptomyces sp. HNM0645 (assembly GCF_030056615.1). Classification (NCBI taxonomy): domain Bacteria; kingdom Bacillati; phylum Actinomycetota; class Actinomycetes; order Kitasatosporales; family Streptomycetaceae; genus Streptomyces; species Streptomyces sp. HNM0645. The sequence goes on along the minus strand of NZ_JASHLT010000018.1, from coordinate 99,004 downwards.
GGCGACCACGGGGCAGCAGTCCGGCGCGATCTCGCGCAGCCGGGCCAGGAAGTCCTCGTCGCGCGGCCTCGCAGGCTTCAGGACCTCGATGCCGGCCTCGTGCGCGCGCTGGGCCACCGGGCTGGCCACCAGTCGGCGTCCGCGTCCCGCGGGGGCGTCAGGGCGGGTGACGACCGCCGCCACGTCGTGCCGGCCGGCGGCGATCAGGGCGTCCAGGGCGGGTACGGCGACCTCGGGGGTGCCTGCGAAGACAAGTTTCACTGGTAATACCTCGCTCTGTGTGCCGGGGTGATCGCGCGACGCACCAGTCTATTTGGCCGCACCGACAGGGGCGCGCGGACTGCCGCGCGCCCCGGACATGTGCGCTTGCTCCTCCGCAGCGTGACCAGAACCCCCGGTGGCGCGTTGTCAAGAGAGATTGACCGAAGCGGGCCGCCGGATCGGCCCGACCCTTTTCAACGCCGGTTCGAGAGGCTTGTTCATGGCCGACCACGCAACCCACGACGCCCAGGCCCGGGCGAGTCTGCATCTGTTGGTGCGGGACATCGAGCGGGTCCGCCGGCAGGTGGACGCTCTGCGCACGCTCACGGCCCAGTTGGGGAACGTCTACCGTCCGCGTCGCTCGGGCCCGTCCACGGGCTTCGTCGTCTACGGCCGGGCGCCCGCCCCGACCGTCCGTCTGGCCCAGGAACTGCGGGACAGCGTCGAGACGTTGGTGACCGCCGCGGTCGACTTCGACCGCTCGCTGGGCTTCTCGTGGGACGCGGTGGGCTCGGCTCTCGGCGTCACCAAGCAGGCGGTGCACCGCCGTTACGGATCACGGCGCACCACTCCGCAGCCCACCGCCGTGCCCGCTGAGCCGGAGCAGGGGGCGACCCGCACGATGCCGGTCGCCCCCGCGGTGCCTGCGGCACGTTCCATGCCACCGCAGCCGGCGCCCGGCGCCCACCCCCTCCGCGAGGAGGTCCGCCCGAGCGCCTTCCCCGGCCCGCGCAACGGCTGACCCCTCCCCCGACCGCCCCGGCGCACCCTCGCGGGCGCCGGGGCGGTGCCGTGCGGGGTGGCACGTCTGCGGACGGTGCCGTGCGCGGTGCCCCACCATGCGGGTGCGCCGCGGCCGCGAACGGTGACGGGACGTTCCGGCAGGTGGTTCCGACCCCGATGCCCACCGGCGCCGGGCGCGCTTCCGGCTGCCCTGTCCCGACGGATCCCCGGGCCCTGCCGCCGCCCGCTCCCGACGGGGCTCCGGTTCGTCGGCGCTCGCCCTCCGGCGCTGTCGCACGTACTGTGCCGACCACCGCCCGCCCGCACCGGCCCGACCACTTCCCGGGGCCCGCCGCGCGACCGGGCTCGGCCACGTCGTTCCAGGCCGGCCGCGGCCGGCGCATGGTGGGGACGGCACGTCGCAGACCCGGGGGCGGCGGGCGGGCAGGCCCGCGAGCACCCGGCCGGGCCCCGCCTCCCCGTCAGCCGATGTCCGGTGCCGCCTCCCCGGTCAGCCGATGTCCGGTGGGTCCACTCTGATCCGTACCGGATCTCCACCGCCCCGCGCGAGTCTGGCGGCCTGGGCGGACTTCAGTGCGGCGGCGAGCGCGGCGCCGCTGCCGGGCGGTACGCGCAGCAGAGCGCGTTCCCACTGCTCCCCCGGCCGAGGCCCTGATGGGGAAGACGGGGGCGGGTCGCCCGGCCGGCGTGAACGACCCGGCGAGGGCGGCGGCAGAGGCACCGGTCCCAGCACCTCCGCGTCGTCGGGCAGGGACGCCGTGGCGAGAAAGCCCGCGACCGCCTCCGCCCGACCGGTCACCGAGGCCATCCGCGACACCGGCGGGAAGCCCAGCTCGGCGCGCTCGGCCAGCTCGCGTTGGGCGTGGCCGACCGGGTCCCATCGCACCAGGGCCTGGACGGGGCGCAGCGTCGGCTCGGCGACCACGACGACCGTGCCGCCCTCCGCCTGACCCCGGACCAGCGAGGCGGCACCCGTCCAGCGCCGCAGTGCCTCCTCGCCCGCACGCAGATCGGGCCGCCCGAGCATCGCCCAGCCGTCGAGCAGCAGCGCGGCCGCGTAGCCGCCCTCGGCGACGGGCTCGGCGCCCGGTGTGCTGACCACCAGCGCGGGACGGCCGGGTACGGAGTCCAGCACATGGTCGCGCCCCGACGTCCGCACCGGCACCGCCGGGAACGCCCTGCCCAGTTCCTCCGCGGTTCGCCGGGCCCCCACTATCCGTGCGCGCAGCCGGGCCCCGCCGCACTCGGCGCAGTGCCAGCCGGAGGCGTCCCGTCCGCACCAGCCGCACCTGAGGTCCTGCTCCCGTGGGGCCTCCAGGGGGCCTGCGCAGTGCGCGCAGCGCGCGGGCGCCCGGCAGCGCTCGCAAGCCAGCCTCGGCACATATCCGCGACGGGGCACCTGGACCAGCACCGGTCCGGTGCGCAGACCGTCCCGGACGGTCTGCCACGCCAGCGACGGCAGTCTGGCGGCCCGCGCGGCCTCGTCGCGCGCGAGCTCGCCGTCACCGACCGTGCGGATCAGCGGCGCGGCGCGGCGCACCTGTTCCCGGCCGGCCGCCAGGGGCCGTGCCCAGCCGGTCTCGACGAGCTGGGCGGCCTCGACCGTGCAGCTGACGCCGCCGAGCAGGAATCCGCAGCGTTCGTGCGCGGCACGCAGCAGCAGGACCTCCCGCGCGTGCGGCAGCGGCGCGTGCTGCTCGCTGTGGCTTGAGTCGCCGTCGTCCCATATCGCGACCAGCCCCAGGTCCTGGACCGGCGCGAACATCGCCGCGCGCGTCCCGACCACCGCCCGCACGGAGCCGCGCCGTACGGCGAGCCACTGCCCGTAACGCTTCTCGGGGCCCGCTTCCGCGGTGAGCACCGCGTGGCGTCCCTCACCGAGCAGGCCGGTCAGGGCCGCGTCCACCCGGGCGACGGCCCGCCCGTCCGGGACGACCACCAGCGCGCCCCGGCCGGACGCGAGGGCCGCCGCGACGGCTCCCGCCAGTTCGCCGGCCCAGTGCGGGCCGGGGAGCGCCGTCCACACGGCCCTCGGCGCGCCGCCCTCCGCCAGGGCATGCAGAAACGCCGGCCCCTGGTCGTATCGGGTCCAGGTGCCCGGCTCCGGGACCGCCGGAGGGGGCAGTGGAGGGGGCGACGGCCGGGACTCGGCGCGTGCGCTCCTGGGCGGCACGGCGAGCTGCAGCACGTCGGCGAGGCTGCCCGCGTAACGATCCGCGACCGCTCTGGCCAGGCCGAGCAGCCCGGGGCCGAGCACGGGCTCGGGCGAGACCACGCCCGCGAGGGCGGCGAGCGGGCCCGGGTAATCGGAGTCGGCCCGTCGCTCGACTATGAAGCCGTCGATCAGCCGACCGCCTTCGCGGCGGCCCTCCCGGACCTGGTGGGACCCCGCGCCGAAGCGCACCCGGACACGGACGCCGGGTTGCGCGGCCTCGTCCAGTTCCTCGGGCACCGCGTAGTCGAAGTACTGGTCGAGGTGCAGCACGCCCTTGTTGACCACGACCCGTGCCACCGGGAGTTCCCCGGCGAGCGCCGCCCCGCGCCAGGTGCGCGGTTTGGCCCGCGGCTTCGCCGCCTTCCGTACGGTCTCCCGGATGAGCGCAAGCTGCTCCGGCGAACCGTCCCCGGGCCGCTCGGAGGCTTCGTCGTCGCTGCTCACAGCCACATTCCTACCAGACGGCACCGACAGCGCCCGGGCCTGCGGAGCGCCCTGCGCACCGGGCCCGTCGAACGTGCGAGGGGCCCCGGACCTGTCCGGTCCGGGGCCCCTCGTGCCGGGCGGGTGCCGTCAGAGGCCCGCCGCCGCGCGCAGCGCGTCGACGCGGTCCGTACGCTCCCAGGTGAAGTCGGGGAGCGTACGGCCGAAGTGGCCGTAGGCGGCTGTCTGGGAGTAGATCGGGCGAAGCAGGTCGAGGTCGCGGATGATCGCGGCCGGGCGCAGGTCGAAGACCTCTCCGATGGCGTTCTCGATCTTCTCGACGTCGACCGCGGCGGTGCCGAAGGTCTCGACGAACAGGCCGACGGGCTCCGCCTTGCCGATCGCGTACGCGACCTGGACCTCGCAACGCGAGGCGAGGCCGGCGGCCACGACGTTCTTGGCGACCCAGCGCATCGCGTAGGCGGCCGAGCGGTCGACCTTGGACGGGTCCTTGCCGGAGAACGCGCCACCGCCGTGGCGGGCCATGCCGCCGTAGGTGTCGATGATGATCTTGCGGCCGGTCAGGCCGGCATCGCCCATCGGGCCGCCGATCTCGAAGCGGCCGGTCGGGTTGACCAGCAGCCGGTAGCCGTCCGTGTCCAGCTTGATGCCGTCCTCGACGAGCTCCTTCAGCACGTGCTCGACGACGAACTCACGGATGTCCGGCGCGAGCAGCGAGTCCAGGTCGATGTCGGACGCGTGCTGCGAGGAGACCACGACCGTGTCGAGACGGACGGCCTTGTCGCCGTCGTACTCGATGGTGACCTGGGTCTTGCCGTCCGGGCGCAGGTACGGGATGGTGCCGTTCTTTCGGACCTCGGAGAGGCGGCGGGACAGCCGGTGCGCGAGGTAGATCGGCAGCGGCATCAGCTCGGGGGTCTCGTCGCACGCGTACCCGAACATCAGGCCCTGGTCGCCGGCACCCTGCTTGTCGAGCTCGTCGTCATCGCCCTCGACCCGGCTCTCGTAGGCGGTGTCGACACCCTGGGCGATGTCGGGCGACTGGGACCCGATGGAGACGGAGACACCGCAGGAGGCGCCGTCGAAGCCCTTCTTCGAGGAGTCGTAGCCGATCTCGAGGATCTTGTTGCGCACCAGCGTGGGAATGTCCGCCCACGCCTTGGTGGTCACCTCGCCTGCGACGTGCACCAGGCCGGTGGTGATCAAGGTCTCCACGGCGACGCGGGACGTGGGGTCCTCGCGAAGCAGTGCGTCGAGAATGGTGTCGCTGATCTGGTCAGCGATCTTGTCGGGGTGACCTTCGGTCACGGACTCCGAGGTGAACAGGCGACGGGACACAACGCTCCCTGGGGTTGCAGCGGCTGCTGGCTGATCATTGGTGGACCGGCCGGGGGCTGCGCCCCGCGTCGTGTCCGAGGGACAGTTTATCGGGCACTCCCGGCGGCCGGACCAGCGTCTCGCACCCTGGGCGGCCAACCGTGGGCCGAATCACCCGTCACCCGGGCCCGGGCGATGGCGACATGCGCCCGGAAGGGACGGATTCGCCGGATTCGGCACGGCCTTCGCGAGGGATGAGAAATTCATCCCGGATTCACCCGGTTCCGGCGTGTCCACCGGACGGGATCCGGGAGTGAGCACTTCGTCACACCCCGCCACCGGGGACGCCGCGCGGGGCGCGTCACGGCAGCCGGACCCCGACCAGGTCCCAGACCGTGTCCGCGAGTCCTTCCTTGGGTCCGTACGGAACCGGCGTCTCGGCCCCGTCCGCGGCCAGGACCACCGCCTCGTTCTCCTCCGTGCCGAAGGTCTTCCGCTCCCCCACCTCGTTGACGACCAGCAGGTCGCATCCCTTGCGGCGGAGCTTCTCCCGGCCGTTGGCGAGCACGTCGTCGGTCTCGGCGGCGAAACCCACCACCAGTTGCCCCGGTCGGGCCCGCTCCGCGGAGATCTCGGCGAGGATGTCGGGGTTGCGCACCAGCACGATCGGCGCGGGCTCCTGGCCGTCCTTCTTCTTGATCTTGCCCTCGGCGTACGCGGCCGGACGGAAGTCGGCGACGGCCGCGGCCATCACGACCACGTCGGCGTCCGCGGCGGCCTTCAGCACCGCCTCACGCAACTGCACCGCGGTACCGACGTGGACCACGTCGACGCCGGCCGGGTCTGCCATACCGGTGTTGGCCTCGATCAGCGTCACCCGGGCCCCGCGGGCCGCGGCGGTACGGGCCAGCGCGTAGCCCTGCTTGCCGGAGGAGCGGTTCCCCAGGTACCGGACCGGGTCGAGCGGCTCACGGGTCCCGCCGGCGCTCACCACCACGTGACGGCCGGCGAGATCCGGGGCGGTCGCGCCGCGGGCGAGCACCCTGCGGCAGACCTCGAAGATCTCGCCGGGCTCCGGCAGTCGGCCCTTGCCGGTGTCGACGCCGGTGAGCCGGCCGACGGCGGGTTCGACGACGACCGCGCCGCGGCGGCGCAGCGTCGCAACGTTCTCCCGGGTGGCGGGATGCTCCCACATCTCGGTGTGCATCGCGGGCGCGAAGACGACCGGACAGCGGGCGGTGAGCAGGGTGTTCGTCAGCAGGTCGTCGGCGAGGCCGTGGGCGGCCCTGGCGAGCACGTCGGCGGTGGCCGGGGCGACGACGACGAGGGCGGCACCCTGCCCGATCCGCACGTGCGGGACGTCGTGGACGTCCGACCAGACCTCGGTGGAGACCGGGTGCCCCGACAGGGCCGACCAGGTCGCGGCACCGACGAACTGGAGCGCGGAGGCGGTGGGCACCACCCGGACGTCGTGTCCGGACTCGGTCAGCCGGCGCAGCAGCTCGCACGCCTTGTAGGCGGCGATGCCGCCGCTGACCCCCAGAACGACCTTCGGCTTGTCCACTGCGTCTCCCGCTCCCCACCGATGGCGATACGTATCGCCTCTATGACACACCACAGGCCCGGCGGATGCTCCGCCGGGCCTGTGGTGACAGTGCCGCTTGCTCCCGGGGGGCGAAACTGCGGCCGGTCCCGGGACGGGTACTACTGGGCCGGGCCCTCGATGGCCTCGGAGGTCAGCAGGCCCGCGTTGATCTCGCGCAGCGCGATCGAGAGCGGCTTCTCGTGCACGTGGGTGTCCACCAGCGGACCGACGTACTCGAGGAGACCCTCACCGAGCTGCGAGTAGTACGCGTTGATCTGACGCGCGCGCTTGGCGGCGTAGATCACCAGGCTGTACTTCGAGTCGGTCGCCTCGAGCAGCTCGTCGATCGGCGGGTTGATGATGCCCTCGGGCGCGGTGATGGAAGAGGACACGCTCTAGCCTTCCGAAGAAACTACGGGGAAATCAGAAAGATCAGACAACTTCCATCAAGGCTAGCAGCTCGCGCGCGACGTCCTCGACGGAGGTGTTGACCAGGGTGGTGTCGAACTCGGACTCCGCGGCCAGCTCGACCTTCGCCGCATCGAGGCGGCGCTCGATGACGTCGGGGGCCTCGGTACCGCGGCCGGTGAGGCGGCGGACCAGTTCGTCCCAGCTCGGCGGCGCAAGGAAGACCAGCTGGGAGTCCGGCATGGACTCCTTGACCTGACGCGCGCCCTGGAGGTCGATCTCCAGGAGCACCGGTTCCCCTGCCTCCAGGCGCTCCTGGACCGCACGGCGCGGAGTGCCGTAGCGATTGCCCGCGAACTCTGCCCATTCCAGCAGCTCACCGTTGGCGACCAGCTTGTCGAACTCGTCGTCGCCGACGAAGAAGTACTGGACACCGTGACTCTCACCGGGGCGCGGCTTCCGGGTGGTGGCCGACACCGAGAGCCAGACCTCGGGGTGGACCTTGCGCATATGGGCGACGACCGTGCTCTTGCCGACCCCGGAGGGGCCGGAGAGCACGGTCAGCCGCGGACGTACCTCTGCTGCCATGCAGCGATTATCCAGGTTCTCGGGAGTGCCCGGGAACGTCAGGCGGCGCCGCCGCCGAACTCGCGCTCGAGCGACGCGATCTGGTTCGAGCCGAGACCCCGCACACGGCGGCTCTCGGAGATGCCCAGTCGCTCCATGATCTGCTTGGCACGGACCTTGCCGACGCCGGGGAGCGACTCGAGCAGGGCGGAGACCTTCATCTTGCCGATGACGTTGTTCTCCTGGCCCTGCTTGATGACCTCGTGGAGGGAGGCGCCGGAGTGCTTGAGTCGATTCTTGACCTCGGCCCGCTCCCGGCGAGCCGCGGCGGCCTTTTCGAGCGCGGCTGCGCGCTGTTCAGGGGTAAGGGGCGGAAGAGCCACGCCTACGTCACCTCGGATGTCGAACTGTCGGATACGGACCGGTGAGGAACCTAGTCGGCCCTCACCAGGCGAGCAACGAACAACGCAGTGGCCGTTGCATCGCTGACTCTCGACGGAGACTAGCGGCCGAGACCGCTCCAGTCAGCGAGAACAGCGGAAAAGTCCTGGTCAGCATCGGCCGACCTGGATATTCCAGACATACTGACCCGCTTTCTGTCAAGAAAGCGTCGGTCGAAGACGCAGATGAGGGCCCTGCCGAGTGCTTCGGCAGGGCCCTCGGAGGGCATGGCTCCGCCCCGGCGAACCGGTCCGGACCCCGGAACGGGACCCCGGAACCGACCGGGAGCAGCCTCGGAGCGGATCCGAACGTCTCCCGGGACGGCTGGGGCACGGGTGCCCGGGCCGTCCCTCGCGTACGCCTACGCGCCGTCGACCGCCGCACGGACCTCGTCGGCGAAGCGCTCCGCGGCCCCGCGCAGGGAGGCCGCGTCCGGTCCGTGGCGCAGGACGCCGCGGCTGACGCTCGGCACGACGTTGCGGACGGCGGCACCGAACACGCCGGGCAGGTCGGCGGGGGTCGCGCCCTGGGCGCCGATGCCCGGCGCGAGGAGCGGGCCGTTGATGTCCAGGTCCACGCCCGCGTCACCGAGCGTGGCGCCGACCACGGCGCCGACCGGGCCCATCGGGTCCGCCCCGGCGTTCTCGTCGGCCATGTGGTTCAGCATGAGCTGGGCGAGCGAGCCTCCGCCGGACGCGGTGGCGCGCTGGACCTCGGCACCCTCCGGGTTGGAGGTGAGCGCGAGGACGAACACCCCGCAGCCGCTGAGGACTGCTTGGTCGAGCGCCGGGCGCAGCGAACCGAAGCCGAGGTACGGCGACACCGTCACGGCGTCGGAGAACAGCGGCGAGTCCTTCCGGAGGAACGCCTCCGCGTAGGCGCCCATGGTGGAGCCGATGTCACCGCGCTTGGCGTCCATCAGGACCAGTGCGCCGGCGGCCCGGGAGTCCTCCACGGCCTTCTCCAGCACCGCGATGCCGCGCGAGCCGAAGCGCTCGAAGAACGCGGACTGCGGCTTGAGGACGGCGACCCGGTCGGCCAGCGCCTCGACCACCGCACGGGTGAACCGCTCCAGGCCGTTGACGTCGTCGTTCAGCCCCCAGGCGGTGAGCAGCGAGGCGTGCGGGTCGATCCCCACGCACAGGGGGCCGCGGGTGTCCATGGCACGGCGCAGACGGGTGCCGAACGGTTCCAGAGCGCTCATGAGGCGGCTGCCTTTCGGGTCTCGGCGCCGACGGCCTCGGCGAGGGTGGCGTAGGGGCTCGCGGCGAGCCGGGCGGCCAGGCCCTTGTGGACGGCCCGGGCGTAGAGCGGGCCCTCGTAGACGAAGGCGCTGTAGCCCTGAACGAGGGTGGCCCCCGCCAGGATGCGCTGCCAGGCGTCCTCGGCGTTCTCGATGCCGCCGACGCCCACGAGGGTGATGCGGTCGCCCACGCGTGCGTACAGGCGGCGGAGCACCTCCAGGGAGCGCTCCTTGACGGGGGCGCCGGAGAGCCCGCCGGTCTCCTTCACCAGCGCCGGGTCCGACTTCAGGCCGAGACCGTCGCGGGCGATGGTGGTGTTGGTGGCGATGATGCCGTCGAGGCCCAGCTCGACGGCGAGGTCCGCGACGGCGTCCACGTCCTCGTCGGCGAGATCCGGGGCGATCTTGACCAGGAGGGGGACGCGGCGGCCGGTGACCGTGCGGTCGGCGGCCTCGCGCACCGCGCTGAGCAGGGGACGCAGCGCCTCCGTGGCCTGGAGGTTCCGCAGGCCGGGGGTGTTCGGTGAGCTGACGTTGACGACGAGGTAGTCCGCGTGGGCGGCGAGCCGCTCGGTGGAGGTCACGTAGTCGCCGACGGCCTCGTCCTCGGGGACGACCTTGGTCTTGCCGATGTTGACGCCGACGACCGTCCGGAAGATCTCCCGGCGGGCGGCGAGCCGGGCGGCGACGGCGGCGGAACCGTCGTTGTTGAAGCCCATGCGGTTGATCAGCGCCCGGTCCGGCACGAGGCGGAAGAGCCGCTTCCGGGGGTTGCCCGGCTGGGGCTGTGCCGTGACGGTGCCGATCTCGACGTGGTCGAACCCGAGCATGGACATGCCGTCGATGGCGACGGCGTTCTTGTCGAATCCGGCGGCCAGCCCGAACGGGCCGTGCATCCGCAGCCCCAGGGCCTCGGTGCGCAGTGCCTCGTAGCGGGGTGCGAGCGCGGCGGCGACGAACGTACGCAGCACCGGGACGCGGACCGCGAGCCGGATCCACCGGAAGGCGAGGTGGTGGGCCTCCTCCGGGTCCATCCGCTTGAAGACCAGGTTGAAGAAGAGCTTGTACATCTCAGTGGTGTCCTGTGTGTCCTCACGAGGACGGGTGTCCTCACGAAGAGGGGGACACCGGTTCGGTGTCCCCCTCGTGGGCTGCTAGTCGCGGGCCGCGGTCAGCTGCTCCGCGTGTTCCTGGAGCGAACGGACGCCCACCCCGCCGAGGTTGAGCGCGTCGATGCCCTGGACCGCCGCCGCGAGCGCCTGGACCGTCGTCAGGCAGGGCACGCCGCGGGCCACGGCCGCGGTGCGGATGTCGTAGCCGTCGAGGCGGCCGCCCGTGCCGTAGGGGGTGTTGACGATGAGGTCGACCTGGCCGTCGTGGATGAGCTGGACGATGGTCCTCTCCCCGCCGGGGCCCTCGCCCTCGGACTGCTTGCGCACGACGGTGGCGTGGATGCCGTTGCGCTTGAGCACTTCGGCGGTACCCGACGTGGCGAGCAGCTCGAAGCCGTGCGCGACCAGCTCCCGGGCCGGGAAGATCATCGAGCGCTTGTCCCGGTTGGCGACCGAGATGAAGGCGCGGCCCTTGGTGGGCAGCGGCCCGTAGGCCCCGGCCTGCGACTTGGCGTACGCCGTGCCGAAGACGTTGTCGATGCCCATGACCTCGCCGGTGGAGCGCATCTCCGGGCCGAGGACCGTGTCGACACCGCGTCCGTGGATGTCGCGGAAGCGGCTCCACGGCATCACGGCCTCCTTGACGGAGATCGGGGCGTCCAGCGGGAGCGTGCCGCCGTCACCCTGGGCCGGCAGCAGACCCTCCTCACGCAGTTCGGCGATGGTGGCACCGAGTGAGATCCGGGCTGCGGCCTTGGCCAGCGGCACGGCGGTCGCCTTCGAGGTGAACGGGACGGTGCGGGAGGCGCGCGGGTTGGCCTCCAGCACGTACAGGATGTCGCCGGCCATCGCGAACTGGATGTTGATCAGTCCGCGCACCCCGACGCCACGGGCGATGGCCTCGGTCGACGCCCGCAGCCGCTTGACGTCGAAGCCGCCGAGCGTGATCGGGGGCAGGGCGCAGGCCGAGTCGCCGGAGTGGATGCCGGCCTCCTCGATGTGCTCCATGACGCCGCCGAGGTACAGCTCGGAGCCGTCGTACAGCGCGTCCACGTCGATCTCGATGGCGTCGTCGAGGAAGCGGTCGACCAGGACCGGCCGGTCCGGACCGATCTCGGTGGACTCCGAGATGTACGCCTGGAGCCGGGTCTCGTCGTAGACGATCTCCATACCGCGGCCGCCGAGCACGTACGACGGGCGCACGAGCACCGGGTAGCCGATCTCGTCGGCGATGGCCTTGGCCTCGGTGAAGGTGGTCGCGGTGCCGTGCTTGGGCGCCGGGAGGCCGGCGTCGGCGAGGACCCGGCCGAAGGCGCCGCGGTCCTCGGCGGCGTGGATGGCCTCGGGGGACGTGCCGACGATCGGGACGCCGTTGTCCTTCAGGGCCTGCGAGAGACCCAGCGGGGTCTGTCCGCCGAGCTGGACGACGACGCCGGCGACCGGTCCGGCCAGCTGCTCGGCGTGCACGATCTCCAGGACGTCCTCCAGGGTGAGCGGCTCGAAGTAGAGCCGGTCGGAGGTGTCGTAGTCGGTGGAGACCGTCTCGGGGTTGCAGTTGACCATGACGGTCTCGTAGCCCGCGTCGTGGAGCGCGAAGGAGGCGTGGACGCAGGAGTAGTCGAACTCGATGCCCTGGCCGATGCGGTTCGGGCCGGAGCCCAGGATGATCACCGCGGGCTTCTCGCGCGGGGCGACCTCGGACTCCTCGTCGTAGGACGAGTAGAAGTACGGGGTCCTCGCGGCGAACTCGGCTGCGCAGGTGTCGACGGTCTTGTAGACCGGGCGGATGCCCAGGGCGTGGCGTACCTCGCGGACGACGTCCTCGCGCAGGCCGCGGATGCCTCCGATCTGGGCGTCCGAGAAGCCGTGCCGCTTGGCCTCGGCCAGCAGCTCGGGGTCGAGCTTCTCGGCGGCGGCCAGGTCGTCGGCGATCTCCTTGATCAGGAAGAGCTGGTCGACGAACCACGGGTCGATCTTCGACGCGTCGAAGACCTCCCGCTGGGTGGCTCCGGCGCGGATGGCCCCCATCACCGTGTTGATCCGGCCGTCGGTCGGGCGGCCCGCCTCGCGCAGCAGCTCGTCCTTGTCACCGGGCTCGCCGGTGAAGTCGAACTGGCTGCCCTTCTTCTCCAGGGAGCGCAGCGCCTTCTGCAGGGCCTCGGTGAAGTTGCGGCCGATGGCCATGGCCTCGCCCACGGACTTCATCGTCGTGGTGAGCGTGCTGTCCGCGGAGGGGAACTTCTCGAAGGCGAAGCGCGGAGCCTTGACGACCACGTAGTCAAGGGTCGGCTCGAAGGAGGCCGGCGTCTGCTCCGTGATGTCGTTGGGGATCTCGTCGAGGGTGTACCCCACGGCGAGCCGGGCCGCGATCTTCGCGATCGGGAACCCGGTGGCCTTGGAGGCCAGCGCGGAGGAGCGGGACACACGCGGGTTCATCTCGATGACGATGACCCGGCCGTCCTCGGGGTTGACGGCGAACTGGATGTTGCAGCCGCCGGTGTCGACACCCACCTCGCGGATGACGGCGATGCCGATGTCGCGCAGGGTCTGGTACTCGCGGTCGGTCAGCGTCATCGCGGGCGCGACGGTGATCGAGTCGCCGGTGTGCACGCCCATGGGATCGAAGTTCTCGATGGAGCAGACGACCACGACGTTGTCGTTCTTGTCACGCATCAGCTCCAGCTCGTACTCCTTCCAGCCGAGGATCGACTCCTCCAGGAGCACCTCGGTGGTGGGAGACAGGGTCAGGCCCTGGCCGGCGATGCGGCGCAGCTCGTCCTCGTCGTGCGCGAAGCCGGAACCGGCGCCGCCCATGGTGAAGGAGGGGCGGACGACCACGGGGTAGCCGCCGAGGGTCTCGACGCCCTTGAGCACGTCGTCCATGGAGTGGCAGATCACCGAGCGGGCGGACTCGCCGTGACCGATCTTGCGGTTGACGGCCTCGACGACCTCCTTGAAGAGGTCGCGGTCCTCGCCCTTGTTGATGGCCTCGACGTTGGCACCGATCAGTTCGACGCCGTACTTCTCCAGCGTGCCGCCCTCGTGCAGGGAGATCGCCGTGTTGAGCGCGGTCTGGCCGCCGAGGGTGGGCAGGAGCGCGTCGGGACGCTCCTTGGCGATGATCTTCTCGACGTACTCGGGGGTGATCGGCTCCACGTACGTGGCGTCGGCGATCTCCGGATCGGTCATGATCGTCGCCGGGTTGGAGTTCACCAGGATGACGCGCAGGCCCTCGGACTTGAGGACCCGGCAGGCCTGGGTGCCGGAGTAGTCGAACTCGGCTGCCTGACCGATGACGATCGGGCCGGAGCCGATGACCAGGACGGACTGGATATCGGTGCGCTTAGGCACGCTGGCCCTCCATCAGGGAGACGAAGCGGTCGAACAGGTACGCGGCGTCGTGCGGGCCCGCGGCCGCTTCGGGGTGGTACTGGACGCTGAAGGCCGGCTGGTCGAGCAGCTGGAGGCCCTCCACCACGTCGTCGTTGAGGCAGACGTGGGAGACCTCGGCGCGGCCGTAGGGGGTCTCGGAGACCTTGTCGAGAGGGGCGTCCACGGCGAAGCCGTGGTTGTGCGCGGTGACCTCGACCTTGCCGGTCGTACGGTCCTGCACGGGCTGGTTGATGCCGCGGTGGCCGTACTTGAGCTTGTACGTGCCGAAGCCCAGTGCCCGGCCCAGGATCTGGTTGCCGAAGCAGATGCCGAACAGCGGCGTCCCGCGTTCCAGCACCCCCCGCATGACCGAGACGGCGTGGTCGGCGGTGGCCGGGTCGCCCGGGCCGTTGGAGAAGAACACGCCGTCGGGGCCGACCGCGTACACGTCCTCGACGGTGGCGGTCGCGGGCAGCACGTGCACCTCGATGCCGCGCTCGGCCATGCGGTGCGGGGTCATGCCCTTGATGCCGAGGTCGACCGCGGCGACGGTGAACCTCGCCGTGCCGAGCGGTACGGCTTCGCCGTCGGGGCCGATCGCGGGGACGACGTACGTCTCCTTCGTCGCCACCTCAGCCGAGAGGTCGGCGCCCTTCATCTCGGGCGCCTGGCGGACCTCGGCGAGCATCGTGCCCTCGTCGGGCAGCGCGTTGCCGGAGAAGATGCCGACGCGCATCGCGCCGCGCTCCCGCAGGTGGCGGGTGAGGGCGCGGGTGTCGACACCGCTGATGCCGACCACGCCCTGGGCCGTGAGCTCCTCGTCGAGGGAGCGACGGGAGCGCCAGTTCGAGGGGACGCGGGCGGGGTCGCGGACGACGTAGCCGGACACCCAGATGCGGGCCGACTCGGGGTCCTCGTCGTTGACGCCGGTGTTGCCGACGTGCGGGGCGGTCATCACGACGACCTGGCGGTGGTACGACGGGTCGGTGAGGGTCTCCTGGTAACCGGTCATGCCGGTGGAGAACACCGCCTCGCCGAAGGTCACCCCCACGGCCCCGTAGGCGCGGCCGCGGAAGGTGCGGCCGTCCTCCAGGACGAGTACGGCGGGAACGCGGGTTCCCCTGGTGGAGGTCGTCATCGTGCGGCGCCTTCCGTCGTGTCGTTCTTGGTCATGGAGTTGAGGGCCTCGACCCAGGCCGTGTGCCCGGCCGCCCGGTCGGAGCGGAAACCGGAGTCGATCAGCCGGCCGCCGTGCTCCCAGGTGACGACCAGCAGACCGCCCTCGGTGAGGACCTTCCCGGCGATGCCCTTGTCGAGACGGGCCCCGCGCAGGGCCGCGGCCGGGATGAAGAAGTCGGCGGCCCCTGGGCGAACGACGTCGAGGCCGGCGTCGGTGAGGGTCAGCTCGGCGCGGCTGCGGTCGCCCAGGCCCCGGGCGACGATCCGGTCGAGCCACTGCCCGGCGGTCGTGGAGCCGTGGTAGCGGCCGCTGAGCCGGAGCCCGGCCGCACCGGCGTCCCCGGGCATACCGGCCGACGGCGGCTCGCCGCCTCCGTCGTCAGTGGCGGCGCGCGGGCGCGCGGGGAGTTCGGGCAGCCCGGACTGGAGCTCGCCCCGCCACTTCCAGCCCTGGCGCATCAGCCAGTAGACGAGGGCGACGAAGAGCAGCAGTCCGGCAACCCAGCCGAGCCGTGCGGCCCAGTCGGTCACCTCCGCCGACCTCCGCTCGACCTCTTCGGCCGCCTGAATGATCAGTGGTGTCGTCACGCCAGCTTCCCGTCCATGAGCGTCGCGCGGCCCCGCAGGAACGTGTGGGTGACGCGCCCCGGCAGCTCACGGCCCTCGTAGGGGGTGTTGCGGCTGCGGGAGGCGAAGCCCGCGGGGTCCACGGTTCCACGGTATGCCGGATCGAGCAGGGTGAGGTTGGCGGGCTCACCTGCCGAGACGGGCCGGCCGTGGCCCTCGGCGCGGCCGATCCGGGCGGGCTTGAACGACATCCGGTCGGCGACGCCCTCCCAGGTCAGCAGCCCGGTGTCGACCATCGTGTGCTGGACGACGGAGAGTGCGGTCTCCAGGCCGACCATGCCCATCGCGGCCGCGGCCCACTCGCAGTCCTTGTCCTCGTGCGGGTGCGGGGCGTGGTCCGTGGCGACGATGTCGATCGTGCCGTCGGCCAGGGCCTCGCGCAGCGCCATCACGTCGCGCTCGGTGCGCAGGGGCGGGTTGACCTTGTAGACGGGGTTGTAGGTGCGGACCAGTTCGTCGGTGAGGAGCAGGTGGTGGGGGGTGACCTCGGCGGTGACGTCGATGCCCCGGGACTTGGCCCAGCGGACGATCGCCACGGAGCCGGCGGTCGACAGGTGACAGATGTGGACGCGGGAGCCGACGTGCTCGGCCAGCAGCACGTCCCGGGCGATGATCGACTCCTCGGCGACGGCCGGCCAGCCGCCCAGGCCCAGTTCGGCGGAGACGACGCCCTCGTTCATCTGGGCGCCCTCGGTGAGCCGGGGCTCCTGCGCGTGCTGCGCCACGACGCCGCCGAAGGCCTTCACGTACTCCAGCGCCCGGCGCATGATCACGGCGTCGTCGACGCACTTGCCGTCGTCGGAGAACACGGTGACGGCGGCGGCGGAGTCGTGCATGGCGCCGAGTTCGGCGAGCTTCCTGCCCTCCAGGCCGACGGTGACGGCGCCGATCGGCTGGACGTCGCAGTAGCCGTGCTCCCTGCCGAGGCGCCACACCTGCTCGACGACTCCGGCGGTGTCGGCCACGGGGAAGGTGTTGGCCATGGCGAACACGGCCGTGTAGCCGCCGCTCGCGGCCGCGCGGGTGCCGGTGAGGACCGTCTCGGAGTCCTCACGGCCGGGCTCGCGGAGGTGGGTGTGCAGGTCGACCAGGCCAGGCAGCAGGATCCTGCCCTCCGCCTCGACGACCGCGGCGTCGCCGGCCGCGATCCCGGTACCGACCTCGGCGATGGTCTCGCCGTCGACCAGTACGTCCCGCGCCTCGCCGCCCAGCACCTTCGCGCCACGGATAAGGATCTTGCTCATCGTTACTTCGTCTCCTCGGTACGGGCGTGGGTGACGGCGGGCTCGTTGCCGCCGAGAAGCAGGTAGAGGACGGCCATCCGGGTGTGCACGCCGTTGGCGACCTGTTCGACGGCGGTGCAGCGGTCGGAGTCGGCGACCTCGGCCGTGATCTCCATGCCTCGGACCATGGGGCCGGGGTGCATCACGATGGCGTGCTCGGGCATCCGCGCCATGCGGTCCCCGTCGAGTCCGTAGCGCCGCGAGTACTCGCGCTCGGTCGGGAAGAAGGCCGCGTTCATGCGCTCGCGCTGCACCCGCAGCATCATCACCGCGTCGCTCTTCGGCAGCGTGCTGTCCAGGTCGTAGGAGACCTCGCAGGGCCAGTGCCCGACGCCGACGGGCAGCAGGGTCGGCGGCGCGACCAGGGTGACCTCCGCGCCGAGAGTGTGCAGCAGGTCCACGTTGGACCGGGCGACGCGGCTGTGCAGGATGTCGCCGACGATCGTGATCCGCCTGCCCGAGAGGTCCTGCCCGAGCCCGGCCTCCCGCCCCACGAGGCGGCGGCGCATGGTGAACGCGTCGAGCAGCGCCTGGGTGGGGTGCTGGTGGGTGCCGTCACCGGCGTTGATGACCGCGGCGTCGATCCAGCCGGAGGTCGCGAGCCGGTAGGGGGCTCCGGAGGCGCCGTGCCGGATGACGACGGCGTCGACACCCATCGCCTCCAGGGTCTGGGCGGTGTCCTTGAGCGACTCGCCCTTGGAGACGGACGAGCCCTTCGCGGCGAAGTTGATGACGTCCGCGGACAGCCGCTTCTCGGCCGCCTCGAAGGAGATCCGGGTCCTGGTCGAGTCCTCGAAGAAGAGGTTGACGACGGTCCGGCCGCGCAGGGTGGGCAGCTTCTTGATCGGCCGGTCGGCGACCCGGGCCATCTCCTCGGCGGTGTCGAGGATCAGGACGGCGTCGTCACGGGTGAGGTCGGCGGCCGAGATGAGGTGACGCTTCATCTGGGTGTGCTCCAGGGTGTGGAGATGTGCGGGCATGCGGGCGCGCGAGCGCTGCCCGTGGGGCGGGACGGGGGCCGGACCGGCTGCTACTGCTCGCCGGCCCCGGCGGTCTCCCGCACGCCCAGGAGCACGGTGTCGCGACCGTCCTCCTCGGAGAGCTGGACCTTGACCGTCTCCCGCAGCGACGTCGGGAGGTTCTTGCCGACGTAGTCGGCGCGGATGGGCAGCTCGCGGTGGCCCCGGTCCACGAGGACCGCGAGCTGGACGGCGCGCGGACGGCCGATGTCGTTCAGCGCGTCGAGTGCGGCGCGGATGGTGCGGCCGGAGAAGAGCACGTCGTCGACGAGGACGACCAGCCGGCCGTCGATGCCGTCGGCCGGGATCTCCGTGCGCGCGAGCGCACGGGCGGGACGGAGCCGCAGGTCGTCGCGGTACATGGTGATGTCGAGCGAGCCGACGGGGATGGTGCGGCCGGTGATCCCGGCGAGCTTGGCGGCGAGCCGGTCGGCCAGGAAGACGCCGCGGGTCGGGATGCCGAGGAGCACCACGTCGTCGGCGCCCTTGGCGCGCTCGACGATCTCGTGGGCGATGCGGGTCAGTACCCGCGCGATGTCGGGGCCCTCGAGAACGGGGCGCGCGGCATCGGAAGCGTGTGCGTCCATACGAAACGGACCTCCTTCTCCGCCTCACGGGACGGACCTTAAAGGACGTCGGATTTTGCGCCGTCCACGCTACCAGGGTCTGCGGGAGGCCCCGACCACCCCCTCGGGAGGGGCGTACGGACCATTCGGCTTGACGCAGCCAAGTAACGCTGCGTAACCTTCACAGTGAGTGACCAACCGCGCGGCCGAGCCGCACGTGATACAGCGTCCGGGGAGCTATATGTCCAGCGAATACGCAAAACAGCTCGGGGCCAAGCTCCGCGCCATCCGTACCCAGCAGGGGCTCTCGCTCCACGGGGTGGAGGAGAAGTCCCAGGGCCGCTGGAAGGCCGTCGTCGTCGGGTCGTACGAGCGCGGGGACCGCGCCGTGACGGTTCAGCGCCTGGCCGAGCTGGCGGACTTCTACGGTGTTCCGGTGCAGGAGCTCCTTCCCGGCACCACGCCGGGCGGTGCCGCCGAGCCGCCGCCGAAGCTCGTTCTCGATCTCGAGCGTCTTGCCCACGTCCCCGCCGAGAAGGCCGGACCGCTGCAGCGTTATGCGGCGACGATCCAGAGCCAGCGCGGGGACTACAACGGCAAGGTGCTCTCGATCCGCCAGGACGACCTGCGCACGCTCGCCGTCATCTACGACCAGTCGCCGTCGGTACTCACCGAGCAGTTGATCAGCTGGGGCGTGCTGGACGCCGACGCGCGTCGCGCTGTCGCCCACGAGGAGGGCTGACGCCGCAACAGCAGAAACGTTGCCGCCGGGCCGTGGGAGGGGCTACCTCCCACGGCCCGGCGGTGTTCTGTCCGATGCCCGTGCCGCCGGGACCGCCCTCCGCGCTTCCCTCGGGCCGACACCACGGCGAGCGACTGCCCGGAGCCCGTTCTCCGGGGCCCGCGGCTCGGCTGCGTCTTCGTGGACGGCCGCCTCACGACGCCCGGGAACACCGAAGGCCCGCAGCACCAAGGTGCTGCGGGCCTTCGGTGGCTCGGGCCCGGCTCCAGCAGGGCCTAGGCGTCGCGCAGGGTCGGCTTCAGGTCCTTGAAACGCCCCAGCAGGCCGTTCACGAAGGACGGCGACTCGTCCGTGGAGAACTCCTTGGCGAGCTGCACCGCCTCGTCGATCACCACGGCGTCCGGGGTGCCGTCCACCCAGACCAGCTCGTACGCGCCGAGCCGCAGGATGTTGCGGTCCACGACGGGCATCCGGTCGAGCGTCCAGCCGACCGCGTGCGTGGCGATCAGCTCGTCGATCCGGTGCGCGTGCTCCGCGTACCCCTCGACCAGCTCCATCGTGTACTCGTTGACCGGCGGCTGACGGTCGTCGGACCGCGAGTGCCGGATCCAGTCCGCGAGGACCTCCTGCACGGAGGCACCGCGCTGGTCGGCCTCGAAGAGGATCTGGAAAGCACGCTTGCGGGCCTTGTTGCGGGCAGCCACGGTTAGCTGTTCACCCGGCCGAGGTAGTCGCCGGAACGGGTGTCGACCTTGATCTTCTCACCGGTGGTGATGAAGAGCGGGACCTGGATGGTGTAACCGGTCTCCAGGGTGGCGGGCTTGGTACCGCCCGTGGAGCGGTCTCCCTGGACGCCCGGCTCGGTCTCCTGGATGACGAGCTCGACGGCGGCCGGCAGCTCGACGTAGAGCACCTCGCCCTCGTGCGTGGCGACGGTGGCGGTGAAGCCTTCGATGAGGAAGTTGGCGGCGTCCCCGACGGCGCTGCGGGCGACGTGCAGCTGGTCGTACGTCTGCATGTCCATGAACACGAAGTACTCGCCGTCCATGTACGAGAACTGCATGTCGCGGCGGTCGACGGTGGCCGTCTCGACCTTCACACCGGCGTTGAAGGTCTTGTCGACGATCTTGCCGGAGAGCACGTTCTTGAGCTTGGTGCGCACGAAGGCCGGGCCCTTGCCGGGCTTGACGTGCTGGAACTCGACGACGGACCAGAGCTGGTCGTTGTCGAGCTTGAGCACCATGCCGTTCTTGAGGTCGTTCGTGGTGGCCACGGTTGCGGAATCTCCTGGACTGACGCTGGTGGACGACCGGGGAGAAGCGAAGGTGCGCGCTGCGAGCGGGGCTACAGCGCGAGCAGCTCCTTGGTCGTGATGGTGAGTAGCTCGGGTCCGCCGTCCGCCTCCTGGCGCACGACGAGCGTGTCATCGATCCGGACTCCGCCCCGGCCCGGGAGGTGGACCCCCGGTTCGACGGTGACCGGCACACAAGCGTCCAGTTTACCCATGGCCGCAGGTGCCAGCTGCGGGTCCTCGTCGATTTCCAGTCCTACACCGTGGCCGGTGAGCGGCGCGAGTCGCTCACCGTAGCCCGCCGAGTAGAGGAGGTGGCGGGCCGCGCGGTCGACGTCCCGGTAGCCGGCACCGGGCAGGAGCGCCTCTCGTCCGGCCCGCTGAGCGGCGAAGACGAGGTCGTACAGGTCGATCTGCCAGTCCGCGGGAGAGGTGCCGATGACGAACGTACGGCCGATCTCGCAGCGGTAGCCGCGGTAGTTGGCGCCGAGGCAGACGGAGAGGAAATCACCCTCTTCGACGCGCCGGTCCGAGGGCCGGTGCCGGCGGCGTCCGGCGTTCGGACCGGTGGCGACCGAGGTGGGGAAGGCGGGGCCGTCGGCGCCGTGGTCGACGAGCCGGCGTTCGAGCTCGAGGGCGAGATGGCGCTCGGTGCGGCCGACCAGGATGGACTCCAGCAGTTCGCCGAGGGCCTGGTCGGTGATCTCGGCCGCGATCCGCAGACAGGCGATCTCGTCCTCGTCCTTCACCATCCGCTGCTGTTCGACGGCACCGTCCAGATCCGTCAGCCGCAGACCCGGCGCGACCGCGCCGAGGGCGCGGTGGCGGGCGACGGTGAGGTGGTTCTCCTCGACGGCGAGCCCGTCCGCGCCGGAGCCGGCCGCGGTCTCCGCGGCGGCGACGGCGGGATCGTGTCCGTGGACCGGCAGGACGGTCAGCCGCAGCTGCTCGTCCAGGCGCCCGTCCACCGGGTCTCCGGTGGGCGCGGTGGGGCACAGCAGTTCGTCCGCGGACTCCCCTGCGGGCCCCAGGAGCAGGACGGCGCCGGGCGGAGCACCGCCCGCGAGGTAACGGACGTTGGCGGGCCGGGAGATCAGCGCCGCGGCGCTCCCGGTCGCGACACACCGGTCGCGCAGCCGGCTGCGGCGGACAGCGAACACCTCGGACATGTGACGAGCCTAAGAGCGCGGAGCGGATCCGGCCGGTTGAGAGCGTCCGTGCGGGGTCCGCCGGTGCGCCTCCCCTGCGGCCGCGGTCCGCTGCGGCGCGGAGCAGGCGGCGGTACGGGACCCTGCGGAGCAGGTGGACGGCGGGACGCCGCGGCGCAGGCGCCGGGACGGGACGGTGCCGGTTCGCGGGGTCGTGCGTCCGGCACGCTCCGGACTCGTTCCCGACGACGGTGTGCTCGACCGCCCTCCTGCGCTCCCGCTGAGCGCGGCGGATACGGGCGTCGCCGTGTCACGCGCGAACGCCCGGACCCGCGCCGCGTCCGCGGCCCGGACCGTCCCCGCCACCGCGAAGGGCGCACCCGAGCGGCACCGACGGCGCACGACCACGCGCCTACCAGGCCGGTGGGCTCGTCAGCGCCCGGGCCAGCACGTCGTCCAGGATGCGCGCGGTCGTCTGCACATCGCACTGGGAGTTGTCGATGATGGGGAGACCGGAGCCGTACCAGCCGGCCATGCGGCCGTGGATGCCGGCGACCTCCTCGTCCGAGAGACGGCGGTTGCCGCTGCGCTCGGCGTTGCGTTCCAGGACGACCTCCAGACCGGGCAGGAGCACCACGGGCAGGAGTCCGGGTCCGACGTGGCGCTTCCAGCCACCGAGTCCGACGACGGGGCGGTCGGGGAAGACGGCGTCGTCAAGGATGCACGAGATGCCGTTGGCCAGGAAGTTGCGGGCGGCGAAGCCGCAGGTCCGGCGTGCCAGGCGGTACTGGGCCTCCGACTGTTCGTTCCAGCCGGTCTGGGGGTCGGCGAAGCCGGAGCAGACCCATTCGCGGACGTCGTCGAGGCTGATGTGCGCGGTGGGGACCCGGCGGCGCTGTGCCCAGTGCCGGGCGACGGTCGTCTTGCCCGCGCCCGCCGGGCCGATCAGCAGGACCGCGAGCGTGGCGCTGCCGGTGCCGTTGTCGGCGGGCGGTGAGGGGACCGGAACCGGTCCGCCCGGCGGGAGCGCGACGTGTCCCGTGGTGCCCGGCGCGGCGGCCTGGTGCGCCGGGTCGCTCCAGCCCGGGGCGGGCGGCCCCTGCGGCGGCGGAGGGCTCTGGGGCGGCGGAGGGCTCTGGGACTGGTGTTCCCATCCGGCCGCCGGGCGGTGCCCGGGTATGGGTCCCGGGACGTGTCCCGGCCCGTGGGGAGGCAGCGGAGCTCCCACTGCGTGCTGCATCCGGCGCCACTCCGTCTCGTACGACTTCACGCTGGTCGGACGGGAGTTGACCCGTCCGCACCGAACGGTACCGCCCCCGGCCGCTGCTGTGGGAACGGCCGGGGCGGGTACGACGTGCCCGGGGCCGGCGGGTTCAGCCGTCGAGTTCCTCGGCCAGCGCGCGCAGGGCCAGCCGGTACGAACCGATCCCGAAGCCGGCGACGGTTCCGGAGGCGACCGCCGCGATCACCGAAGTGTGGCGGAACTCCTCGCGTGCGTACGGGTTCGAGATGTGCACCTCGATCAGCGGGGCGGTCCGCTGGGCGGCCGCGTCACGCATGCCGTACGAGTAGTGCGTGAACGCACCGGGGTTGACGACGACGGGGATCGAGCCGTCGGCGGCCTCGTGCAGCCAGCGGATCATCTCGCCCTCGTCGTTGGTCTCCCGGACGTCGACCTCGAAGCCGAGCTCCTTGCCCAGCGTCCGACACGCGTCGACCAGCCCCGCGTACGAGGTGGAGCCGTACACGTCCGGCTCCCGGGAGCCGAGGCGCCCGAGGTTCGGGCCGTTCAGGACGAGGACCCGGCGGCTCACCCGGACACCTCGCCGAACGCGGCGAGCAGCACGGCCGGGTCCGGGCCCTCCAGCACGGTGGGCTTGGCGAGGCCGTCGAGCACGATGAAGCGCAGCAGGTCGCCGCGGGACTTCTTGTCGACCTTCATGGTCTCCAGCAGCCTGGGCCACTGGTCACCGCGGTAGCTGAGTGGCAGGCCGACCGACTCCAGCACGGTCCGGTGCCGGTCGGCGGTCGCGTCGTCGAGCCGTCCGGCGAGGCGGCCGAGTTCGGCGGCGAAGACCATGCCGACGGAGACAGCGGCGCCGTGCCGCCACTTGTACCGCTCGTTCTTCTCGATGGCGTGAGCCAGCGTGTGACCGTAGTTGAGGATCTCCCGCAGACCGGACTCCTTGAGGTCACTGGATACGACGTCCGCCTTGACCCGGATCGAGCGCTCGACCAGCTCCGCGGTGTGCTGTCCGGCGGGCGTGCGGGCGCTCTCCGGGTCCGCCTCGATCAGGTCGAGGATGACCGGGTCCGCGATGAAGCCGGCCTTGATGATCTCGGCCAGGCCGCTGACGTAGTCGTGGACGGGCAGGGAGTCCAGCGCACCGAGGTCGCAGATCACCCCGGCGGGCGGGTGGAAGGCGCCCACGAGGTTCTTTCCCTCGGCGGTGTTGATCCCGGTCTTGCCTCCCACGGCGGCGTCCACCATGGCGAGCACCGTCGTCGGCACGGCGATCCAGCGCACTCCGCGCAGCCAGCTCGCGGCCACGAATCCGGCGAGGTCGGTCGTGGCTCCGCCACCGACGCCGACGATGACGTCGGTGCGGGTGAAACCGGTCTGGCCGAGGGCCTTCCAGCAGTACGCCGCGACCTCGACGGTCTTGGCCTCCTCGGCGTTGGGCACCTGGATGGCCACGGCCTCGTAGCCCTGGTCGGCGAGGTCCTGGCGGACGGTGTCACCGGTCTCGGCCAGTGCCTCGGGGTGGATGACGGCGACGCGCTTGGCCCTGGGCCCGATCAGTCCCGGGAGCTCGCCCAGCAGCCGGCGGCCGACGAGCACTTCGTACGGGTCGGTGCCCGCGGTGCCTGCGACCTGGATGCGGGTGACTGCCTGCTCGGTCATGCGTCCTTCCATTCGAGTGCGTCGAGGACCGCCTGGGCGACCTCTTCGGGCGTACGGCCGTCGGTGGCGACGACCACCCGGGCGGCTTCGGTGTAGAGGTGCCTGCGGGCCTCCATCAGCTCACGCCACTGGCGGCGCGGGTTGACGGCGAGCAGCGGGCGGGCGGCGTTCAGCCCGACGCGCCGCACCGCCTCCTCGACGTCCATGGAGAGATAGGCGACGGGGAGCCCGGCAAGCAGTTCGCGGATGCCCCGGTCGAGGATCGCGCCGCCGCCGAGGGCGAGCACGCCCGTGTGCTCGGCGACTGCGGTGCGGACCGCCGCGCGCTCCAGCTCACGGAAGTGCGGCTCGCCGTCCTCGATGAAGATGTCCGAGATCTCCCGGCCCTCGGCCGCCACGATGTCGGCGTCGGTGTCGCGGTAGCCGGTGCCGAGACGCTGCGCCAGCAGGGCGCCGACCGTGGACTTGCCGACGCCCATCGGCCCGATCAGTACGACCCTCGGTCCGCCGGGTGCCGGGTTGTCCGGCCGCGGGGTCCCGGTGTCCTGCGGGTCGCTCACCGGATGGCCAGGTTCTCGAGGTACGAGCGCACGTTGCGGCGGGTCTCGGGAACACTGTCCCCGCCGAACTTCTCCGCGACGGCATCCGCGAGCACCAGCGCCACCATCGCCTCGGCGACGATGCCCGCCGCCGGCACCGCGCACACATCGGAACGCTGGTGGTGCGCCGCCGCGGTCTCACCGGTGCTGACGTCGACGGTCCCGAGCGCACGCGGCACGGTCGCGATCGGCTTCATCGCCGCCCGGACCCGCAGCAGCTCGCCCGTGCTCAGACCGCCCTCGGTCCCACCGGAGCGACCGGAGGCACGGCGGATACCGTCCTCGGTGGAGACGATCTCGTCGTGGGCCCGGGAACCGGGCACCCGCGCCAACTCGAAGCCGTCGCCGACCTCGACGCCCTTGATGGCCTGGATGCCCATCAGCGCGGACGCGAGGCGGGCGTCGAGCCGCCGGTCCCAATGAACGTGCGAACCCAGCCCGACGGGGACGCCGTAGGCCAGCACCTCCACCACCCCACCCAGGGTGTCGCCGTCCTTGTGCGCCTGGTCGATCTCCGCGACCATCGCCTTCGACGCCTCGGCGTCCAGACAGCGCACCGGATCGGCGTCAAGCCTCTCCACGTCGGCCGGGGTGGGGTAGACCCCGTGGGGGGCTCTGGCGGCGGCCAGCTCGATCACGTGCGAAACGATCTCGATACTCGCGGTCTCCCTGAGGTAGGAACGAGCCACGGCGCCCAGGGCGACACGGGCCGCGGTCTCCCGGGCACTCGCCCGCTCCAGGACCGGCCGCGCCTCGTCGAACCCGTACTTCTGCATCCCGGCGAGGTCGGCGTGACCGGGCCGGGGCCGGGTCAGCGGCGCGTTGCGGGCCAGCGCGGCGAGTTCGTCCGGATCGACCGGGTCGGCCGCCATCACCTTCTCCCACTTCGGCCACTCGGTGTTGCCCACCATGACCGCGACCGGCGAGCCGAGGGTGAGCCCGTGGCGCACCCCGCCGAGGAAGGTGACCTCGTCCCGCTCGAACTTCATCCGCGCACCGCGGCCATAACCCAGGCGCCGCCGTGCCAGGTGGTCCGCCACCATCTCCGTGGTGACCGGGACACCGGCGGGAAGACCCTCCAGCGTCGCCACCAGTGCGGGTCCGTGCGACTCCCCCGCCGTCAGCCAACGCAACCTGCTCAACGGTGCTCCTCATGCTCGCGCCTGGAACTGCGACAGCGCGGCCTCGGGGCACTCCTCCAGCGGCTGGAGACACCCCCGCCCAGTGGTGGCCGGGAGCGGCGCGGCCCGGGCCCGCCTACCCCGATCCTCCCACGTCCGGGACGCGGGCCCGGCCGGTGGTCCAGCAGTCGGACGGCCGGACGGGACGGGACCCGGCTGATCCGGCGCCGTGGAGAGCCCCGTGATCAGCGCCCGGCGAGGGCCTCCTCGCCGGCTGCCCGCATCGCGGCCAGCGGTGCCGGCGAGCGCCCGGTCATCTGCTCGACCTGGAAGACGGCCTGGTGCACCAGCAGGTCGAGGCCGCCGACGACGGAGCCGTCCCGCTCGTCCCACGCCGCCGCGAGCGGTGTCGGCCACGGATCGTAGAGCACGTCGAAGAGGGTGCCGGGACGTTCCGGGACGTACGGGACCAGGGTGTCCGTAGCCCCGGCAGGAGTGGTGGCGACGACCAGCGGAGCGTCGAAGGCGTGTGCCGCCTCCGCCCAGTCGGCGGTGTGCACCTCGACGCCGAGCCGCTCGCCCCAGCCGCGCATCTCGTCGGCCCGGGCCCTGCTGCGCACATAGGCGGTGACCGGCCCCGTGCAGATCCGGCCGAGCGCGGCGAGCGCCGAGGAGGCGGTCGCGCCGGCGCCCAGGACGGCCGCGCGGTCGACCTTCTCGATGCCGCGCTCGCGCAGGGCGGCGACCATGCCGGGGATGTCGGTGTTGTCGCCGGTGCGCCGGCCGTCCTCGGTGAGGACGACCGTGTTGACGGCCTCGACGGCGGCGGCCGTGTCGCTGACCCCGTCGAGCAACGGGATGACGGCCCGCTTCAGCGGCATGGTCAGCGACAGTCCGGCCCAGCTGGCGTCCAGTCCCTGCAGGAAGCCGGCCAGGTCTCTCTCGGTCACCTCGAAGCGGTCGTACGACCAGCCGGTCAGACCGAGCGCCGCGTAGGCGGCGCGGTGGAGTACCGGGGAGAGCGAGTGGGCGATGGGGGAGCCCAGGACCGCGGCCCTGCGCCTGTCAGTTCGTGCCGCGCTGGTCATTGAACTTGGCCTTCAGCTTCTCGAAGTCCGCGTGGGTCCTGGCGTATTCGGTCTTGTGCTTGCCATCGGTCGCCACGAAGTACAGCCAGCCGTCCGAGGTCGGCGTGATCGAGGCGTTGAGAGCCGTCAGGTCGGGGTTGCCGATGGGCCCGGGCGGCAGCCCCTTCTGGGTGTACGTGTTGTACGGGTCCTGGTTGCTGTTGATCTCCCGCTCGCTGATGTCGATCTTGCTCTGGCCCTTGAGGTAGTTGAAGGCCGAGTCGAACTGGAGCAGCTGGTTGGTCTCGGTGTTGGTGGGCTTGAGGCGGTTGTAGATGACCTCGGCCATCTTCTTGTAGTCGTCCTCGTTCTTGCCCTCGGCCTGCACCAGGCTGGCCACGGTGACCAGTTCCCAGGCGTTCTTCAGCTTGAGCTGCTTCGCCTTGGCCTCGAGATCGATCTTCCCGTACTCCTGGTTGGCCCGGGCGACCATGGCCTTGAGGATCGTCTCCGGCTTGGAGCCCGGCGCGACCGGATACGTGGCCGGGTAGAGGAATCCTTCCAGCGGGTCCTTGACGTTCTCGTGGTTCTGGGCCCACACGGGAAGTCCGAGGTTCTTCGCCTCCTTCAGGGCGACGGACCTCGTGGTGCCGGGATCGAGCTCGAGTCGTTTGTCGATCAGCTCGTAGATCGCGGCGTTCCGCGCCCCCTCGGCGATGCTGAGGGCGTTGCGGTTGTTCGGGTCGAGCATCGCCTTGACGGCTTCCTCCGCCGACATCCCCTTCTTCAGGGTGTAGACGCCGTCCTGGATCCTGGTGCCGCGGGGGTTGTCGTTCTGCGCGGAGACGAAGGCGTCGACGCTCTTCACGACGCCGGCCTTCTTGAGCGCGTTGCCGATGTCCGTGCCGCTGGCGCCCAGGGCGATCTCGACCTGCACGCTTCCGGTACCTGGGCCGTCGAAGTCGGGAGCCTCACCGAACTGCCCCTGCCAGAACTGGTATCCGACGTAGACGGCGCCACCGGCACCACCGACCAGGACCAGGGCAACGAAGAGGCAGGCGAAGCCGTTGCGGCCCTTCTTTTTCTTCTTGGCCGGGCCGCGACCCTCACCGCCGCGGCCGGACGTCGCGCCCCGCTCGTCGTCATCGTCGTCGCCGCGGCGGTCGTCCCCCGTGAAGAAGGGATGGTCCTCCTCCTGCCCGTCCGCCGCCCAGTCGTCGTCCACAGGCGGTTGCTGCTGCCCCTGGGGCGGCGGAGCGGTGCGGTGGCCGGGAGGTTGCGGCGGCGGGTAGGCGTCAGGGGTGGCGTAGTGGTCGGCGCCGGCGCCGTAGGGGACGGCGCCCGCGTTCGGGTCGTACGGCATCACGGGCTGCTGACCGGTGCCCCAGTTGCCGTCGTACTGCTGGGCGGCGTGGTCCTGGCGGCCGTACTGCCGGGTTGCGTACTGTCCCGTGTCGTACTGCCCGGCCCCGTACTGTCCCGTGTCGTACTGTCCCGTGTCGTACTGTCCCGTGTCGTACTGCCCGGTGCCGTATTGTCCGGTGTCGTACTGCTGCTGACCGTACTGCTGCTGATGACCCGTCTGGTAGTGGGCTTCCCCCTGGTGGGCCTGGTCCTGCGGCTGCTGCGGGTACGGCTGCTGCGGCTGGCCGCCGTAGGACGCGGGGCCGGCGCCGCCCTGCTGTCCTCTCCACCCCTGGTCCCCGTACAGGGGATCCTCGGGGTGCCACGGTTCGGAGCCGGGGCCCCGGCCATATTCAGTCATCGATCCCCTAGAGCCGCGAGACGAGCGCCGAACGCTCCGCCTCTACGTTGTGCGGCGGTTGTTCGAACACCACCGCATCGCGCGGAACGTTACCGTATCGCGATCAGATGACCACTTCGACGCCCTCGCCCGGGGGATCCCCCGAGGTCCGTTCGGTCTCCAAAGCGTTCTGAAGAATGACAACTGCCGCGACCTGGTCGATGACAGACCGGCCCTTTTTGGACTTCACGCCCGAAGCGCGAAGCCCCTGCCCGGCCGTCACTGTGGTCATCCTCTCGTCGACCAGTCGCACCGGAACCGGATGGACACCCCGGGCGAGGTCCTGGGCGAAGCCCCGGACCTTGGCCGCCGCAGGGCCCTCGCCGCCGCTCAGCGAACGCGGCAGGCCCACGACCACCTCGATCGGCTCGTACTCCTCGACCAGCTGCCTCAACCGCCGGTGGGCGGCCGGAACGTCCCGCCCCGGCACGGTCTCCACCGGGGTGGCGAGGACCCCGTCGGGGTCGCACGAGGCGACCCCGATCCGGGCGTCCCCGACATCGATCGAGAGACGGCGTCCCCTGCGCATCAGGCCGTCTCGGCGACCAGGCGCTCGACGGCGTCGATGGCGTCGCCGACGGCCTCCGGGTTCTGGCCGCCGCCCTGGGCGACGTCCGGCTTGCCGCCACCGCCGCCGCCGAGGCTCTTGGCGGCGGCGCGGACCAGCTCGCCGGCCTTGAGCCCGCGCTCACGAGCGGCCTCGTTGGTGGCGATGACGGTCAGCGGACGTCCGTTGGCCGTGGTGAACAGCGCCACGACGGCCGGGCGGTCGCCCGCCCCCGACAGCTGCTGCAGCCGGCCGCGGACGTCGAGGACCAGCTTGCGCAGGTCGTCGGCGGACGTGCCGTCCGGGACCTGGCCCGTGACCAGGGCGGTTCCGCGGACGTCCTTGGCGTTCTCGGCGAGACCGGCGGCGGCCTGGAGGACCTTCTCCGCGCGGAACTTCTCGATCTCCTTCTCGGCGTCCTTCAGCTTGCCGAGCATCGTGGCGATCTTCTCCGGAAGCTCCTCCGGACGACCCTTGACCAGCTCCTGGAGCTGGGCGACGACCGTGTGCTCCTTGGCCAGGAAGCTGTAGGCGTCGACACCGACGAGAGCCTCGATACGGCGCACGCCGGAGCCGATCGACGACTCGCCGAGCAGTTTCACCAGACCCAACTGGGCGGTGTTGTGCACGTGCGTGCCACCGCACAGCTCCTTGGAGAAGTCGCCGATGGTGACGACGCGGACCCGCTCACCGTACTTCTCGCCGAACTCGGCGATGGCGCCCTGCTTCTTGGCCTCGTCGATGCTCATGACCTCGGCCTGGACGTCCAGTTCACGGGCCAGCACTTCGTTGATCTTCTGCTCGACGTCGGTCAGGACCGTGCCGGGGACGGCGGCCGGCGAACCGAAGTCGAAGCGGAAGCGGCCCGGCGAGTTCTCGGAGCCGGCCTGGGCCGCCGTCGGGCCGAGGGCGTCGCGCAGCGCCTGATGGGTGAGGTGGGTGGCGCTGTGGGCACGGGCGATGGCCCGGCGGCGCCTGACGTCGATGGCGGCGTAGGCGGAGGCACCCACGGTCACCTCACCGACCTGTACGGAACCCTTGTGCACGGAGACGCCAGGGACCGGCTGCTGTACGTCGCGGACCTCGATGACGGCGCCGGTGCCGAGCTTGATCCGGCCCTGGTCGGCGAGCTGGCCGCCGCCCTCGGCGTAGAAGGGGGTGCGGTCGAGGACGACCTCGACCTCGTCGCCCTCCGAGGCGGCCGGCGAGGGTACGCCGTCGACAAGCAGGCCGACGATGGTCGACTCGCCCTCCGTGTGCGTGTAGCCGGTGAACTCGGTCGAGCCGGAGGTGTCGGCGACCTCGCGGTACGACGACAGATCGGCATGGCCGGTCTTCTTGGCCTTGGCGTCGGCCTTGGCGCGCTCCCGCTGCTCCTTCATCAGGCGGCGGAAGCCGTCCTCGTCCACGGACAGGCCCTGCTCGGCGGCCATCTCGAGGGTGAGGTCGATCGGGAAGCCCCAGGTGTCGTGGAGCAGGAAGGCCTTGTCGCCGGAGAGGACGGTCGTGCCCGCGTTGCGGGCCTCGGTGACGGCGCCGTCCAGCACGTTCGTGCCGGCGTTCAGCGTCTTGAGGAAGCGTGCCTCCTCGGCGAGCGCGACGGTCTCGACCCGCTTGCGGTCGGTCTCCAGCTCCGGGTACTGCTGCCCCATGGTCTTGACGACCACGTCGACCAGCGCGGAGACGACGGGACCGGTGGCACCGAGGAGCCGCATGTTGCGGATGGCTCGGCGCATGATGCGGCGCAGGACGTAGCCACGGCCCTCGTTGCCGGGGGTGACGCCGTCGCCGATGAGCATCACGGACGTACGGATGTGGTCGGCGACCACGCGGAGCGAGACGTCCGACTCGTGGCTGTCGCCGTAGCGGACGCCGGTGAGCTCCGTCGCCTTGTCGATGACGACGCGCAGGGTGTCCGTCTCGTACATGTTCTGAACGCCCTGCAGGATCATGGCGAGACGTTCGAGGCCGAGACCGGTGTCGATGTTCTTGCTCGGCAGGTCGCCGACGATCTCGAAGTCCTCCTTGCCGGAGCCCTCGCCGCGCTCGTACTGCATGAAGACCAGGTTCCAGATCTCCACGTAGCGCTCGTCGTTGACGGCCGGGCCGCCCTCGGGGCCGAACTCGGGGCCGCGGTCGTAGTTGATCTCCGAGCAGGGGCCGCACGGTCCGGGGACGCCCATGGACCAGAAGTTGTCCTTCTTGCCCAGGCGCTGGATGCGCTCGGCGGGAACGCCGACGACCTCGCGCCAGATACGCTCGGCCTCGTCGTCGTCGAGGTAGACCGTGATCCAGAGCTTCTCGGGCTCGAGGCCGTAACCGCCCTTGTCCTGGGGTGAGGTCAGCAATTCCCAGGCGTACTTGATGGCCCCTTCCTTGAAGTAGTCGCCGAAGGAGAAGTTGCCGCACATCTGGAAGAACGTGCCGTGGCGGGTGGTCTTGCCGACCTCTTCGATGTCGGGGGTGCGCACGCACTTCTGCACGCTGGTGGCGCGCGGGGCGGGCGGCTTGGTCTCACCCAGGAAGTACGGCTTGAAGGGGACCATGCCCGCGTTGACCAGCAGCAGAGTCGGGTCGTCCGCGATGAGCGACGCCGAAGGCACGACGGTGTGCCCGCGCTCCTCGAAGAAGCTCAGCCAGCGGCGGCGGATTTCAGCCGACTCCATCAGTGGTCCTCATTCCGGTTGTACGAGCGCTTCTCGTCAAGCATCTCGTAGTGCTTCTTGTGGTGCTTGTGGTTTTCCAGGGCGGCCCGGCGGCGCTGCGCGGGAAGTCCCCGGTCGACGGGGCCCTCGATCCCCAGCGCCTCGCCGAGCTCGGCCTCGCGCTGGGCCATCCCGGCCCGGACGTCGAGGGCGAAGTCCTTGAGCCGGTGCCCGGTCTCGATCGCCTTGTTCGCCGCCTGGGCGGCAAGGCTCTCGGGGGTCAACTGCCTGAGCTTGCGGTTGACCTTGGTGGTGGCCCACACGCCGGCTGCGGCGCCGGCGGTGAACCAGAACGCACGACGGAACATCGGGTCTCAGTCCTTCTGCTTCCGGCGCCTCGCGGCCGGTACGGTGCGGCCGACGACGACCGTGCGCCGGGTCTGCGCGGGCGGCGCGCCGTCCTTGTTGCGGCTCATCGCGCGGCGCACTCCGTAACCGAACGCGGCGACCTTCACGAGCGGGCCGCCGAACGTCGAGGCGACGGTGGTGGAGAGCGCCGACGCGTTCGAGGTGACCTCCTGGACGT
Organism: Streptomyces sp. HNM0645; assembly: GCF_030056615.1. Classification (NCBI taxonomy): domain Bacteria; kingdom Bacillati; phylum Actinomycetota; class Actinomycetes; order Kitasatosporales; family Streptomycetaceae; genus Streptomyces; species Streptomyces sp. HNM0645. The sequence continues at coordinate 66,166 of NZ_JASHLT010000018.1, read as the reverse complement.
CGGAGGCGATGGCGTCGACCCGGTCGAGCTGGGTCCGCGCGGAGCGGACGGTGGCCGAGGCGTCGGCCAGCAGCGGCACCGCCTGCTCGGTCACCTCCGCCATCAGCTTGGTGGTCGCCCTGAGCGTCTGGGCCAGCCTCACCAGCACCACGGCGAGGAAGGAGACCAGGATCGCCCAGAAGACGGCCACCAGGATCCCGGCAACCTCTCCACCGGTCACGCTGCACCGCTCTCTGCTTGTCGAGGGTCACTTCGAAAGTCTTCGTCCGACCCTATCGCGCCCGAGGTCGGACCCCGTAACGGATCAGTGACCGCAGAACGGGAGTTGCGGGGATTCTACGGGCCGCCGTCCTCCGCGCACGCTCCGTGATCCCCGGCGCCGGGAATGCGGAACGCGAGAGCCCGCCGCTCCCCCACCGGTGAGGGCGGGGAGGCGGCGGGCCGTGGCGCGAAGGCCGGTGGTACTGCGCCGCTGGATCAGCGGGCGTAGTACTCGACGACGAGCTGCTCGTCGCAGATCACCGGGATCTCCTTGCGGTTCGGCTCCCGGTCCAGGCGGAAGGCGAGCGCCTTGAGGTTGACCTGCAGGTAACGCGGGGTCTCACCGTCGGGCGCGTAGCCACCCTCACGGGCGACCTGGAACGGGTGCTTGTCGCGCGAGCGCTCGCGGACCGTGATGACGTCGTCCGGGCGGACACGGAAGGACGGCTTGTCGACCTTGCCGCCGTTGACCTCGATGTGGCCGTGGACGACCATCTGACGGGCCTGGTAGATCGTCCGGGCGATGCCGGAGCGGAGCACCAGGGCGTCGAGACGGCGCTCGAGCTCGATGATCAGGGCCTCACCGGTCTTGCCCTGCACCTTGCTGGCGCGCTCGTAGGCGCGGACCAGCTGACGCTCGGAGACGTCGTACTGCGCGCGAAGGCGCTGCTTCTCGAGCAGACGGACCTTGTAGTCCGAGTTCTGCTTGCGGCCGCGGCCGTGCTCACCCGGCGGGTAGGGGCGAGCCTCGAAGTACTTGACGGCCTTCGGCGTCAGGGCGATGCCGAGAGCACGCGACTTCTTGACCTTGGGTCGCGACTGGTTCACGGGGAACCTACCTCCATGTAAGTTAGGTGAGCCTTACCTTATTCGAGGAGGACGTAATGTCTCGACCGCATGGGATCCCCCTGCCCAGTGCGCATCGCAGTTCGGACGACTCGACGGAATCGGTGTCCGCTTGCGACGACGATGAACAAGGTCAGCCGCGTCCCAGGGAAGGCGCCCGGCAGCCCACCGAAGCCGAGCGCGTACGAACCCTCGTTGAGAACAACGCCTCAGTATCCCTCACGCTGCCGGGTGCTCGCGACCACGGTCCCGGGTACTGGGAACCCGCCGCACGCACCGTCACGCCCGAGGGGGACGTCGTTCTCCTTGTGCCATGGGATTCTCCCACGGCCCGGGCGGCCGCCTACGCCCAGGACGACGACCTGACCTGCGTGATGGAGATCACCGATGTCGCCCCCGTCGCGGTGCGGCAGCGGATCCGGGGCCGGGCCCGGCTGGCAGGCTGGCTCACCGCCGTGCGCAACGAGGAGCGTGCGCGGTACGGGCGGCTGCTCGCCGGGCGGCACCCCGAGCACTCCCCGGCGTACGCCGAGGTGGACCGTCCCGCCTGGATGCTCGTCCGGCTGGAGACCGGTGAGATCTCGGTGGACGACCTGGGGGGTGCGTGCCGGGTCGAGCCCGCGGACCTCGGCGCGGCCGAGCCCGACCCCGTCGCACGGCACGAGGCGGAGCTGCTGCAGCATCTGCACTCGGCGCACGGCGACCGGGTACGCGCGCTGGCGGGCCTTCTCGGCGAGCGCGCGGGGGAGGCGGATGCCGCGGGGATCGACGTGGTGCCGCTGGCGCTCGACCGCTTCGGGCTACGGCTGCGCTGCACCGCTGCGGACGGCCGCGCGTTCGACGCGCGCTTCGACTTCCCCGAGCCCGTGAAGGACACCGGGGAGCTGCGGCACGCGATGCACAGCCTCTTCGCCGCGGCCGCGGGGTGACCGGACGCCGCACCGGGCCGCCGGATCAGGCGCCCGGCGGGGTCTCGCCGCGCAGCCGCTCGCGGACCTTCTCGACCACGTCCGCGTAGCGCGCCTCCGCTCCGTACCGCGTCGGCTCGTAGTAGCGCCTGCCGTGGACGGCGTCCGGCGCGTACTGCTGCGAGGCGATCGCGCCCGGGACGTCGTGCGGATACACATAGCCCCGGGCGTGGCCGAGCTTCGCCGCGCCCTTGTAGTGGCCGTCCCGCAGATGGGGCGGGACGGGTCCTGCCAGCCCGTTGCGCACGTCCGCCAGGGCGGCGCCTATCGCCGTCGTCGCGGCGTTGGACTTCGGCGCCAGGGCCAGCGCGATGGTGGCGTGGCTCAGGGTGAGCGCCGCCTCCGGAAAACCGATCATGGCCACGGCCTGCGCGGCCGCGACGGCGGTCGGCAGCGCCGTCGGATCGGCGAGCCCGATGTCCTCACTGGCCGAGATCATCAGCCGCCGGGCGATGAAGCGCGGATCCTCCCCGGCCTCGATCATCCGCGCCAGGTAGTGCAGCGCGGCGTCCACGTCCGAGCCCCGGATGGACTTGATGAGCGCGCTCGCCACGTCGTAGTGCTGGTCGCCGTCCCGGTCGTACTTCACCGCCGCCCGGTCGACCGTCTCCTCCACGGTCCGGAGGAAGATCTCCGCCTCGCCCTTGGCGAGCGCGGCACCCGCAGCGGCCTCCAGCGCGGTCAGGGCGCGTCTCGCGTCTCCCCCGGCGATCCGCAGCAGATGCTCCTCGGAGTCGTCGGGCAGGGTCACGGCCCCGTCGAGACCGCGCTCCTCGGTCAGGGCCCGGCGCAGCAGACCGCGCACGTCGTCGTCGGTGAGCGGCTCCAGTGTGAGCAGCAGGGAGCGGGACAGCAGCGGGGAGATCACCGAGAAGTACGGGTTCTCGGTCGTGGCGGCGATCAGCGTCACCCAGCGGTTCTCGACGGCGGGGAGCAGGGAGTCCTGCTGGGCCTTGCTGAAGCGGTGGATCTCGTCGAGGAAGAGGACGGTCTCCTTGCCGAATCCGCCCGCGGCGCGGCGGGCCCCGTCGATGACGGCCCGGACCTCCTTGACGCCGGCGGTGATGGCGGAGAGCTCGACGAAGCGCTTGTTGGTCGCCTTGGAGACGACGTACGCCAGGGTCGTCTTGCCCGTGCCGGGCGGGCCCCAGAGGATCATCGAGGAGGCTCCCGCCGGCCCGCCGGACCCCTCGCCCACGAGTCGGCGCAGCGGGGACCCGGGCTTGAGCAGATGCTGCTGGCCCACGACCTCGTCGAGAGTGCGGGGACGCATGCGGACGGCCAGCGGGCTCGCCGACGGGTCCTTCTCCTGGCGTTCCTCGGCGGCGGCGGTGAAAAGATCGGGCTCCACGTGATGAAGCCTAAGCGAGGGGACCGACAGTCCCGGCGGGGTGCCTCCGGGCCGGACCCCGGACCGTGCGCCGGCCGTCCGGCGCTGCGGCTCAGCCGATCCAGAAGTCCCACCAGCGCGTCAGGACGAGCATGCCGATGACACCGGTGTGGAGCACCGGCAGGACCCAGGTGAACTCGGCGAGGAAGCGCTTCGCCCAGTCCGGGGCGGGCAGCAGCCCGTTGCGGATGTTGTGCGAGGTCACGTACCAGAACATGAAGATCGTCGCGACCCAGGCCAGGCAGCACCAGAGGCACAGGGCGTTGATGCTGTACAGCGACTGGTACTGGAGCCAGGTGCAGAACGCGACGCCGAAGAGCGTGCCCGCGTTGAACGTCAGCCAGTACCAGCGGCGGAAGCGGGCGCCGGCGAGGAGGCTCATGCCGACGCCGATCACGATCGCGTAGGTGACGAGGCCGAGCATCGGGTTGGGGAACCCGAACACCGAGGCCTGCTCGCTCTCCATCACGCTGCCGCAGGAGACGATCGGGTTCAGGCTGCAGCCGGGGGTGAACGTCGTCCCGGCGATCTTGGCCTCGAGGATCTTGAACTTGTCGATCGTGATGATCCACGCGGCGAGCAGCCCGGCCGCTCCGGTGATCACCAGCAGCCATGCGAACGCACGGCTGCCGCCGACGGCGCCGCGCACCCGCTCCGCTTCCCGGCCGGAGGACACGCCGTCAACCGCTGCAGTCGTCATATCGCCGTTTCCATCGCTCGGTCACTGCTCTGGCACGGTCATTCTGCCGCACTCACGTACCTGTCCACCGTTCGGTGGGCATAAGGATCCGGCTCCGCCCCGCGTCGGGGACGGGAACGCGCAGGCCCGGACCCAGGCGTCCCAGCGGGCCGGGCCTTCGGACGCCTGTCCCGGTCAGACGAGCTTCGCCCGGATCTCCTCCACCACCGAGTCGAGGGCGACCGGCGCCTGCTCGCCGGACTCCATGTCCTTGAGCTGCACCACCCCGTCCGCGAGATCCCGCTCACCGGCGACGATCGCGTACCGGGCACCGCTGCGGTTGGCGTTCTTCATGGCCCCCTTGAGGCCCTTGCCGCCGTACGAGAAGTCGGCGGCGACCCCTGCCCTGCGCAGCCCGGTGACGACGCCGAAGAGCGCGCGGCGCGCCTCCTCGCCGAGCGGGACCGCGAACACGCTGGTGGACGCGGGCAGTTCGAGCTCGATGCCCTCGGCCTCCAGTGCCAGGACCGTCCGGTCCACGCCGAGCGCCCAGCCGACCGACGGCAGCGCCGGGCCGCCGATCATCTCGGACAGCCCGTCGTAGCGGCCTCCGCCGCCCACCGCGGACTGCGAGCCGAGTCCGTCGTGGACGAACTCGAACGTGGTGCGCGTGTAGTAGTCCAGCCCGCGCACCAGCTTCTCGTCGTCCTCGTAGGCCACGCCGGCCGCCGTCAGCAGCTCGCGGACCTCCTCGTGGTACGTCTTGCACGCGTCACACAGGTAGTCGCGCAGCAGCGGCGCCCCCACGAGCTGCTTCCGGACCGAGTCGCGCTTGTCGTCCAGCACCCGCAGCGGGTTGATGTCGACGCGGCGGCGGGTGTCCTCGTCCAGGTCGAGCCCGCGCAGGAAGCCCTGGAGAGCGTCCCGGTAGACGGGACGGCACTCCTTGTCCCCGAGCGAGTTCAGCAGGATCCGGAAGTCGCTGAGGCCCAGCGAGCGGTACGCCTGGTCGGCGAGGATGATCAGCTCGGCGTCGAGCGCCGGGTCCTCGGTGCCGATCGCCTCGGCGCCGACCTGGGAGAAGTGCCTGTAGCGGCCCTTCTGGGGGCGCTCGTAGCGATAGTACGAGCCCGAGTACCACAGCTTCACCGGCAGGTTGCCGGACTTGTGGAGGTTGGCCTCCAGCGCCGCGCGCAGCACGGACGCGGTGCCCTCGGGCCGCAGGGCCAGCTTGTCGCCGCCCTTGGTCTCGAAGGCGTACATCTCCTTGGTCACGATGTCGGTGGACTCGCCGACGCCGCGCGCGAACAGCTCCACGTTCTCGAAGCCGGGCGTCTCGATGTAGCCGTAACCGGAGTTCCGCAGCGGCGCGGCGATGGCCTCGCGCACCGCCAGGTACTTCGCGGAGTCCGGCGGGATCAGGTCGTACGTGCCCTTGGGGGCCTGGAAGGTCGTCACGGAAGGTCTCGTCACATTCCTCGTCGGGGAGCGGCGGTGCCGCCGTCTCCCTGGCCGGCGGCCACCTCCCGCAGATACGGGTTGGCGGCGCGCTCACGGCCGATGGTCGTCTGGGGGCCGTGGCCGGACAGCACCACGGTCGAGTCGTCGAGCGGCAGGCACACGCGGGCCAGCGAGTCGAGCATCTCGGCCATGTCACCGCCGGGCAGGTCGGTGCGTCCGATGGAGCCGGCGAAGAGCAGATCGCCCGAGAAGAAGACCGGCGGGATGTCCGCGGCCTCGGGCAGTCCGAACGTCACCGACCCCTTGGTATGGCCGGGCGCATGCCGCACGGTCATCTCCAGACCCGCCAGCTTCAGCGCGGCGCCGTCGGTCAGCTCGTGGACGTCGTCGGGCTCCCCCACGGTCAGCTCGCCCATGAGCGGCATCCCGATGGAGCGGCCGAAGGCCTTCTCCGGGTCGCTCATCATGTACCGGTCGGCGGGGTGGATCCACGCCGGTACGTCATGGGCTCCGCACACCGGGACGACCGAGGCGACGTGGTCGATGTGGCCGTGGGTGAGCACCACGGCGACGGGCTTGAGCCGATGCTTCCTGAGCGTCTCCTCGACTCCCTCGGCAGCCTGGTGGCCCGGGTCGATGATCACGCACTCCTCGCCTGCGGCCGGGGCGACCAGGTAGCAGTTGGTCCCCCAGGCCCCTGCGGGGAACCCGGCAATAAGCACGAATCGTCCTCAGTGTGTCGTCCGACGGGGATATCGCGTCACGGATTGCAACAGGTCAGAGCCTACCGGCGCTGCTCATTTCACGGCCAACCCGTATACGGTACGGGCACACCCGTGCCCCACGGATCACAACATCACCAAGGAGAAGACCCGGTGGTCAGCAGCGATCAGCGGCGGCGCCAGCTCGCCAGGGAGAAGTTCGAGCGGCAGCAGCGGCGCCGCGAGGAGGCCCGCAGGAAGGCCAAGCGCCGCAACGCGGTCATCGCGGCCGGTCTCGCCGTCGTGGTGGCGGCGGGCGGCGCGGCGTACCTCTCGGTGGGCCTGGCGGACGGCGACCCGGGGGACGACGCGTCCCGGCAGACCTCACCGGCGCCGACGCCCACCGAGAGCGAGAGCGCCGCGCCCGAGCCGGAGATGGCCATCGACGCCAAGGGCACGTACCGGATGTCGCTGGACACCAGTCAGGGCGCCGTGGCGTTCACGATGGACGCCGCGAAGACGCCGCGCACGGTGAACTCGTTCAAGCACCTCGCGGACAAGGGATTCTTCGACGGCACCACGTGCCACCGGCTGACCACGGAGGGCATCTTCGTGCTGCAGTGCGGAGACCCGAAGGGCGACGGCACCGGCGGCCCGGGCTACACCATCCCGGACGAGAACCTGACGGCGCTCGGCAAGCCGGCGGCGGACGGCAAGGTCACCTACCCCGCGGGCACGGTGGCCATGGCGAACACCGGCCAGCCGAACAGCGGCGGAAGCCAGTTCTTCCTGGTCTACAAGGACAGCAAACTGCCGCCGTCGTACACGCCGTTCGGCAAGATCGACGAGGCCGGCCTGTCCGTGGTCAAGGCCGTCGGTGCGGCGGGCGCCGTCGGCGGGGCCACGGACGGTGCCCCCGCGAAGGCCGTCACGGTGAAGAAGGCGGCGGTCAGCAAGGCGTGACCCGGCGAATTCGGCGGCGCCGAGTGCGGACAGCCGGGCGGCCGGTCGCCTAGATTGGCGTTGTGCAGCGCGGGCTCGGTCCGCGTTGCGGGAGGGCGGGCGATGCCCGTCCAGGAAACTGTGGACGATGCCCGGGGCCCGAGCCCCTCAGGGGCATCATGTGGAGGAGGCGCTGTGAGCAGCGACCCGTGGGGCCGCGTCGACGAGACGGGCACCGTGTACGTGCGGACTTCCGACGGCGAGAAGGTCGTCGGATCGTGGCAGGCCGGCTCTCCCGAGGAGGCACTGGCCTACTTCGAGCGCAAGTACGAGGGCTTGGTTGTCGAGATCGGCCTCCTCGAGAAGCGGGTGAAGACCACCGATCTGTCGGCGAAAGACGCGATGACCGCGATCGACCACATTCGCGGGCAGATCGACGAGCACCACGCGGTCGGCGACCTCGATGCGCTGAGCAAGCGGCTGGACGCGCTCGTGACGTCGGTCGAGTCCCGCCGCGAGGAGCGCAAGGCCCAGAAGGCGAAGCAGACCGACGAGGCCCGACACTCCAAGGAGGCGCTCGTCGCCGAGGCCGAGGAGCTGGCGCAGAGCGAGCAGTGGCGGGCGGCCGGAGAGCGGCTGCGGGCTCTCGTGGACACCTGGAAGGGCCTGCCGAGGCTCGACCGGAAGTCCGACGACGAGCTGTGGCACCGCTTCTCCCACGCGCGGTCGGCGTTCTCCAAGCGCCGCAAGGCGCACTTCGCCGCGCTGGACGCGCAGCGCGAGGTGGCCCGGCAGACGAAGGAGCGGCTGGTCGCCGAGGCCGAGGCGCTGTCCGGATCGACCGACTGGGGGCCCACGGCCGCGCGCTACCGCGAGCTGATGGCGGAGTGGAAGGCCGCGGGCCGCGCGCAGCGCGAGCACGAGGAAGACCTGTGGAACCGCTTCCGCGGCGCCCAGGACATCTTCTTCGCCGCCCGCAGCGGGGTGTTCGCGGAGCGGGACGCCGAGCAGTCCGAGAACCTGAAGCTCAAGGAGGAGCTGGCGGTCGAGGCGGAGAAGCTGGTGCCGGTGACGGATCTGAAGGCCGCGCGAGCCGCCTTCCGCTCCATCAACGAGCGCTGGGAGGCCATCGGGCACGTCCCGCGTGACGCCCGCCCGAAGGTCGAGGGCCGGATGCACGCGGTGGAGCGGGCGATCCAGGAGGCCGAGGAGACCGAGTGGCGCCGCACCAACCCCGAGGCGCGGGCGCGTGCCGAGGGCCTGACGGGTCAGCTGCAGGCCGCGGTGGACAAGCTGCGCACGCAGATCGACGCCGCCCGTGCGGCCGGCAACAACGCGAAGGCGGACAAGCTCTCGCGTGAGCTCGAGGGACGCCAGGCGCTGCTCGACCAGGCGCTGAAGGGCCTGGAGGAGTTCGGCGGCTGACACCGCGGAAACGGATCCGGGACGGGCCCGGCGGCATCTGCATCTGCCGCCGGGCCCGTCCCGTGCACCGCGGGCCGTGCCGGGCCCCGGACGCGCACCCACGCCGGAAGGTCCGGGACGCTCCGCCGGCCGGGCCCCGGGCCGGCGGCCGCTACGGGCGCCGTGCCGACGTCACGCGGTAGACGTCGTAGACACCCTCGACCCCGCGGACCGCCTTCAGGACGTGGCCGAGGTGCTTCGGGTCGCCCATCTCGAAGGTGAAGCGCGAGGTGGCGACACGGTCACGGGAGGTCTGGACGGCCGCGGACAGGATGTTGACGTGCTGGTCGGACAGCACGCGGGTGACGTCCGACAGAAGTCGGGAACGGTCCAGCGCCTCGACCTGGATGGCGACGAGGAAGACCGAGGACTGCGTCGGCGCCCACTCGACATCGAGCATGCGTTCGGGTTGTTGCGACAGCGAGTCCACGTTGACACAGTCCGCCCGGTGTACGGAGACGCCGCTGCCGCGGGTGACGAACCCGATGATCGGGTCTCCGGGCACGGGCGTACAGCAGCGGGCGAGCTTCACCCAGACGTCGTCGACGCCCTTGACGACCACACCCGGATCGGCGTTGGCGCGGCGCTTGCGGCCGCGGCCGCGGGACGGCGGCGTCGACTCGGCGATGTCCTCGCTGGCCGCCTCCTCGCCGCCGAGCGCCTGCACGAGCTTCTGGACCACGCCCTGTGCGGCGACATGGCCCTCGCCGATCGCCGCGTACAGCGACGAGATGTCCGGGTAGCGCATCTCGTGCGCGAGCGTGACCAGCGAGTCCCCGGTGAGGATGCGCTGGATCGGCAGGTTCTGCTTGCGCATCGCCCGCACGATGGCGTCCTTGCCCTGCTCGATCGCCTCGTCACGACGTTCCTTGGAGAACCAGGCGCGGATCTTGTTCCTGGCCCGGGGCGACTTGACGAAGCCCAGCCAGTCGCGCGAGGGGCCCGCGCCGGTCGCCTTGGACGTGAAGACCTCGACCAGGTCGCCGTTGTCCAGCGTCGACTCGAGGGGGACGAGCCGGCCGTTGACGCGTGCGCCTATCGTGCGGTGGCCGACCTCGGTGTGGACGGCGTACGCGAAGTCGACGGGTGTGGCGCCCGCGGGGAGCGCTATGACGTCTCCCTTCGGCGTGAACACGAAGACCTCGTTGCGGGAGAGGTCGAAGCGCAGGGACTCCAGGAACTCGCCCGGGTCCTCGGTCTCCTTCTGCCAGTCCAGCAGCTGCCGGAGCCACGCCATGTCGTTGATGGCGTCCTTGTCCTTGCCCGATCCCTTGGGGACATCGGTACGGACCTTGGACGCGCCGGCGACGGCCTCCTGCTTGTACTTCCAGTGCGCGGCGATGCCGTACTCGGCCCTGCGGTGCATGTCGAACGTACGGATCTGGAGTTCGACCGGCTTGCCGCTGGGCCCGATGACCGTCGTGTGCAGCGACTGGTACATGTTGAACTTCGGCATCGCGATGTAGTCCTTGAACCGCCCCGGAACGGGATTCCAGCGGGCGTGGACGGTGCCGAGCGCGGCATAGCAGTCGCGGACGGTGTCGACGAGGACGCGGATGCCGACCAGGTCGTAGATCTCCGCGAAGTCCCGCCCGCGGACGATCATCTTCTGGTAGACGCTGTAGTAGTGCTTCGGCCTGCCGGTGACCGTGGCCTTGATCCGGGCGGCGCGCAGATCGGACTGCACCTCGTCCGTCACTATCGCCAGGTACTCGTCGCGCTTGGGGGCGCGCTCGGCGACGAGACGGACGATCTCGTCGTACATCTTCGGGTAGAGGATCGCGAAGGCGAGGTCCTCGAGCTCCCACTTGATGGTGTTCATGCCCAGCCGGTGGGCCAGCGGGGCGTAGATCTCCAGGGTCTCGCGGGCCTTCTTCTCCTGCTTCTCCCGCTTGAGGTAGCGCATCGTGCGCATGTTGTGCAGGCGGTCCGCGAGCTTGATGACCAGGACGCGCGGGTCCTTGGCCATGGCGACGACCATCTTGCGGACGGTCTCCGCCTGGGCGGCCTCGCCGAACTTGACCTTGTCCAGCTTGGTGACGCCGTCGACGAGCAGGGCCACCTGGTCGCCGAAGTCCCGGCGCAGGGTGTCCAGCCCGTACTCGGTGTCCTCGACGGTGTCGTGCAGCAGCCCTGCCATCAGGGTGGCGGGATCCATGCCGAGCTCGGCGAGGATGGTGGTGACGGCGAGCGGGTGCGTGATGTACGGGTCGCCGCTCTTGCGCTTCTGGCCCCGGTGCCAGCGCTCGGCCACCTGGTAGGCGCGCTCGATCTGGCGCAGCGTGGCGGTCTCGATCTTCGGGTCGTTGCTGCGCACGATCCGCAGCAACGGTTCGAGCACCGGGTTGTACGGGCTGGAGCGCTGGACGCCCAGGCGGGCCAGCCGGGCGCGGACCCGGTTGGAGGAGCCGCCGGAGCGCGCGGGAGCCGGGGCGGGCGGCGCGGGCTTCGGGGCGGTCACGGGTACGGAGGCCGGGCCGCCCGCACTCCCCTGAGCGGCCGCGGTCCGTTCCGCGTGCTTCTTCTCGGGCGTGGCAGGAGCCGCGACAGCCTTGTCGGCCTGCTGGTCGGGCTGCGCGGTGGCGGGACGGGCCTCGTCTGGCAAGAGCGCTCCTCGTGCGGGTCCGGGTCCCCCGGTCAGGCCCGGAAAGGCCATGGTATCGACCCCGGGCGTTCACCTCGCCCCGGGACGGGGACTGTCCACAACGCGGAACGGGCACCCGGTGTTCCCGGGTGCCCGTTCCCGTGCCGTCACGGCGGTGCTGAGCAGGTCAGACCGTCAGCAGCGCCTCCAGCGGAGCGCCCTGCAGCGCGGGCTCCAGACGGGCCCGCCCGCCGAGGAAGCCCAGCTCCATCAGGATCGCGACGCCCGCGACCTCGGCGCCGGCCCGGCGGATCAGCTCCAGCGAGGCCTCGGCGGTGCCGCCGGTGGCGAGGACGTCGTCGATCACCATGACCCGGTCGTCGCTTCCGAGGTCCTCGGCGTGGATCTCGATCTCGGCCGTGCCGTACTCCAGCTCGTAGGCCTGAGACAGCGTCGCGCCGGGGAGCTTGCCCGCCTTGCGCACGGGGATGAATCCGAGGCCCGCTCGGACCGCGACCGGGGCTGCGAGGATGAATCCCCGGGCCTCCAGGCCGACGACCTTCGTCGCGCCGTGCCGGGCGCACACTCCGGCGAGGGTGTCGGTGAGCGCCCCGAAGGCCGCCGGGTCCGCGAGCAACGGGGTGATGTCCTTGAACATCACGCCCGGCTGCGGGTAGTCGGAGACGTCCCGGATACGGCTGAGCAGCAGCTCCCGCATGTCCTCGGTCATCGGCGCCTTCCCGAGGGACGGCCCCGGCCGCGGCCGCGCTGGCCGACGACCGCTCCGGCCGTCGCCGCCTCGCCGGGCAGGGCGTCCTGGGACTCGCCGTGGGGCTCCACGTCGCCGTCCTCGCCGGACCCGCCCTTGGCGGCGCCCGCCGCGCGCTTGGCGAGGACCCGCTTCTTGAGCGCCTTCATCGCGGGCTCGCGCTCCTTGAGGTCGGCGACCAGCGGAGTGGCGATGAAGATCGACGAATAGGCGCCGGCTGCGAGACCGACGAAGAGCGACAGCGAGATGTCGTTCAGCATGCCCGCGCCGAGGAAACCGCCACCGATGAACAGCAGGCCGGCGACCGGCAGCAGCGCCACGACCGTGGTGTTGATGGAACGGACCAGGGTGCTGTTGATCGACCGGTTGGCGATCTCGCCGTACGTCCAGCGGGTCTGCTTGGTGATGTCCTTCGTGCCTTCCTTGAGGCTGTCGAAGACCACCACCGTGTCGTACAGCGAGTAACCGAGGATCGTCAGCAGGCCGATCACCGTGCCCGGCGTGACCTCGAACCCGACGAGCGCGTAGACGCCCACCGTGATCGTGATGTCGTGGATCAGCGCCACGAGGGCGGCGAGTGCCATGCGCCACTCGAAGGCGATGGCCAGGTAGATCACCACGAGAATCATGAACACGCCGAGGCCGGTCCACGCCTTGTTGGCGATCTGCTCGCCCCAGCTCGGACCGACCAGCTCGGCGTTGATCTGGCCCGCCGGGATCTTCAGGTCCTCGGAGAGCTCCTTGCCGACCTGGTTGGCCTCTTCGGTGTCCAGCTCGCTGACCTGGATGCGCAGGGTGCCGTTGCCGAGCTTCTGGACGATCGCCGGGTGGCCGGAGGCCTCCTGCGCATACTCCTGGGCCTGGGTGACGGACACGCTCGTCTTCGGGGTGGTGAAGACGGCACCGCCCTTGAACTCGATGCCCATGTTCAGACCCCGCACCGCCAGGCCGACGATGGCCGTGATGGTGATCAGGATCGAGATTCCGTACCAGATCTTCCGCTTGCCGACGAAGTCGTAGCCGACCTCACCGCGGTAGAGCCTGGCGCCAAGGGTGCCGAGACGCGACATCTCACGCCTCCTTCGGGTGGACGGGGGCGGAGACACGGCGCGAGCGGCGCAGCGGCGGCTTGGCGCCGAGGCGCTTCGGGTCCAGACCGGACCAGGGGTGTCCGCCCGCGAAGAACTTCGTGCGGGCGAGGAGCGTCATCAGCGGCTTGGTGAAGAAGAACACCACGACGACGTCGAGCAGGGTGGTCAGGCCGAGCGTGAACGCGAAGCCCTGGACCTTGCCGACGGTCACGATGAAGAGCACCGCGGCGGCGAGGAACGACACGAAGTCGGAGACCAGGATCGTGCGCCGGGCGCGCGGCCAGGCGCGCTCGACGGCGGGGCGCAAGGTGCGGCCCTCGCGGATCTCGTCCCGGATGCGCTCGAAGTACACGATGAAGGAGTCGGCGGTGATGCCGATGGCGACGATGGCACCGCAGACGGCCGGCAGGTTGAGCGCGAAGCCGATGGCCGGGCCGAGCAGCGACATCAGGGCGTACGTCAGGATCGCCGAGGCCAGCAGGCTGAGCAGGGCGACGAGCGACAGGCCCCGGTAGTAGACCACCAGGTAGATCACGACGAGCGCGAGGCCGATGGCGCCCGCGATGAGGCCGGCCTTGAGCTGCTCGCCGCCGAGCGCCGCGGTGACGGTGGTCACGCTCTGCTGCTCGAAGCTCAGCGGCAGTGCGCCGTAGGACAGGATGTTGCCCAGGTCCTGGGCCGACTGCTGGTCGAAGCTGCCGGAGATCTCCGCGCTGGCGCTGAGGGTCTGGTTGACCTGCGGAGCGGAGACGACCTCGCCGTCGAGCACGATCGCGAACTGGTTCATCGGCGACGGCTGCTGCGAGAGCTTGCCGGTGATCTTCGCGAACTTCTTCGAGCCGGCGCCCGTGAAGTCCATCTGCACGATCCAGATGCCGCGCTGCGGGTCCAGCACGCCCTTGGCGTCGTCGACGTCCTTGCCGTCGACCTCGGCCGGGCCGAGCAGGTACTTCTCCCAACCGCCGACGCTGTTCTTGCCGCAGGCGACGGTGGCCTGCTCGGGCTTGGCGTCCTTGCCGGCGTTGGAGCGTGCCTTCGGGTCGAGGCAGTTCAGCGCGGCGAACTGCTTCTCCAGCTCCGGGTTGGCGGCGGCACCACTGGGCGTCGGCGCCGGGTTCGGGCTCTCCGGGGCCTTCGGCTGGTCCGAGGCCGCGCCGCTCGGCGAGGGCGAGGGCGCCTTCAGCGCATCGGTGACGGCACGGCCCTGCGTGGTCGGGCTGCTGCTCGGCGCGGTGGCCTTGTCCTTGCCGTCGGTGGCCTTGTCACCGGGCTTGCCGGACGGCGAGGCGCTCGGGCTGCCGGTGGGCTCGGGATTCGCCGGGCCGGCGGGCACCACGTTGAGCACGGGGCGGAAGAACAGCTGGGCCGTCGTGCCCACCTGCTTCTGGGCCTGCTCCGAGTTCGTCCCCTTGGGGATGTTGACGATGATGTTCTCTTTGCCCTGGGTCTGGACCTCGGCCTCGGAGACACCCAGACCGTTGACACGACGCTCGATGATGCCGACCGCCGTGTTCATGTTGGTCTCGTTGACCGCGCTCTCCTTGCCGGGCTCGGCCTCGGCCTTGAGCGTGATCGTCGTACCGCCCGCGAGGTCGATACCGAGTCGCGGCGTGGTCTCCCCGGACCAGAACATCCCGCCGACGAGACCGGCCATGACGATCAGCATCAGCGCGAGGGTACGCCCCGGCTTCCCCTGACCCCCCGGCGCCTTTCGGCCCTTCTTCGGTGCTGCCACCTTGTCGTTTCTCCCTGTCCAACCGCCCCGCGCCGGGTATGCGACGGGTCGGCCACGATGTGTTGTGGGGACCTGCCCCCGCGGAAGAAGTGGGCACGCACCGGGGACCGCGCGCGCCGGTGGGCGCGCCGCGGTCCCCGGTCGCGGCTACTTCGCGTCGGTGTCGCCGCCGCTCTTGTCGTCGCCCTTGGCGTCCTTGGCCTCCGGCGCCGACTCGGCGTCGTCCGCCTCGTCCTTCTTGCCGAGGTCGATCTTGGCATCCTGGGCGGCGTCGGCAGCACCCGCGTCGGTCAGCGAGGAGGCGTCGTCCGGCACGATCGGCGTGTCGCTCTTGAGGTCGTCGTCCCCGTCGCCGTGCACGATCCGGTTGTACTCGGCGTCCTCCAGAACGGCCCCGATGGCGTTCTTGGCGAATACGAGGTGCACGCCAGGGGCGGCCTCGAGGAGGACCGTGTCGTCGTTGACGTCCTTGACCGTGGCGTAGAGGCCGCCGATGGTCCGGACGCCGGTGCCGGGCTGCATCTGGTTCCGCATGTTCACCGCCGCCTGCTGCTTCTTCTTGGCGGAGCGGGTCATCAGGAACATGGCCCCGATGAGCACGATGAACGGGAGGAGGGTCACGATATCCACGGGACGGAATTCCTTCGCACGACCGCGGTGAGGAGCGGCCTGGTCTACGGGGGTGGGTACGCCGACCTTCACGGGCGGCATCGGCGGAGTCTAAGCGAGTCCGCATCGATGGAACAACGCCCAGCATCGCACCCCGGTTCCCGCCCGGGCGACCCTCCGCGCCGTCACGTCCCGAACAGACCCTGTTGTCCGCTCGCACCGGAGCCCTGCCGGGGCGGCACCAGGCCGAGGTGCGCCCATGCCGCCGGCGTCGCCACGCGGCCCCGCGGGGTGCGGGCCAGCAGGCCCTCCCGGACCAGGAAGGGCTCCGCGACCTCCTCGACGGTCTCCCGCTCCTCCCCCACGGCCACGGCCAGGGTCGACAGGCCGACCGGGCCGCCGCCGAACAGCTTGAGGAGTGCCTGGAGCACCGCGCGGTCGAGCCGGTCGAGGCCACGGCCGTCCACCTCGTACACCGCGAGGGCGGCCGCCGCGATCTCTCGGGTGACCCGGCCGTCCTCCTTGACCTGGGCGTAGTCGCGGACGCGGCGCAGCAGCCGGTTGGCGATGCGCGGCGTGCCGCGGGAGCGCCCGGCGATCTCCGCCGCTCCGTCCGTGTCGACCGCCACGTCCAGGAGCTGGGCGGAGCGGTGGACGACGCGCTCGAGCTCGGCGGGTTCGTAGAACTCCATGTGCGCGGTGAAGCCGAAGCGGTCGCGCAGCGGCGGGGGCAGCAGTCCGGCCCGGGTGGTGGCGCCGACCAGGGTGAACGGAGGAAGTTCCAGCGGGATGGCGGTGGCGCCGGGCCCCTTGCCGACGATCACGTCGACGCGGAAGTCCTCCATGGCCATGTAGAGCATCTCCTCGGCGGGCCGGGACATCCGGTGGATCTCGTCGAGGAACAGCACCTCGCCCTCCTGGAGGGAGGAGAGGATGGCGGCGAGGTCTCCCGCGTGCTGGATGGCCGGGCCGCTGGTGATCCTGATCGGGGCGCCCATCTCGGCCGCGATGATCATGGAGAGCGTGGTCTTGCCGAGCCCGGGGGCTCCGGAGAGCAGGACGTGGTCGGCGGTGGCACCGCGAGCGAGCGCCGCCTTCAGAACGAGGTCGAGCTGTTCGCGTACCCGCTCCTGACCGACGAACTCGTCCAGCGACTTCGGCCGCAGGGCCGCCTCCACGGCCTGGTCCTCGCCGTCGGCGGAGGCCCCGACGAGCCTGCCGTCGGCGGCGTCGTCGGTCGGCGGTGCGGTGTCGTCCCAGTTCACAGTGGATTGCCTCGCGTGGGTGGGCGGGTGCGGTTCGGGGTCAGCGGGTGCGGTTCAGCGTCTGGAGGGCGGACTTGAGCAGCAGGCCGATCTGGGGCTCGCCCGCCGCCTCCGCCTGCGGGGTGACGGCGGTGACCGCCTCGTCGGCCTCGCGGGTGGCGTAGCCGAGTCCGATCAGCGCGGCGTGCAACTGGTCGCGCCAGGACTGCGTGACGGGGGCGCCGACGGCACGGCCCGGGGCCACGGTCGGCTCGCCGAGGCGGTCCTTGAGCTCGAGCAGCAGCTTCTGGGCGCCCTTCTTGCCGATGCCGGGGACGGCCGTGAGCGCCTTCTCGTCACCGGTGGCCACCGCACGCCGCAGCGCGTCCGGGCTGTGCACCGCGAGCATCGCCTGCGCCAGCCGGGGACCGACGCCGCTCGCGGTCTGGAGCAACTCGAAGACCTGCCGCTCGTCGTCGTCGGCGAAGCCGTACAACGTCAGGGAGTCCTCGCGGACCACCAACGACGTGGCGAGCCGCGCCTCTTGACCCACTCTCAGCCCGGACAGGGTGTCGGGTGTGCACTGGACGGCCATGCCGACGCCGCCGACCTCGATCACGGCGGTGGTCGGGGCGAGGGCGGCGACCGGGCCGCTCACAAAGGCGATCATGCGGTACGGCCTTTCGTCGCGTGGTGGGCGGCGACCGCCCGCTGCAGGCGGTTCTGCGCGGGCGCGCGCCAGATGTGGCAGATGGCGAGGGCGAGGGCGTCGGCGGCGTCGGCGGGCTTCGGCGGCGCGTCCAGCCGCAGCAGCCGGGTCACCATCGCGCCCACCTGCGCCTTGTCGGCGCGGCCGCTGCCGGTGACGGACGCCTTGACCTCGCTCGGGGTGTGCAGGGCGACGGGCAGTCCGCGGCGGGCCGCGCACAGCATGGCGACGGCGCTGGCCTGGGCCGTACCCATGACCGTGCGCACGTTGTGCTGGCTGAACACCCGCTCGACCGCGACCAGTTCGGGCCGGTGCGCGTCCAGCCACTCCTCGATCCCGCGCTCGACGGCGACGAGCCGGTCGCCGATCTCCGCGTCCGCGGCGGTGCGGACCACACCGACGCCGAGCATCGTCAGCGGACGGCCCGCGACGCCCTCGACGACACCGATGCCGCACCGGGTCAGCCCCGGGTCCACCCCCAGCACACGCACACGCCCACCCCTTCTTCGCCGTCCCCCGGCCACCGCCGGAAGGTGTCCCCGACGTTTGTGCAGGCTATCGGCTCCCGCTGACAACCACCGACAACGCCTCGGGCCGAAACGCGACGGGCCGACGGGGTGCGTCCCCGTCGGCCCGTCGTACGAAGCGGGATCAGGCGTCGACCTTCTCCATGACGTCGTCAGAGACGTCGAAGTTGGCGAAGACGTTCTGCACGTCGTCGCTGTCCTCCAGCGCGTCGATGAGCTTGAAGATCTTGCGCGCGCCCTCTTCGTCCAGTTCGACCTGCATGGTCGGGACGAAGTTGGCCTCGGCCGAGTCGTAGTCGATACCGGCGTCCTGGAGCGCGGTGCGGACCGCGACCAGGTCCGTGGCCTCGCTGATGACCTCGAAGCTCTCACCCAGGTCGTTGACCTCCTCGGCACCGGCGTCCAGCACCGCGCCGAGCACGTCGTCCTCGGTCAGCTCGCCCTTCGGGAGCACCACGACGCCCTTGCGGTTGAACAGGTAGGACACCGAGCCGGGGTCGGCCATCGAGCCGCCGTTGCGGGTCATCGCGACACGCACGTCGGAGGCGGCGCGGTTGCGGTTGTCGGTGAGGCACTCGACGAGCACCGCGACACCGTTCGGGCCGTAGCCCTCGTACATGATCGTCTCGTAGTCGGCGCCGCCGGCCTCGAGGCCCGCGCCGCGCTTGACCGCGGAATCGATGTTCTTGTTCGGGACCGACTGCTTCTTCGCCTTCTGGATGGCGTCGAAGAGGGTCGGGTTGCCGTCGACGTCGGCGCCGCCGGTACGGGCCGCAACCTCGATGTTCTTGATCAGCTTCGCGAAGAGCTTGCCGCGCTTGGCGTCGATCACGGCCTTCTTGTGCTTCGTCGTGGCCCATTTAGAGTGGCCGGACATCTGCCTGTCTCCTTCGCGTAACCGATCTCTGCTGCGTTCGCCTGTGATCCTACCGGGACGGTCCCACCCGTCGCCCGACCACCACCCTCACGGAGCGCTGACGCGCGCACCTTCTGATCGCGCGGCGCGCACCATGTCGACGAACAGGGCGTGCACACGGTGGTCCCCGGTCAGCTCCGGGTGGAACGACGTGGCCAGCGCGGTGCCCTGGCGGACGGCGACGATGTGGCCGTCGTGCTCGGCGAGCACCTCGACCTCGGCACCGACGGACTCGACCCACGGAGCGCGGATGAAGACGCCCTCCACGGGACCGCCCTCGACGCCCGTGACCGCGACCGCGGACTCGAAGGACTCGTTCTGCCGACCGAAGGCGTTACGGCGCACGATCATGTCGATGCCGCCGATGGTCTCCTGGCCCGACCGCGGGTCGAGGATCTTCTCGGCGAGCATGATCAGGCCCGCGCAGGTGCCGTAGACCGGCATCCCGGCGCGCACGCGCTCGCGCAGCGGCTCCATCACCCCGAAGAGATGGGCCAGCTTGGAGATGGTGGTGGACTCGCCGCCCGGGATGACGAGGCCGTCGACCTCGGCGAGTTCCTCGGGGCGCCGGACCGGCCTGGCCGCGGCGTCGGCCGCGGCCAGGGCGATCAGGTGCTCCCGTACGTCGCCCTGCAGAGCCAGTACTCCGATAACAGGGGTGCCGGGTGTGCTCATGGGTGGTTACCAGCCGCGGTTCGCGTAGCGCTCGGCCTCGGGGAGGGTGTCGCAGTTGATGCCGACCATGGCCTCGCCGAGGTTGCGGGAGGCGTCCGCGATGATCTTGGGGTCGTCGTAGAAGGTGGTGGCCTTCACGATGGCCGCGGCGCGCTTGGCCGGGTCGCCGGACTTGAAGATGCCGGAGCCGACGAAGACGCCCTCGGCGCCGAGCTGGCGCATCAGCGCGGCGTCGGCGGGGGTGGCGACACCACCGGCGGAGAAGAGCACGACCGGCAGCTTGCCGAGCCGGGCGACCTCGGCGACGAGCTCGTACGGGGCGCGCAGCTCCTTGGCGGCGGCGTACAGCTCGTTGTTGTCGAAGCCGCGCAGGCGGGCGATCTCGTTCTTGATCTGGCGCAGGTGGCGGACGGCCTCCACGACGTTGCCGGTGCCGGCCTCGCCCTTGGAGCGGATCATGGCCGCGCCCTCGGCGATCCGGCGCAGGGCCTCACCCAGGTTGGTGGCGCCGCAGACGAAGGGGGTGGTGAAGGCCCACTTGTCGGAGTGGTTGACCTCGTCGGCCGGGGTGAGCACCTCGGACTCGTCGATGTAGTCCACGCCGAGCGACTGCAGGACCTGGGCCTCGACGAAGTGGCCGATGCGGGACTTGGCCATCACCGGGATCGAGACGGCGTCGATGATGCCCTCGATCATGTCCGGGTCGGACATCCGGGCCACGCCGCCGTCCTTGCGGATGTCGGCGGGGACGCGCTCCAGGGCCATGACGGCCACGGCGCCCGCGTCCTCGGCGATCTTCGCCTGCTCAGGTGTGACGACGTCCATGATCACGCCGCCCTTGAGCTGCTCGGCCATGCCTCGCTTCACACGTGCGGTGCCGGTCTCGGGAGCCTGCGGGGAGTTGGAGAACGTGCTGGACACGATCGACCTCATTCGGTGACGACAAAAATGGTGCTCCGACGAGGAAACAGTCCGGTGCCAGGCCACGGCAAGGGCCAATGGGGACCCCGTGGATCGTTTTGACGTCGGCCGCGGGAACGTACGAGGGGCACCGGGGTCGGCGCGGGGCACCCGTCCGGACCCGGTGGGGCACCGACATCGGCCCGGCACGGCCGGTGTCCCGGCACGGCGGGGCCGCCGGGGCGGGCCCCTACGGTCGGTCCGCCAGTGCCACCGGTGGCTCGTCGTCCATCTCGAAGGCAAGCGGGAACGGGGCGTGCCCGGCGAGGCGGAACCAGCGGACCTTGCGGTGTCGGCGCAGCGCCCGCGCCGCCCGTACGGCGTCGTTGTGGAACCGCCGCGCCATCGGGACGCGCCGTACGGCCGCGGCCAGTTCGTCGGCGGCGTCGTCCCCCCCGGGAGCCTGCCGCACGGCCTCCACCTGTTGCGTCTCGCCGAACACGGCGCGCAGAGCCTGGCTCAGCTCGCTCTCCGCGACCTCGCGGTGCTCCTCGTCCGCCTGACGGGCCGCGTGCGCGGCCTCGTAGAGCACGATCGAGGCGGCGGGGTCCAGCACACCGGAGGTGGCGAGCTCCTGGGTGACCGAGGCGCGGCGCAGGAGCTGCGCGTCGAGTGCCGCCCGCGCGGCGTCGATCCGGGCGTGCAGGCGGTCGAGCCGGCCGGCGGTCCAGCTGAGGTACAGGCCGACGGCGACGAGCGCGACGAGGATCCAGATCAGGGTTGCGGTCACGCCGGGTCAATCTACCGGTGAGTCGGGGAGCGCCTACGCGCCCGGGCCCCCGGGGGCCGCGTCCGGCGCCCCGACATGCCCCCGACGCCTCAGTCGCGGGCCAGACCGAAGCGCGCCATCAGCCCGCCCGGGCGTTCGTCCGCGGCCACCGAGGCCGCGCCGTCCGTCACCGTCTCGTACACGGCGAGGATGTCCGCGCCGACCGTGGACCAGTCGAAGCGCCGCACATGGGCGCTGCCGCGGGCGCTGAGCTCGGCGCGCCGGGACGGCGAGTCCAGCAGCCGGATCGCGGCCTCGGCCAGCGCGCCGGCGTCCTCGTTGGCGAAGAGTTCGCCCGCGGCGCCCTGGTCCAGTACCTGGGCGAACGCGTCGAGGTCCGAGGCGAGTACCGGCGCACCGGCCGACAGGGCCTCGACCAGGATGATGCCGAAACTCTCACCACCGGTGTTGGGCGCGACGTACACGTCGACGCTGCGCAGCAGCCGGGCCTTGTCCTCGTCGCTGACCATCCCCAGGAACTCGACGTGCTCGCGCATCGCCGCGGGGAGCGACTCGACGGCCTCCTCCTCGTCGCCTCGCCCCGCGACGAGCAGCCGGGTGTCGGGACGGGCCTGAAGGATCCTCGGCAGGGCCTTCATCAGGACGGGCAGGCCCTTGCGGGGCTCGTCGATGCGCCCGATGAACCCCAGGGTCCCCCCCTTGCCTTCGCCGGTGGTGCCCCCACCCTGCCACTCCGCCTTCGGCTCGGCCTTCGCGAAGAAGTCGACGTCGACGCCGTTGGGGATGACCACGGCGTCCCCGCCGAGGTGCTCCACGAGCGTGCGCCGGGCGTACTCGCTGACCGCGATCCGAGCGTTGATCTTCTCCAGGGCGGGCTGGAGGATCGGGTACGCGGCGATCATCGCCCGCGAGCGCGGGTTGGACGTGTGGAAGGTCGCCACGATCGGACCCTGGGCCGCCCAGCAGGACAGCAGGCCCAGGGACGGCGAGGCCGGCTCGTGGATGTGGATCACGTCGAAGGTGCCGTCGTGCAGCCAGCGCCGCACCCGGGCCGCGGAGAGGATGCCGAAGTTGAGCCGGGCGACCGAGCCGTTGTACGGCACGGGCACGGCACGGCCCGCCGACACGACGTACGGCGGCAGCGGGGTGTCGTCGTCGGCCGGGGCGAGGACGGACACCTCGTGGCCCAGTCCGATCAGGTGCTCGGCGAGGTCGCGGATGTGGAACTGGACGCCGCCGGGGACGTCCCACGAGTAGGGGCAGACGATCCCGATCCTCATGTCCGGGACTCCCCCGTGTCGCCCCGGTCCTCCAGGTCCGAGAGCCACAACCGCTGCAGCATGTGCCAGTCCTCCGGGTGGTCGGCGATTCCGGTGGCGAAGGCGTCGGCAAGCGCCTGTGTCATCACGGACGTCCTCTCGGCCCGGGTGCCTGTCTCGGGTACGTCGACGGGCGGATGGACCCGCCCCCTCATGACGGACGTCCCGTCGTACCAGAGGGTCACCGGCAGCAGTAGCGCGCCGGTCTGCTGGGCGAGCAGCGCGGGCCCCGCGGGCATCCTGGCCGTCTCGCCGAAGAACTTCACCTCGATGCCCGAGGCGGACAGGTCGCGGTCGGCGACCAGGCAGACCAGCCCGCCGGCGCGCAGCCGCCGGGCCAGGGTGCCGAAGGCGGAGCCGCCGGTGTGCGGCAGCACCTCCATGCCGAGGGACTCGCGGTAGGCCACGAACCGGTCGTACAGCGTCTCCGGCTTCAACCGCTCCGCGACGGTGGTGAACGGTATGCCGAGCGCACGGGTCGCCCAGACCCCCGCCAGGTCCCAGTTCGCCAGGTGCGGCAGCGCCAGGACGACGCCCCTGCCCTCGGCCATGCCGTCGTGCAGGCGCTGGATGCTCTCGATGTCCACGCTCCGGCGCACGCGCTCCTCGCCCCAGGACGGGAGCCGGAAGGACTCCATCCAGTAGCGCATGTAGGAGCGCATCCCGGCCCTGGACAGTTCGGCGAGCCGCTCCGGTCCGGCGTCGGGCACCACCCGGGCCAGGTTCGCCTCCAGCCGCAGCACGCCCTTCCCGCGCCGCTTCCACGCGGTGTCGGCGATGGAGCGTCCGAGCGCGGCGGCGACGGGCTCCGGGAGCTTCCTGACCGTCGCCCAGCCCAGCCCGTACAGCGTGTCCGTCAGCCGGTCCTGCATGCCGCTCATGCCTCACTCCCCTGCGAGGTGCCCTGGGTGGTCCCGTGCGAGGGGCCCTGCTGGGGGCCGCCGCCGGGCGTCAGGGCGTCCGCCTCGGCCGCCTCGCGGCGCACCGTGACCACGCGCTGCGCCAGCGTCACCACCGAGCCTGCGGCCACGATCCACAGCGCGACGGGGAGCAGTACGTCGACACCGGGGACCCCGAAGGCGTGGAGACCGGCGAGCCCGGCCGCGACCAGCGAGATCACCAGCCGCTCGGCCCGCTCCACCAGCCCGTTCACGGCTACCGGCAGCCCGATCGACTCGCCCCGCGCCTTGGTGTACGAGACGACCTGACCGCTGGCAAGGCAGAAGATGGCCACCGCGCACAGCACGTTGTCGTCGCCCTTGCCGGCGTACCAGAGGGCGAAGCCGCCGAAGATGGCACTGTCCGCGACCCGGTCGAGCGTGGAGTCCAGGAAGGCGCCCCAGCGGCTGGAGGTCCCGGCCTGACGGGCCATGTTGCCGTCGACGAGGTCGGAGAAGACGAACAGGGTGATGACGATCGTCCCCCAGAAGAACTCTCCGCGGGGGAAGAAGACCAGCGCGCCCGCGACCACTCCGGCCGTGCCGACGAGGGTCACCGCGTCGGGGCTCACTCCGCGGCGTAGCAGAAACGCGGCGAACGGTGTGAGGACACGCGTGAAGAAAGCACGCGCGTACTTGTTCAGCATGGCCTTCCCGAGGGGTCGGTGGGCCGTGCGGCCCATTCGGCCACCGGCGGGCCCATCGTAGCCAGGCACGCGGCGGCCCAGCGGCCTGGCCCGGTCGCGTACGACGTATGGACGCACCATGACGGGAGTGGAAAGCTCGAAAGACAACCGCGGGCTTCGCCGGCGCATCCCCCGGGCTCCGGCCCGGGTCTCCCCCCATAGCGCGCCCCCGGGTCCGCGCCCTCACCTCACCGTGCACCGAGTCGGGAGGAACGAATCATGGGCGACAAGGCGAATGCACAATCCGGAGCCGCCGGCAGGGCTACGACGGCCGACCGGCCGACATCCGTACGGAACGTGGTGCTGGTCGGCCACAGCGGATCGGGGAAGACGACCCTGGTGGAGGCCTTGGCCCTGACGGCCGGGGCGGTCAACCGGGCGGGACGCGTCGAGGACGGCGGGACGGTCTCGGACTACGACGAGATCGAGCACCGCCAGCAGCGCTCCGTACAGCTGAGTCTCGTCCCGGTCGAATGGGGCGGGTACAAGATCAATCTGTTGGACACCCCCGGGTACGCCGACTTCGTGGGGGAACTCAGGGCCGGTCTGCGAGCCGCGGACGCGGCCCTTTTCGTCGTCTCGGCCGCGCAGGAGGCCGACGCCGTGCCCGCCTCCACCCGGATGGTGTGGGAGGAGTGCGCAGCGGTCGGGATGCCCCGGGCCATCGTGGTCACGCACCTGGAGACGGCACGCACCGGATTCGACGAACTGATCGAGGTCTGCGGGCAGTTGTTCGGCGGTGACGACCCGGACGCCGTGCTGCCGCTCTACCTGCCGCGGTACGGCCCGGAGGCGGCCGACGGCCACGCACCGGTCACGGGACTGGTCGGGCTGCTGTCGCGGAAACTGTTCGACTACTCGGGCGGCGAGCGCGTCGAGAAGGCTCCCGGACCCGAGGAGGAGGCTCTGCTGGCCGAGGCCAGGAACCGGCTGATCGAGGGGATCATCGCCGAGAGCGAGGACGAGACGCTCATGGAGCGCTACCTGGGCGGCGAGGAGGTGGACCTCAAGACGCTGATCGACGATCTGGAGAAGGCCGTCGCGCGTGGCGCGTTCCATCCGGTGCTGGCCGCGGCGCCGGCGGTGGACGGGGCGAGGCACGGGCTCGGGACGGTCGAGCTGCTGGATCTGATCACCGGTGGGTTCCCGACCCCGCTGGAGCGCGAGGCACCCGCGGTCACCACCCCGGAGGGCCGGCCCAGGCCCGCGGTCAGCTGCGACCCGGACGGGCCGCTGGTCGCCGAGGTCGTCAGGACCGCGTCCGACCCGTACGTCGGCCGACTGTCCCTGGTCCGGGTCTTCTCCGGAACGCTCCGCCCGGACGAGACGGTGCACGTGTCGGGTCACGGGCTGGCCGACCGCGGGCACGAGGACCACGACGTCGACGAGCGCATCGGCGCCCTCTCCTCCCCGTTCGGCAAACAGCAGCGCACCGTCGGCCGATGCATCGCGGGCGATCTCGCCTGCGTCGCCAAGCTGGGACGGGCCGAGACCGGCGACACGATCTCCTCGACGGCGGATCCGCTGCTGATGGAGCCGTGGGCCATGCCCGACCCGCTGCTCCCCCTGGCCATCCAGGCGCACAGCAAGGCCGACGAGGACAGGCTCTCCCAGGGGCTGGCCCGGCTGGTCGCGGAGGACCCCACGATGCGCCTGGAGCAGAACCAGGACACCCATCAGGTGGTGCTGTGGTGTCTGGGCGAGGCCCATATGGACGTGGCTCTGGAACGGCTGCGGAGCAGGTACGGGGTCCAGGTCGACGTGGTGCCGCACAAGGTGTCGCTGCGGGAGACGTTCGGCGGGCCGTCGGCGGGGCGGGGCCGCCATGTGAAGCAGTCCGGAGGGCACGGCCAGTACGCGATCTGCGAGATCGAGGTCGAACCGCTGCCTCCCGGCTCGGGCATCGAGTTCGTCGACAAGGTGGTGGGCGGCGCCGTCCCCCGGCAGTTCATCCCCTCCGTGGAGAAGGGCATCCGGGCACAGGCGGCGAAGGGCCTCTCGGCCGGTCATCCGCTGGTCGACGTGCGTGTGACGCTGCTGGACGGCAAGGCGCACTCGGTGGACTCCTCCGACGCCGCGTTCCAGACCGCGGGCGCGCTGGCGCTCCGCGAGGCCGCGGCGCAGGCCCGGATCGACCTGCTTGAGCCGGTCGCCGAGGTGCAGGTGATGGTGCCGGACGAGTACGTCGGGGCGGTCATGAGCGATCTCTCGGGCCGGCGCGGCCGGGTGGTCGGCACCGAGCAGGCGGGCACGGGCAGGACGGTCGTACGGGCCGAAGTGCCGGAGATCGAGATCGGCCGTTACGCGGTGGACCTGCGGTCCGTCTCGCACGGTACGGGCCGCTTCGACCGGACGTACGCCCGGCACGAGGCGATGCCGCCGCAGATGGCGGCCAAGGTCCGGGAGGAGAGCACGGCCGCCGCGTAGGGGACGAGGCCCGGAAGCCGGCCTTCCGCGCCGGGCCGGCCGTCCGGGCTCGGCAGCACGCGAAAAGCGGGCCCCGGTGGGGGGTGCCGCCCGCCGCCCTCCTTCGGCGGGCGGCACCCGCGTGCCCGGGTTCTTCGCCCCGGAGAGCCGAAAGGCGCTGCTGACGCATGGGCCACCACCCCGATACGCTGTGTTGCGCAGCTCGGAAGGTGTGCGGGGCGCGGTAGTCGGGAAGGCCGCAGTGCGGACGAGGCGGCGATGGGGGCGGTAGTGGCGGACCAGGCATTCGATTTCTCTCCCGGGGCGCAGATCCCGGTGCAGGGGGCGGCCGGCCAGACGGCGGCGACACATGCCCTCGCCTCGGCCGCCTATCGCGACAGCCCGCTCGAGGAGATACTCAAGGCCAACAACGAGTGGCACCAGTCCAAGGTGAAGAAGGGCAAGTTCTCGCTCTTCGAGCCGAATCTGGGCGAGGCCTTCTCGCGGGCGGTCCAGGTGCGGATGCTCGGCGGGGCCCGAAAACCGCTGATCCAGTCGTTCGGAGCCGAGCCGCAGGCCGTGGTGGAGCACGCGCTGGCGGCGAGCCGGATCCGCAAGCAACGGGACGCCCGGCTGACCGCGGTCATGGCGGCGTTCGGACTGCTGTTCCTGCCCGGCGCGCTGCTGTGGATCGGCGTGTTCCAGCTGCGCCGTACGCTCGCGGGCTCGAAGGACAGCAAGGCCGGCGCCATCGGATCGGCGCTGCTGATGGCGGTGGGCCTGCTCGCGGTGGTCTTCCTGATCGCACTGCCGTTCAGCGGCTTCTGGGGGTACTACCTGAGGGCCATGGTGGTCGCCCCCGTGATCGGCTGGCTGTTCGCCAAGCGCATCTGCGAGTCCACGGCGAAGGACCTGAGGGCCCGCTGGGACGGCCTCCTCTCCGGCGGCGGCATCGGGGCGAAGGTCCCGGAGGCCGTGCCGGGGAACCCGAACGAGACCGCTGCCGAGCAGCTGCGCCAGGGCCTGGAGAAGCTCACCGCCGAGCAGCAGTCCAACTCCGTCTTCTACGCCGGCCCCAAGGGGATACTCGGCATGGGCACCCGCTGGGGCAGCTGGCAGCTCGCCGAGGAGCTGGTGGCCAGGGAACCGGGCAAGGAGTTCCACCAGTTCCGCAGCTGGGACGTCGTCAAGGTCATCCACGACCAGCTGACCCTGCTCCAGCGCGGCCCGCTGAACACGGGCGGTTTCCCCAAGCCGTCGGTGAAGCACTGGATCGTGGTGCCGGTCGGGGAGGGCGCGGCCGAGGTGGCGCGGCCGGAAGGCCAGGACGTGGACACCTTCCAGGTGAAGCGCCACGAGATACAGCGGATCTGCGACCACCAGCAGTTCGGCAGCGGCAACCGACACTATCTGGGCGTCCAGTTCACCCTGTGGGACGGCCAGCTGGTCATCACCATGATGATCACGGTGACGGTGTTGTTCGAAACGCTGCGCATCGAGGTGACCGGGCACGCGCTCGGCCCGGTGCACTCCCTGTTCACCAGCAAGCCCGCGCCCAAGACCGTGGAGGTCGCCAAGACCGTCCGGTTCTGGGAGACCGTCGAGCGCCAGCTGCCGCTGGTGGAAACCCCTGAGGTGGTGCGGCAGATGGTCCGGGCACCGTTCACGTGGTATCCGCCGATGCTGGACTTCCTCGGGGGGAAGCTGGTCCTTCCCGAGCCGTTCGGACTGCGGCACGCGTGGGCCGAGCAGCCCTGGCGGCACCGCTTCATGGCCGACGACGCGATGCGGGCGGCGACGCCGGTGCTGCGGGTCGCCCACTCCGCCGCGATGCGGGTGCTCGAGGAGCACGGCGTGGACACGGAGCGCTTCAGCACCCGCTCGTCGTTCCTGAGCACGGGCGTGCAGGACCCGATGCCGCGCAAGGCGGACGCGTACGACGCGTGACGGCGTCGTACGAAACGTGACGGGGCGGCGCCGGAGCGTCCCCGGGCCCGCCCGGGGACGCGAGGACCGCCGGGACTACGCGGCGGGCCAGGTGTCCGCGAGCATCTTCCGGGTGTCGGCGAGGAGTTGGGGGAGCACCTTCGTGTGGCCGATGACCGGCATGAAGTTGGTGTCACCGCCCCAGCGCGGCACCACGTGCTGGTGCAGATGCGCGGCGATACCGGCGCCGGCCACCGTGCCCTGGTTCATGCCGATGTTGAAGCCGTGCGCCCCGGAGGCCGTCCGCAGCGCCGTCATCGCCCGCTTGGTGAACTCGGCGAGTTCGGTCGTCTCGGCCCCGTCGAGCTCCGTGTAGTCGGCGACGTGCCGGTACGGCACCACCATCAGGTGGCCGCCGTTGTACGGGTACAGGTTGAGCACGGCGTACACGCTCTCGCCGCGCGCGATGACGAGTCCGTCCTCGTCGGACTTGGCGGGGATGGAGCAGAAGGGGCAGCCGTCCGCGGCCCCGGGGCCGGTCGGCTTGTTCTCGCCCTGGATGTACGCCATCCGGTGCGGCGTCCACAGCCGCTGGAAGGCGTCCTGGATGCCGACCCCGATCTGCTGCTCCGGCTCACTCGTCATGTGGTGCAGCATATGACTTCGCCCGTACGGAGCGTGTCGCCGGGGCGGACCCGGGCGGCTCCCGGCGATGCTGGCCGAATGGACGCCGACCGGGCAGACACCCCACTGGACCGCTGGGAGCAGCGGGCCGAGCTCCCGCTGTTCTACGCCTCGCTGGTCTTCCTGGCCGCGTACTCGGTGCGGATCCTGGCACACGGCGTGGACCGGGTGTGGAGGGAGGTCGCCCTCGCCGTGATGCTGCTGATGTGGCTGGTCTTCCTGACCGACTTCGTGGTCCGCCTGCGGCTCAGCGGCCGGAGGCTCCACCGCTTCCTGCGGACGCACTGGCTGGACGCCCTGGTGCTCCTGCTGCCGCTGCTGCGCCCGCTGCGGCTCGTGAAGCTGTACACGACGCTCCAGCGGCGGCGCGACCAGCCGGTCCTCAGCCTCTACGCACGGGTGATCGTCTACGCCGGTCTGGGTGCGGTACTGCTGGGCTGGGCCGGGGCACTCGCCGTCTACCACGCGGAGCGGACCGCTCCCGGGGCGACGATCCTCACCTTCGGCGACGCGGTGTGGTGGGTGTGCGAGACGCTGACCACCGTCGGGTACGGGGACGTCACGCCCGTGACCGCGTGGGGCAGGATCATCGCGGTCGGGCTGATGATCTGCGGGCTGGCACTGCTGGGCGCGGTGACCGGCTCGTTCTCGTCCTGGCTGATCCAGGTCTTCACCCGTGAGGACGAGAGGAGGCCCCCGGAGGACCGACGTCCTCCGGGGGCCTCCTCCTGACGGTGCGGGGCGGCCGCAGGCACGGCCCCGCCCGGCCGGCCCCGACCCGGGAGTCCCGGGCTGCTCAGACCTGGGCGCGCTCCTCGACCACCTTGGCGATCTTGGCGATGGCCTCGTCGACGGGGATGCCGTTCTCCTGGGAGCCGTCGCGGTAGCGGAAGGACACCGCGCCGTGCTCCATGTCCTCGTCGCCCGCGATGACCATGAAGGGCACCTTCTGCTTCTGGGCGTTGCGGATCTTCTTCTGCATCCGGTCCGAGGAGGCGTCCACCTCCACGCGCAGTCCCTGCTTCCTCGCCTTCGCGGCGAACTCCTGCAGGTACGGGACGTGGGCGTCGCCGATCGGGATGCCCAGCGCCTGGACGGGCGCCAACCAGGCCGGGAAGGCACCGGCGTAGTGCTCCAGCAGCACCGCGAAGAAGCGCTCGATGGAGCCGAACAACGCCCGGTGGATCATGACGGGACGCCGCTTGGTGCCGTCCGGGCCGGTGTACTCCAGGTTGAAGCGCTCCGGCAGGTTGAAGTCGAGCTGGACCGTCGACATCTGCCAGGTGCGGCCGATCGCGTCCTTCGCCTGGACGGAGATCTTCGGGCCGTAGAAGGCCGCGCCGCCCGGGTCGGGGGTGAGCGGAAGGCCCTGCTTCTCGGCCACCTGCCGCAGGACCTCGGTGGCCTCGTCCCAGGCCTCGTCGGAGCCCACGAACTTGTTCGGGTCCTTGGTGGACAGCTCCAGGTAGAAGTCGGTCAGACCGTAGTCACGCAGCAGGTCCAGGACGAAGGTGAGGGTCTCGTCCAGCTCCTCCGCCATCTGCTCGCGGGTGCAGTAGATGTGCGCGTCGTCCTGGGTGAAGCCGCGGGCACGGGTCAGACCGTGCACGACGCCCGACTTCTCGTATCGGTACACGGTGCCGAACTCGAAGAGGCGCAGCGGCAGTTCACGGTACGAGCGGCCGCGCGCATCGAAGATCAGGTTGTGCATCGGGCAGTTCATGGGCTTGAGGTAGTAGTCCACGCCCTCGTCGAGCTGCATGGGCGGGTACATGCCCTCGGCGTACCAGTCCAGGTGGCCCGACTTCTCGAACAGCTTGCCCTTGGTCGCGTGCGGCGAGTACACGAACTCGTAGCCGTGCTCCTCGTGGCGCTTGCGCGAGTAGTCCTCCATCACCCGGCGGATCACGCCGCCCCTGGGGTGGAACACCGCGAGCCCGGAGCCGACCTCGTCCGGGAACGAGAAGAGGTCCAGCTCGTTGCCCAGCTTGCGGTGGTCCCGCTTCTCGGCCTCGGCGAGGAAGTCCAGATGGGCCTTCAGCTCTTCCTTGGACGGCCAGGCGGTGCCGTAGATGCGCTGCAGCATCGGGTTCTTCTCGCTGCCGCGCCAGTACGCGGCCGCGTTGCGCATCAGCTTGAACGCCGGGATGTTGCGGGTGGTGGGCAGGTGGGGGCCCCGGCAGAGGTCCTTCCAGCACAGCTCGCCGGTCTTGGCGTCCAGGTTGTCGTAGATGGTCAGCTCGCCGCCGCCCACCTCGACGTCGGCGCCGTCGTCGTGCGAGGCGGAGCCCTTGATCCCGATGAGCTCCAGCTTGTACGGCTCGTCGGCGAGCTCCTCACGCGCGGCCTCGTCGGTGACGACACGGCGTGAGAAACGCTGTCCGCGCTTCTGGATCTCCTGCATCTTCTTCTCGACGGCCTTGAGATCCTCGGGGGTGAAGGGCTTCTCCACGTCGAAGTCGTAGTAGAAGCCGTCCCGGACCGGCGGGCCGATGCCGAGCTTGGCCTCGGGGAACAGCTCCTGCACGGCCTGCGCCATGACGTGCGCGGTGGAGTGGCGCAGGATGTTCAACCCGTCCTCGGACGAGATCGCGACGGGCTCGACGGTCTCGCCGTCCCCGACCTCGTACGCGAGGTCCTTCAGCTCCCCGCCGACGCGCGCGGCGATCACGGTGCGCTCGCCGCCGAAGAGATCGGCCGCCGTGGTGCCCGTGGTCACCACGCGCTCTTCCCGCTCGGAATCGCGTTGGATGATCACACGGACGTCTGACACCGGTCTCTCCTGTCTGAAGGGGGAGCACGCGCCGAGGTATCGCGCGTGCACTACGTCATGCTACCGAGCGTCGGATCGGCCCCGCTAAACGCGCTGCGCGTGTGCGGTGGGCGGGACGTTCCGGTACCTCGCGCCGCCCGTGCGGGCCGTCGACGTGCGGCACCCCCCGACGTGCGGGGCCGTTCGACGTGCCGGCCTCGCACCGCCGTGTGCGGCTCTCCCGGCCGGTGCGCCCGCCGCCGCCCTCTTCGGGCGCCGCCCGGCTCAGCCGGGGACTCCTCAGCGCCCGGGGAGCAGGGGGCATCCCCCGGCGCACCCGGGCGGGCCGGGGACCCACCGGTCAGCCGCCGGTCCTTCCACCCGCACCCCCGGGCCGGCGCGGCACCGTCCCGCCATCCGGCGGGCGCACCCCGCGGGCCCCTCAGTCGTCCGCTCCGCACGCCTCCTCGAAGAAGTCCAGGTTCTCGTGCAGAGCCTTCATCAGTCTGTCCCGCTCCGCCTCGTCCACCTGCACCGGCACGACGTCGGTCGCGTCGCTGAGGCGCCGGAAGCCGCCGCGGCTCTCGAGGCGGCCGACGACGCGGATCGGGAGCCCCACGAGGTGGGCGTGCCCAGCTGTCCGGTAGGACTCCTCGTCCAGGACCGCGCGCACGTGCGGGACCTCCGCTCCGGCGAGGACGCGCAGCCGCACAGTCCCTTCGCCGCGGGTGCCCGAGCGCCGCATCCGGACCACCGTGCCGGTGACGCGGACGGGGACGGACGGCTCGTCCCGCAGGTAGCGGGCACCGGCCGCGCGCAGGGCGGGTAGGTCGCCGGGTGAGAACTCCACCGGCTCGGGCCGGGCCGCGCAGCCCTCGGGCACGCCGGCCGAGGGGGACCACGCCACCGCGATCCGGGCGCCCTCGGCCCCCCGTACCAGCGCCACCAGCGCCTCGGTCAGCTCGCGGCTGACCCCCGCCGCGACCGCCGCGTCGAAGGCGTCCATCCCGCCGGTGGCGCGCTGGTAGTCGATCGCCTCGCGCGCCGCGTACAGCGCGTGGTGCAGCCGGACGGCGACGAGCCGGCCGGTGTCCACGGGCACGAACGCGGTCAGCCCGCGCCCGCCCGGCGCCGACCCCACCAGGACGCCCTCCAGCACCGCCTGTGCCTGCCGCCGGTGGCGCGCTCCGTAGTAGCCGGCGCGCCCGCGCACGGCGAGCGCCCCCGCGAGCAGCAGTTGACGGGCGGCGGACCTCAGCTGTTCCTGCACGGTCCAGGACGCCGCGCCGGACGGGCCCCGGGGTACGTCGCGCCACCAGCGGATCTCGTCGCTCGGCACGGCGAGCCCGACCAGCACCTCGCGGGCCGAGGGCGCGGCGGACCGCGCGAGCGCGGTGAGCGCCTCGCCCAGCAGGTCCTCGCAGTCGGGGAACTCCCGGCTCTCGGGCACGAGCAGGCTCGTGCCCCCGGCTCCGGGCCCCGGCGGTGTCCAGCGGGCGTACCGGCCGGCCGCCCCGCCGCGTCTGCGCCATCCGTGCCGGTGCAGCAGCGCGCCGAGTACCAGGGGGTCGACCAGGGCGGGGTCGGGGGTTCCGCTGCCGTACCAGGGCGCGGGCACGCCGTCGGGAAACGGCAGGGGCACGGGACGGGCGTGCGGCACCGCGGGGGAGCGGCCCGGCCGCGGTGCGGATTCGTCGATCGGGCGGTGCATCAGGGTCTCCCTCCCGTCCCGACCCGCGTCATGATCTCGCAGAGCGCCCGGTCGTCGAAGATGCGCGAGGTCGGGATCCGCACGGTGGTCCGCCGCCGGCCCGTCACGGGGTGGCCGGCCAGATTGGTCCAGTAGCAGCAGTGCCGGAGATCGAGCCGGTCGTGACCGGCCCGCAGCCACTCGTCCCGGGTCCGCGGCACGATCATGACGACGAGGATCTTGTGCACCGACACGGGCGTGCGGGCCAGCTTCACCAGGTGCTCGTTGTCGAGCGTGAAGGAGAAGGCGGGTCCGGGCGGGTGGGGTGCGAGCTGGTAGGTGGCCTTCAACTGCACCTTGATGGTGACCTCGTCGTCGACGGTGTGGCCGGGAGCGCTGTGGCTGACGTGCCAGTCGATCCCGTTGTCGGGGAACGGCTGGGACAGCGAGCAGCCGGCGGCGGCCGCGACCGCGTGGAGGTACCCCACCTGGAGGGTCTCCATGCAGGCGGTGGTGGCGAGTGCTCCGCGCAGCGGTGCGGTCCGCTCGGGCAGCGCACCGGGTTCGGGCTGCGCGAGCGCCATGGCTCCGTCTGCCTTCCGGGCTGTGCCGATGGTCTGTCCTTGCGACGGGCCGTCAGCGGCGCGTCCCGTCATCTGTGTTGTCGCCCGTCTGCGTAGTGCGCAAACGGTCCGGGTATCACCGATTCGGGCAGGGGATATCACCATCTGCCAGGCATGGGCGAGGAGTTCGGGGATGACGCGCTGGTACGAAGGGCCCCTGGCCGCATTTGACACCGAGACAACCGGAGTGGACGTCGAGCACGACCGCATCGTGTCGGCCGCGCTCGTGGTCCAGGATTCGCCGGGAGGACGCACGCGCGTCACCGGCTGGCTGGTCAACCCGGGCGTGCCGGTACCGGCCGAGGCGACCGCGGTGCACGGCCTCACCGAGGAGCATCTGCAGCACAACGGGCGCTGGCCGGCGCCGGTGATGGAGGAGATAGGCAGGTCGCTGGCGGAGCAGTGCGCGGCGGGCCGCCCTCTCGTGGTGATGAACGCGCCGTTCGATCTGACCCTGCTGGACCGTGAACTGCGCCGCCACCGGGCCTCGTCGCTGGCCCGCTACCTCGAGAGCGTCCCGATGTGCGTGCTGGACCCCCGGGTGCTGGACAAGCATCTGGACCGCTACCGCAAGGGCCGCCGCACGCTCACCGATCTGTGCGAGCAGTACGGCGTCGAGCTGGCCGGGGCCCATGACGCGGCGGCGGACGCGACCGCGGCGCTGGACGTCGTCAGGGCGGTCGGGCGCCGTTTCGCCGCACGTCTGGAGCGGCTGTCGGCGGCGGAGCTGCACACGTTGCAGGCGGTGTGGCACGCGGCGCAGGCACGCGGACTGCAGGCGTGGTTCGCCCGGAACGGCTCGGAGGAGTCGGTGGATCCGGCGTGGCCGCTGCGGCCCGAGATCCCCGCCCGGGCGGCATGACCGGAGTTGCGGCGGGTGCGGCACCACCGGGGCCGGCGCCCGGGCGGCACGACCGGCGTTCCGGCCGCGGAGGGCCGGACACGGGTACGGGTGCCCCGCCGCTTCGGGACACCCGTACGTTCCGTGGGACCGGGCACCGGCCGCCGGACCCTGGCCCGCTCTCCCTCGCTCCGGCGCCGGTCCGTCGGCACCGCAGGACGGGAAGGACCGGAGACCGGAACCCCGCCACGGGGGCGATTGGTCTGGACCTCTCCACGGCATTCAAGCCAACGGCGGGAACCCCGTCAAGGGGCAGGTGAAAGGCTGTTCCAACTCCCTCTTCCCATGGCTTTGATGACGGCTCATCAGGCGGGGTGGCCGGGAACGCACAAGGCCAGCCCGTCTGATGACGGACCGGCCTCTGCCTGTGGGCGATACTGGGTTCGAACCAGTGACCTCTTCGGTGTGAACGAAGCGCTCTCCCGCTGAGCTAATCGCCCGGGAACGCACTGAACCATACAGGTACCGGCGGGTTTCCTTCAAACTCCCTTTCCGGCCGTCCGCCGCCCCCGGCGGGGTACGCACCGGGGGCGTACGTACTCACCGGCGATCTGAGTATCCACGCCCATTCCGGCACCCTGTGCCCCGCGCCACACTCGCCGCCATGGAGAACGTACCGCCGCCCGCCGAGGAGCTCCGGCTCATCGACCGTGAGCTGGTCCAACTCAACTTCCGCAGGTCCCAGTTGCTGGCCCGCAGAGCCTGGCTTCTGACGGCCCTCCGGGCCGCCGGCGCCGCGCCGGCCCCGGTCCCCGCCCGTTCGCCCGGGGCGGCGGCCGAGACGTCGCCGCCCAGCGCACAGAACGTCCTGCTCACCCTGGGCGGGGTGCTGCTGACGATCGCCGCCGTCGCCTTCACCCTGGTCAGCTGGGGGGACATGGGGATCGGCGGCCGCGCGCTCGTGTTGGGCGCCGTGACCGCCACTGCGCTCGGGACACCACTCCTGCTGCTGCGCCGGAAGCTCGTCTCGACCGCGGAGTCGGTGGCGGCGCTCGGGCTCGTCCTGACCGTCCTCGACGCGTACGCGCTGCGCCGCGCCGTGCTTCCCGGCACCGACGCCGTGGCCTACACGGCCGTGGCCGCCGGTGCGCTCGCGGCGGTGTGGGCCGCGTACGGGCGCGCGGTCGGCAGGCTGCGCCTGCCGCTGCCGAGCGCGGTGGTGGCGGGCCAGCTCCCACTGCCGCTGTGGGCGCTGTCCACGGGCGGCGGCATCGAGGTCACCGCGTGGGCCGCGCTGGCGACGGCCGGTCCCGACGTCGTGATCGCGCTCGCCGCCCGGCGGAGGCCCGTCCGGGCGCTCGCCGTCACCGGCGCCGTGACGACGGGCGGCTGGTCCCTGCTCACCGGCCTCTGGCTGTCCCTGTCCGCGGAGTCCCCGGCCGCCTCGACGGAACCGGCCCTGCTGCTGCTGGCCGCCGCGTCCCTGGCCCTGGCGGCGGCGTGGCGCGCACCGGCGGCAGCGGCGGCGACCGCGGCCGTCGGCGGACTCGCGACGGTCGCCGCCACCGGCGGCGTGCTGCGGACTACGGTGCCGGCCGACTGGGCCGTACCCGCGTACCTGCTGTGCGCCGCGGTACTGCTCGCGGCCGTACGCGCCCCACTGCCGCGGGGGGTGCTCACCGGGCTCGCGGTCGCCTCCGGCCTGGTCCATCTCGCCTCGGCCCTGTGGGCCGCGCCGGTCGCACTGCTCGCCCTGACGGGGCCGGCCGCCACCCTCGGGGACGTCTGGGGCGGACCACCGGTCCACGACGTCGCCCTGCCGGGCGCGGTGACCGCTCCGGTGGCCCTGGCGGCGGTGGCGGCGGTCCTATGGGCGGCGCCCCGGCTGCTGCCCGCCGTACCGCTGCCCCGCCCCGCCGCCGGGTGCGCGGCGCTCGTCCTGACGTGGTCGGCCGCCGTCGCCGCCCCCGTCGCCCTGTCGCTCCCGCTCGGACCCACGCTGGCCGTCCAGCTGACGGCGACGGCCGCGGCGCTCACCCTGGCGGCCCGCCCCTCGCTCACGGCCGCCCTCCTGCCGACGGCGGAGGGGGCCGGACCGAAGCCGGGCCCGGCCGGCCCCGTCGCCGGAGCGGCCGGCGGAGGCCGCAACTCCGACGAGGCGTCCGGCGGCCCCGCGGGCCCCGAGGCCGGGCGGGCCCGGGCCGACGACACCACCCGTGGCGAACCCGTCGCCGCACGGCCGGAGCCCCCGTCGCGCACCCTCGACCCCGCCCGCGCCCTCGCCGGGACGGCGCTCGTGTGCGCGCTGGGGTCGGCGACGAGTGCGGCGCTGCTCGGACTGGCGACCCGGCCCGCCACGTTCACCGCGCTGGGCGTGCTGGTGGCACTGGGCGCCGCCGCCGCGGCGGCGGCCCGCGGGCTCGTCCGGACCGTCGCCGCCTGCGCGGCCGTGGTGGGCACGACGGGGCTCGTGGCCGCGGCGGCGGCCGCAGCGGCGCTTCCCGTTCACCACGTCGGCCTCACGCTCCTCGCGGTACCGGCGGCGGCGGCGCTGCTCGGCGCCCGGCTCGGCCGGCACCCGGTCGCCCTGCCTGCGGAGGCGACGGCCGCTGCGGCCGGACTCGTCGCCGTGACTCTGGCGGTGCCGCACCCGCCGACCCTGGCGCTGGTTCTCGCGCTCGCGGGTGTCGTGGCCGCGGGCACGGCGGTCCGGGCCGAGCGCCGGCCCCTGGCCGGATACGTCGCCGCAGTGCTGTTCGTCGCCGCGGCGTGGGTGCGCCTCGCCGCGTCCGGGGTGGAGGTGCCCGAGGCGTACACCCTGCCCGTGACCGTCCCGGCGCTGGCCGTGGGCCTGCTGCGACGCCGAAGGGACCCGTCCGCCTCGTCGT
This sequence comes from Streptomyces sp. HNM0645, assembly GCF_030056615.1. NCBI lineage: Bacteria > Bacillati > Actinomycetota > Actinomycetes > Kitasatosporales > Streptomycetaceae > Streptomyces > Streptomyces sp. HNM0645. The sequence goes on along the minus strand of NZ_JASHLT010000018.1, from coordinate 28,152 downwards.
GGGCCGCGTACGGTCCCGGGCTCGCCGCGACGCTGGTGCCGAGTCTGCTGGCGGCCTGGGGCGACGCCGACTGGCCGCGACCGCTTCTGCTGGGGCTCGCCGCCCTCGGGGTGACGCTCGCCGGCGCCCGGCTGCGGCTCCGGGCGCCACTGGTCCTCGGCGGCCTGACACTCGCCCTGGACGCGCTGCACGAGCTCGCGCCGTACGTCGTCCAGGTCGTCGACGCCCTGCCGCGGTGGCTGCCGCCCGCACTGGCGGGACTGCTGCTGCTGGCCGTGGGGGCGACGTACGAGCAGCGGCTGCGCGACGCGCGCCGGATCCGAAAGGCCCTCGGCCGGATGCGCTGAACGGGTGATCCCGCCGGGGCGCGGCCGTGCACGCCGAAGGCCCCGGAGACTCGGCGGTCTCCAGGGCCTTCGGTCCGGGTAGTGGGCGATACTGGGTTCGAACCAGTGACCTCTTCGGTGTGAACGAAGCGCTCTCCCACTGAGCTAATCGCCCGGGCGCACCGCACACATTACCCCATGTCAGCGGTGCCTCATGACCACCTGACCCCCGGCGGGGAAGCGGCCTCCGGGCGGTCGCCACCGGTGCCGGTCACTCCTCGATCCTCCACGGCATCGCCAGCCCGAACTTCGCGACGTAGATCGCGCACAGCACGCCGATGATCACCAGTCCGACGGCGGTCAGGACGAGGTTGCGCCGGCGGACCTTGGGATCCAGCGCCCGCTGTGCAGCCTCGGTCACTTTCCGTTTCGTCCAGTGCAGGACGAGCTGCGCCCAGACGAACTCGGTGGCCCAGATCGCCATACCGGCGAAGATCACCAGCCAGCCCGGCCCGGGCAGCGGAAGCATGATCACGCCGGCCACGACGACCGCCAGGCCGACGACGAAGACGCCGACCTGCCAGCTCAGATGAAGCGTCCGCCATCTCTTCACGAACTCGGGCGCCCTCGAGCCGAGAACGGGCTCACCGGGCGCGGTCACATCCCCCGCGGCGGAGCCCCGGGCCGCAGTAGCGGCAGCCCCGATCCGCTCGTCACTCTCCGCATTCATAATCCCAACGTACCCGACGAATCGGCCGGTCGGCATGACCGTACGGTCGTACGCGGAACTCCTCCGTATGGGGTACCCCAAGGATCACAAAACAGACAGAGGGGTTTACAACGGCACCGTAGGTGGCATGTCGATTTCGCCGACGTGCGAATCCCCGAGCGCACACTGAGCGAAAGGCCCTGGCGCTTATGAACACCACGGTCAGCTGCGAGCTGCACCTGCGCCTCGTTGTGTCGAGCGAGTCCTCACTGCCTGTACCCGCGGGCCTGCGGTATGACACGGCCGATCCGTATGCCGTGCACGCCACCTTCCATACCGGAGCCGAGGAGACGGTCGAATGGGTGTTCGCCCGCGACCTTCTCGCCGAGGGCCTTCACCGGCCCACCGGCACCGGCGACGTCAGAGTCTGGCCTTCGCGCAGTCACGGCCAGGGCGTCGTCTGCATCGCACTGAGCTCTCCGGAGGGCGAGGCCCTGCTGGAGGCGCCGGCGCGGGCCCTGGAGTCGTTCCTCAAGCGGACGGACGCCGCGGTCCCGCCGGGCACGGAGCATCGCCACTTCGATCTCGATACCGAGCTCTCGCACATCCTGGCGGAAAGCTGAACCAGGGCGAGGGCAGCAGGCGCCGTCCGACTCGGGGAGACGGCACCGCACGGACAACCGCATAAGGGCAGCTCCGGCGCCGTCGTCGCGGAATCCACCGCGACGACGGCGCCGTCGCGTTTTCCGCGGACCGGCTAGAGTCAGCGCAAATTCGGCGGGCGCCCAGCCCGCAGCATGCCAGGGAGCGAATCGTGCTGATCCCTCACGACACCCGCATCGCCCTCGACATCGTCGTCGATCTGGTGAACACCGCGCCCGAGCGCGACGAGAGTCCCGAGGGCGACGATCTCGGGGACGTACCGTCGCTGTACACGTTCGTGCAGAAGTGCAACATCAGTGACGTGGGTGAGCTCCGCGCAAACGACCTGAAAGCCGTGCGCGAGGTGCGGAGCAGGTTCGAGGAGGTGTTCGCCGCACCGGACGCCCGCGCCGCCGCCGAGCTCATCAACCGGCTCGTGGCCTCCGCGGGGACCACGCCGCAACTCACGGACCACGACGGCTACGACTGGCACGTCCACTACTTCGCGCCGGGGGCCTCGGTCGCCGAGCACCTCGCGGCCGACTGCGGCATGGCCCTGGCGTTCATGATCGTGGCGGGCGAGCAGGAGCGGCTGAGGCGCTGCGAGGCGCCGGGCTGCGGCCGCGCCTTCGTCGATCTGTCACGCAATCGCTCGCGCCGCTACTGCGACAGCCGCACCTGCGGCAATCGCCTGCACGTCGCCGCCTACCGGGCACGCCGCAGGGAAGCGGCCGGCTGAGTCCCGGTCGCATCACCGCCGCATCACTGTCGCCTCACAGCAGGAAGAGGTCGTGGACCGCGGCCATGAGCAGAAGACAGCCGATCACCCCGAGAAAGATCATCAGGGGCGGCTGGGAGAGCGCGAAGAGACAGCCACGCGGCTCGTCGGAGGGGGCGGGGGCCTGGCCCCGGGAGGTATCCAGCATCTCGGGGTGATGATGACGCAGGACGGGCCCCGACGATCGACCAACACGCGTGAACGCCGGGGCAGTTCACCGGATCCCGTGGTGTGGTGTTCTACACCCGGGCCGCGTACCGCCGGAACCGAGCGGCTCCTCGTGGCTCAGATGCCGTGCTTCTTCAGAATGGCCTCGATGTCGCTGAAGTCGTCGTCCGTCCCGGCGGCGGACTGCTTCCCCTTGGCCTGGGCGGCTCCCCCGGACCCGGCGGCCGGGCGGCCGGCCCTGCCGAGCGCGGGCGCCGAGGCCGAGGGCGCAACCGGGCGCGGTCCGGCGGCGTCCTCCGCGGACGCCCTGGCCAGTCTGCGCCGCTCCACGGCGCGCGTGGTCGTGAACAGTCCCCACGCCGCGCCCAGCACACCCACGCCGACCCAGGCCGTGGGGCTGAAGACCGTGCCCGCCGCCCACTCCACGACGCCCGTCAGGACGAGGCCCAGGGGAACGAGCGCGTACGCCGCGATGCGGGCCGCCGTGAGGAAGCGCTTCCGGTACGCCGCGACCGCGGCGATGCCCAGTCCGGCCGCGGACACCGCGGCACAAATCGTCTCGGCGATCATCCGGTCCTCCAGGCGAGCGGGACGGCACCCCCGGGGGCGCCCGGGGGGAAGGCGGTCACCTCCATCCTGCACCGGGCGGCGGGGCCGGGGCCACGGTCCCGGCCCACCTCAGGGAGATCTCCGGGGAAGCCTCCTCCTCAGGTGCCGGGCAGGTCCGGGTTGGGGCCCGGTCTGCACGGCTGGAAGACTGGCTCCCATGAGCGACCCCTCCCCCGTCCCCGTCGTCCTGGACGTCTGGTGCGAGCTGCAGTGCCCCGACTGCCGTACCGCCCTCTCCGACCTGCGGGCCCTGCGCGGGCGCTACGGCGACCGGCTGGAGCTCCGCCTGCGCCACTTCCCGCTGGAGAAGCACAAGCACGCCTTCGCCGCCGCGCAGGCCGCGGAGGAGGCCGTCGAGCAGGGCAAGGGCTGGGAGTACGTGGAGGCCGTGCTCGCCCGGGTCGAGGAGCTGGACCGCGAGGGCGAGCCGTTGCTCGTCCGGGTCGCCGGTGAACTCGGTCTGGACGCCGAGGAGTTCGACACCGCCCTCGTCGACGGGCGGCACATCCTGGTCGTCGACGCCGACCAGGCCGAGGGCAAGGCGATCGGGGTCACCGGCACCCCGACGTACGTCATCGGCGAGGAGAGGCTCGACGGCGGGAAGAGCCAGGAGGGGCTGCGCGAGCGCATCGAGGAGATCGCGGACCGGCTCCTCGCGGAGTGAGAGCGCGTCCCGTACCGGCCCCGGCTGCCCGAGCGGTCCAGCCAAAGCTAGAGCAGCGGCTTGGCGAGGTGGTGGAAGGCGGTCCGGTAGCCGAGTGACGCGTAGAGGCCGGCGGCCGGGGCGTTCCCTGCGGCGACGTGCAGACCGAGCACGGGCGCGCCGGCCTCCCGGGCGATCCGCTCGGCGACCAGCATCAGAGCACGTCCGCAGCCCCGGCCGCGGTGCTCCTCCTCCACTTGCACGTCGTACACGTAGGCGCCCCGTTCCCCCGGACGCGGCGCGCGTTCCGCGACCCAGACGTGCCCCACGGCGGCGCCGTCCACGACCAGCGCGCGCAGCCATGCGCCTCGGGTCGCGGGCCCGTCGGGGAGCTTCTCCCGGTGGTCGGCCTCGGACCGGGCGCGGGCGCGGTCCGAGGGCAGGCCCCGTTCCGTCCAGGTCCGCGCGTACCGCTCGACGGCCGCCGACCGCCACGACGTGAACTCCGCGTCCGTGAGAGGGCGGCTCGCCACTCCGTCGGGCAGCGCGGACGGCTCGGGCGGCAGTTCCTTGCACAGGGTGCGGCCGGTCTCGGTGTACCAGAGGGCGACGGCCAGACGCAGGGCGGCGGTGGCGTCCGCGGGGACGACGGTCACGACGCGGCTGCAGCCCCAGCCGCGCAGCACCTCCTCGGCCGCGAGCGCCGCGACCGCGCCCCGGCCACGGCCCCGATCTCCCTCGTCGATGGCCAGGGCCCGCACCACACCGGTCGAGGGACCGGCATCCGGGTCACGGGCGAGTTCGACGGTGCCCACGGGCCTGCCGTTGACGCAGACGTCGTAGCCGCGTGCCAGGGCGCCGTCCGCGCCCCGCTGGAGCGGCCCGGTCGGCCGCAGGGTGGTGGTCATCAGGGGTGTTCTACCTGCCCGGAGGCCACCCGTCACCATGTCCGTACGGACTCGTCCCTCAGGGCAGCGGGTCCGGGTCCGCAGCAGCGTGCTCCTCGAAGATCCGCATGGCCTTGGCCGTCAGGGGGCCGGGGGCGCCGGGCAGCTCGCGGCCGTCGACGCGGTGGACGGCCTGGACGTCACGGGTCGAGGAGGTCAGGAAGATCTCCTCGGCGCGCTCCAGCACGTCCATCGGCAGGTCCGCCTCCTGCGCCCCGGTCCAGTCCGCGGTCAGCGCGCGGGTGATCCCGGCGAGGCAGCCCGAGGAGACGGGCGGGGTGAACAGCTGGCCGTCGACGACGACGAAGACGTTCGAGCCGGTGCCCTCGCAGAGCTGGCCGACGGTGTTGGCGAACAGCGCCTCGGATGCGCCCTGCTCGCGGGCCCGGGCCAGGGCGACCACGTTCTCGGCGTACGAGGTGGTCTTCAGCCCCGCCAGCGCACCCCGCTCGTTGCGGGTCCACGGCACCGTGACCACCGCGGTGGTGTCGGGCCTGCGTGTGGTCGCGGCGAGGGCGACGACGAGGGAGGGGCCCTTGTCGCCGCGGTCGGAGCCGAGCGGGGAGAGCCCGCCCGTGTAGGTGATCCGCAGTCGGCCCAGCGGCATGGGGTTGCCCTCGAGCACGGCCGTACAGGCGCGGCGCACCTCGTCGTGGTCCGGGTCGGGCAGGCCGAGACCGCGGGCCGAGCGGGTGAGCCGGTCAAGGTGCCGGGTGAGGGCGAAGGGGCGGCCGTCGGTCGCCTTCACGGTCTCGAAGATGCCGTCGCCCACGGTCAGCCCGTGGTCGAACACGGAAACCAGAGCGTCGTCGGCGTCCCGCAGTCCGCCGTTGACCCAGATCCTCATCACACGGTCCTTCCACTCTGCGCGTACCTTCCCGACGCTACCGCTAGCAGCCGGGACGCCTTCAGCTCGGTCTCGTCCCACTCCCGCTCCGGGTCGGAGCCCCAGGTGATCCCGGCGCCGGTGCCGAAGCGGAGGACGCCCTGGGAACGGTCGATCCAGAAGGTGCGTATGCCCACGGCGAGCTCGCCCGTGCCCCGGTCGGCGTCGACCCAGCCGACGCCTCCGCAGTACGGGCCACGCGGTGCCGTCTCCAGCCCGGCCAGGATCCGCAGGGCGCTGGACTTCGGCGCCCCGGTGACCGAGCCGGGCGGGAAGGTGGCGTCCAGCAGCTCGCGCCATCCGGCGCCGGGCACGAGCTCGCCGCGGACGGTGGAGACGAGGTGGACCAGGCCGGGGTGGGCCTCGACGGCGCACAGGGCCGGGACGGTCACGGACCCCGAGGCGCTCACCCGCCCGAGGTCGTTGCGGACCAGGTCCACGATCATCACGTTCTCGGCGTGGTCCTTCTCCAGGAGGTCCGCCGCCGTGCGGCCGGTTCCCTTGATCGGCCCGGACTCCACCGTGCTTCCCTCCCGGCGCAGGTAGAGCTCGGGCGAGGCGGTGGCGATCTCCACGCCGTGGGCGGGCAGCCTGATCGTGCCCGCGTAGGGGGCCGGGTTGCCGCGCGCGAGCAGCGCGGTCAGGGCGTCGACGTCGGCCGCGGCGGGATCGGGCAGCGGCGCGGACAGCACCCGGCAGAGGTTCGCCTGGTAGACCTCGCCGGCCGCGATGTGCTCCCGGATACGGCGCACTCCAGCGGTGTACGCGGCCCGGTCCAGGGACGAGGTCCAGTCGCCGGCGGCGGGTCCGCACCAGCGCGCCGGGTCCGGGGCGGGCACCGGCTCGGGGCGGACGTCACCGAAGCGGGCGCAGGTCAGACGCCCTTCGAAATCGGCGGCGACGGCCCAGAAGCCGGACGAGTCCAATGCCTCGGGGTCACTGGTGACGTCCCTGAGATCGGTGGCGACGAGGCCGCCGAAGCGGGCCATGGGAGCGAGGTCGTGCACGGCTGTGAGTCTATGGCGGGGCCCCGGCGGCCGCTCCGGCGCGCACCCGGAGACGAACCCGGCGTGAGCACGGCTCAGCACGCTGCGGAAACGCGTTTTTGTGCTGGCCCAGGAATCCGCTAAAGTTCAACACGTCGCCGGGACGCGGAAGCGGTCCGGAAACGACAGGCGGACGTGGCTCAGTTGGTAGAGCATCACCTTGCCAAGGTGAGGGTCGCGAGTTCGAATCTCGTCGTCCGCTCGAATGAGGGGGGTCTTCCCGACCCCCCGCACTCCGGGGTGGAGTGGCCGAGAGGCGAGGCAACGGCCTGCAAAGCCGTCTACACGGGTTCAAATCCCGTCTCCACCTCCAAGGACGATTAGCTCAGCGGGAGAGCGCTTCCCTGACACGGAAGAGGTCACTGGTTCAATCCCAGTATCGTCCACGCATCCCACGCAGTACCCACGGCCTCCGGGCCGTGATCCCGAGGACGATTAGCTTAGCGGGAGAGCGCTTCCCTGACACGGAAGAGGTCACTGGTTCAATCCCAGTATCGTCCACAGCCCGGAGCCCCCGGCCGCAGTGCGCGGCCGGGGGCTCCGTCGTGTTTCCCGTCGCCGCCGGGGGCCGGGCCCCGCCGGTCACCGGGAGGTACCGGCCTCGGGAGCGGCCGGCCGGTCGTCAGGACGAGAAGAGCATCCGCCCGAAGCCCCGCTGACGGTGGTGCCCGCCGTGGGGGCCGTGGTGCGGGGCGCCCCAGGCCGGCTGCGCGGGCGCCGGATAGCCCTGCGGGGCGGGCGGCGGAGCCTGCTGCACCCACTGGCTCTCCAGCCGGGTCAGCGACTCCAGTTCGCCGTAGTCCAGGAATATCCCCCGGCAGCCGCTGCACTGCTCGATCTGGACGCCGTTGCGGTTGTACGTGTGCATCGGTGCATGGCACTTGGGACACTGCATCGTTCGGTCAGCTCCTCGCCGCTCGGTCTCATCGGGTGATCCCGTTCCCAATCTACGACGGGATCGTGTCGTCCAACTCGGGCGGGAGGGAGGCAATTCGGGCGCATGCTTCGGTCATCGCCCGTTCCACGTCGTCGAGATCGCGCCCTTCGGCGGTGCTCCTCGCCACGGCGAGGGCCGCGGCCTGGACGGTCAGGGCGCGGGCCGGCACGTCGAGCGGTGGCCACGGATCGGCCCCTTCGGGCCCCGCTGCCGGGCCCCCGGCGGCCCGGTAGGCGCCCAGGAAACGCGCCCATACGTCAGGGGCGAGGAAGCCCGCCGCGAACCATGCCGCGGGACGGGCGAGGTCCCAGGCGGCGTCGCCGAGGCCGAGGTCGTCGACGTCGATGAGCTGCCAGGGGCCCTCGCCCGCGGGATGGCGGACCAGTTGGCCCAGGTGGAGATCGCCGTGGCACAGCCGGGCGGCCGTCGGCGCGGGGGCCTCGCCGCGGGCCCAAGCGGGAAGCCGGCCCCAGGCGCCGAGCACCGCGCGGCCGGCGGGATGCGCGGGCGCCGCCGAGTGCATCCGCGCCACCGCCGCGGCGGCCTTGGCGGGGCCCCGCATCGCGGGCAGCGGGCCGGGCAGTGCGTCGAGCGGCACGGAGTGGAGCCGGGCGAGCAGCGCCGCGGCCTCCTCCCAGGGGGCCGCGTCCGGGTCGGCGGGGTCCACGGGACTGCCGTAGGGCCAGGTGGTGACGGGGCGCTCACCGAGGCGCGCGGTGTCCCGGCCCGGCGGCAGGAGTATCCCGGCGAGCAGTGGATGCGCGGCGACGGCGATCCTTACACGGTGCGCGTCGGGGTCCGTCCACGGCGCGTGGGCCTTGGCGACCGCGGGGCCGTGCCGTACGACGACGGCGTCGGCCCGTTCGGCCAGGACGTCCGCCTCCTGCCCGCAGGCCGGGCACGCGCCCCGCGGACGGGGCACGTGCGCCGCCTCCCGCGCGACCTCCGCAAGGGCGCGCACCAGCGCGCGATCGCTCTGCTCCACGCGCCGAGGGTACGGGCAGGGACGTCCGGGCCTCCGGCGGCCTGGGCGTGGTCGTGGCCGAAGGTCCGGGCCGGTCACGACGGAACGCACGGACGGGGCCGGGGCCTTCGGTGGGACCGCTACGGGGACCGGGAGGGCCGCGTGCCGGGCGGGCCGGACGGTGAGCGAGGTCGCCGTTCCGGGGCCCGGCCCCGGAACGGCACAGTCCCGGACGGAGCAATAGCCCGGCCGGCCAGCTCCCCAGCTGGCCGGCCGAGCGCTGCCGTCCGCCGCACCCCCGTCCCCACGGGGTTATGGGTGGGATGTCCCCGACCCGGGCCGCTCTCCCGGGCCCGGGGCGCCGCTCAGCGCCCCAGCATCACGCCCACGGACGACGCCTGTGTGACCACTGCCTCCCAGCCGCCGAAGACGACGACGAGCAGGGTCGCGAGGGGGAGGACCATGGCCGTGGCCACCAGCGGGTGGCGCCGGCTGCCGGGACGGCCGTCGAACGCGGCGAAGGCCTTGCGCCCCTGCGTGCGGATCATGGTCCGCGATGCCGTGTCCGCCATGGTTCCTCTCCCGTCGAGTCGGCGCGGCGGGTGCGTGACCTCGGGGGACGAGTGCCGCCCCCGCCGCTTGACCTCAAGACTAGGGAGCCGGGGGGTCCACCACGTCATGCCCGCGTACCGATTGGCGGGCCTCCGCGAGGATGAGGCCGCCCGGCCCGGTGTACTCCCCTGGGTGGAGAAGTGGACCTAGGCCTGGGGGTCTTCCCGGAGGGGACGGCGGTCTCCGGGGGCCTCGGCGGGCACGGGCTGCTCGACCAGCGCCAGCACCCGGTTGGCCATGAAGCGGGCCGTTCGCACGATGGAACCGGAACGCGTGACTTCGCTCACTTCGACCACTCCGCGCCGGACCGCCGTCTCGACCCGCCGGCCCGCCCGGCCTGCCACCACTTCGTACGTCCTCGTCGTGTCCCCCGCGTCCACGACTATCTCCACGCGGTCGCCCTTCATCGATCCAATCCCCCTTCTGCCACGCCTCATTGGGATCGCGCTCGGGTCAGTGGCCCCGGATCCCCAGGGCTCCTGACCACTCCTCAATTCTCCCACCGGGCACTGACAATCGATCGGCCCGCGAGGGCGCGGCCTATGAGCACACCGGCCCGCGGGTACGTAAGCTGTGCCACGTCAGAAGGACCACCGGCCGGCGGGGATGAACATGGCGATGATGCGGCTCCGGCGCGAGGATCCGCGTGTCGTCGGCTCGTTCAGGCTGCACCGGCGACTCGGCGCCGGCGGCATGGGGGTCGTGTACCTGGGCTCCGACCGGCGCGGTCAGCGCGTCGCGTTGAAGGTGATCCGCCCGGACCTCGCGGAGGACCAGGAGTTCCGGTCCCGCTTCGCCCGTGAGGTGTCGGCCGCCCGGCGGATCCGGGGCGGCTGCACGGCCCGGCTCGTCGCCGCGGACCTCGAGGCGGACCGTCCCTGGTTCGCCACCCAGTACGTTCCAGGACCGTCCCTGCACGACAGGGTGGCCGGGGAGGGCCTGCTGTCGGCCGCCGAGACGGCGGCCGTCGGGGCGGCGCTGTCCGAGGGTCTCGTGGCCGTCCACGAGGCCGGGGTCGTCCACCGGGACCTCAAGCCGTCGAACATCCTCCTCTCCCCCAAGGGCCCCCGGATCATCGACTTCGGCATCGCCTGGGCCACCGGCGCCAGCACGCTGACCCATGTCGGCACCGCGGTCGGCTCCCCTGGCTTCCTCGCCCCCGAGCAGGTGCGCGGCGCCGTGGTCACCCCCGCTACGGACGTCTTCTCGCTGGGGGCCACGCTGGCGTACGCCGCCACGGGCGACTCCCCCTTCGGGCACGGCAGTTCCGAAGTGATGCTCTACCGGGTGGTGCACGAGGAACCGCAACTGCACGGGGTGCCGGACGCACTGGCCCCGCTGCTGCACGCATGCCTGGCGAAGGACCCCGAGGAACGGCCCAGCACCCTGCAGTTGTCCATGCGGCTGAAGGAGATCGCGGCCCGTGAGGCGCAGGGGCTTTCGGAGGTGCGTCCCCCGGTCCAGCGGGAACGGACCGGGCAGGAGCCGGCGTCGGGGCGCAGCACCGCGCGGTACACGGAGCGGACGACCCACGGCAGGCCGCCGGGCACCGGGGGGAGCTCGGGGCCGGCCGCGTCCCGGGAACGGATGCCGGGAAGGCAGACATCCCGTACGGGCGGCTCGCGTCCGCCGCAGTCGCGCGGCGGCACGAAGACGGGCGGCCGGCCCGCGACCCGCCCCGGGACCAGGACCACGTCCACCGGGCGCAGGCCGGCCAATCCCCGCCTGCTGCGCCAGCGGATCTTCGTGTTCGTCGTGGTGACGCTCGTCGTGGCGCTGGGCATCACGGTGGCGCAGAGCCTGCGGGGCTAGGACGTGTCGCGGGCCCCCGGAAACCGGCCGGGTCAGTTCCCGGGGCGGCCCGTGGCCACCGCGTAGAACGCCACCGCCGCGGCCGCGCCGACGTTCAGCGAGTCCACGCCGTGGGCCATCGGGATGCGCACCCACTCGTCGGCCGCCATCAGGGCCTGCGTGGACAGTCCGTCACCCTCGGCGCCCAGCATCAGCGCGACGCGGTCCAGCCGGTGCGGAGCGACCTCGTCGATCGGCGACGCCTTCTCGTCCGGGGTGAGCGCGAGCAGCTTGAAGCCCGACTCCCGTACGGTCTCCAGCCCTTTGGGCCAGGAGTCGAGGCGGGCGTACGGAACGGAGAACACCGCGCCCATCGAGACCTTCACCGAACGCCTGTAGAGCGGGTCGGCGCAGTCGGGCGAGAGCAGCACCGCGTCCATGCCGAGGGCGGCGGCGCTCCGGAAGATCGCGCCGATGTTGGTGTGGTCGTTGACCGATTCCATGATCACGACACGGCGGGCGCCCCGCAGGAGTTCGCCGGCCGTCGGCAGGGGTTTGCGCTGCATGGACGCGAGGGCGCCCCGGTGGACGTGGTAGCCGGTGACACGTTCGGCGAGGTCCGGGCTGACCGCGTACACCGGAGCCGGGACCTCGTCGATCACGTCACGCATGACGTCGACCCACTTGGCGGAGAGCAGCATCGACCGCATCTCGTAACCGGCGTGCCGGGCACGGCGGATGACCTTCTCCCCCTCGGCGATGAACAGGCCCTCCGCGGGCTCGCGCTTACGCCGAAGCTCGACGTCGGTCAGGCCCGTGTAGTCGCGCAGGCGCGGGTCCTCGGGGTCGTCGACGGTGATGAGATCTGCCACAGGGTGATACTGCCTTGTCCGGGGAGAGGTGCCAACGGGCGGGACGGAGTTCCGTTACCGATGGTTACTTGTAAGGGCCCTCGGTGACGACATCGCCGATGACGATGACCGCGGGGGGGCGGACGTCCTGCGTCCTGACGGTCTCCGCGACCGTCGCGAGCGTCGCGTCCACCCGTCGCTGGGCGGCCGTGGTGCCCTCCTGCACCAGCGCGAGCGGGGTGTCCGGCGCCTTGCCGTGGGAGACGAGGGCCTCGGCGATGGCACCGATCTTGTCGACGCCCATGAGGATCACCAGCGTGCCGGTCAGCTTGGCGAGCGACTCCCAGTCGACGAGCGAACGGGGGTCGTCCGGCGCGACATGGCCGCTGACCACCGTGAACTCGTGTGCCACACCGCGATGGGTGACCGGGATGCCGGCGGCGCCCGGAACGGAGATCGAACTGGAGATGCCCGGCACGACCGTGCAGGCGATACCGGCCTCGGCCAGGGCCTGCGCCTCCTCCATGCCGCGGCCGAAGACGAACGGGTCGCCCCCCTTGAGCCGCACGACCGACCTGCCCGCCTTGGCGTGCTCGACGAGGGCGTTGTTGATCGCCTCCTGCGCCATGAAACGGCCGTACGGGATCTTCGCCGCGTCGATCACCTCGACGTGCGGCGGGAGTTCGTCGAGCAGGTCGCGCGGGCCGAGACGGTCGGCGATGACGACGTCGGCCTCGGCGAGCAGCCGGCGGCCGCGCACGGTGATCAGGTCGGGATCGCCCGGGCCGCCGCCGACGAGGGCGACGAACGGCGTCCGGTCGCGGCTGTGCGGTGCTGCGAGGGAACCGTCGCGCAGGCCCTCGACGATGGCGTCCCGCACGGCGGCCGACCGGCGCGGGTCCCGTCCCGTGAGCACCGCGACCGTCACACCCTCGCTGCGCCCGGTGGCCGGTGTCCACGCCGTGGCCGCTTCGGCGTCGTCGGACCGCACGCACCAGGTCTTCGTCCGCTCCGCCTCGGCGGAGGCGGACTCGTTGGCGACGGGGTCACTGGTGGCGACGAGCGCGTACCAGGCGTCGGCGATGTCCCCGTCCTGGTAGCGGCGGCGGGCCCAGGTGATCTCCCCCGACTCCGCCATGGCCTCGACGGACGGGGTCGCGGACGGCGAGATCAGGGTGATGTCGGCGCCGGCGGCGACGAGGGCCGGGAGTCGGCGCTGCGCGACCTGGCCACCGCCCAGAACGACGACGCGCCGTCCCGCGAGGCGGAGTCCGACGGGGTAGGCGGGGTGCTCCTCGCGGGAGTCGTGCTGCGGGTGCGCGGGGCTCTTGGCTTGCTCGGCGGGCTCGGCCATGGCGGTGCGGCTCCTCGGTGCGGCGGTGCGGGGCCGCTGCGACGGTGAAGCGGCTGGTGGGAACGGGTGGGACGGTCCTGGCGAACACGATACGGGGTGGGAGGCGCGGCATTGCCGGGGCCGGGAGGGACGGCTCGCGGCCCGGGCAAAGGCGGTCCCGCTCCCGCACACCGCGACGCCCGCACAGCGGTCGCCGCGCGGGCCCGCACCTCGGCACAAGGGCGCACCGCCGGCACGAGCGCGGAACGCCCGCGCACGGGCGCATCGGCACAGGCATCGGCGTGGACGAGGAACGCCCGCGCACAGGCGCGGCACCGGCACGGACGCGCCACCCGTCACGGGTGGCGCGTGCCCTGCCACCGCGCTACTTCTCCGTGACGCCGGCCGAGTCGAACGTCGCCACCTCGTGCATCGCGCGGGCCGCGCTCTGGACGAGCGGGAGCGCGAGCAGTGCGCCCGTACCCTCACCGAGGCGGAGGTCCAGGTCGACCAGCGGACGCAGGCCCAGCTTGTTCAGGGCGGCGACATGGCCGGGCTCGGCGCTGCGGTGGCCGGCGATGCACGCCGCGAGGGCCTCCGGGGCCACCGCCCGGGCGACCAGCGCCGCGGCGCCCGCGGAGACACCGTCCAGGACGACCGGCGTACGCAGCGACGCACCGCCCAGGATGAAGCCGACCAGGGCCGCGTGCTCCAGGCCGCCGACCGCCGCGAGAACGCCGACGGGGTCGGCCGCGTCCGGCTGGTGGAGTTCCAGCGCACGACGGACGACATCCACCTTCCTGGCGTGCATCTCGTCGTTGATGCCGGTGCCGCGCCCGGTGACCTCCGACGGGTCCACACCGGTGTAGACGGAGATCAGCGCGGCCGACGACGTGGTGTTGGCGATGCCCATCTCACCGGTGAGCAGTGCCTTGTTGCCCGCGGAGACCAGGTCGCGGGCGGTCTCGATGCCCACTTCGATCGCGGCGAGTACCTCCTCGCGGCCGAGCGCGGGGCCGGTCGTGAAGTCGGCCGTTCCGGGACGCACCTTCCGCGGCAGCAGCCCGGGGGTGGCCGGGAGGTCGGAGGCGACACCGACGTCGATGACGCAGACCTCCGCACCGACCTGGTTGGCGAAGGCGTTGCAGACCGCTCCCCCGCCGAGGAAGTTCGCGACCATCTGGCCGGTCACCTCCTGGGGCCAGGCCGTGACTCCCTGGGCGTGCACCCCGTGGTCGCCGGCGAAGATCGCGACGGCCGCGGGCTCCGGGATCGGGGGCGGGCACATCCGGGACAGTCCGGCCAGCTGCGCGGAGATGATCTCGAGCATGCCGAGAGCGCCCGCGGGCTTGGTCATCCGCTTCTGCCGCTCCCACGCCTCGCCGAGCGCCTTGGCGTCCAGCGGGCGGATGTTGGAAACGGTCTCCTGGAGCAGGTCGTGGGGCTCCTCGCCGGGCAGGGCGCGGCGGCCGTAGGTCTCCTCGTGGACGACCCAGGACAGCGGCCGGCGCTTGGACCAGCCCGCCTGCATCAGTTCGGGCTCCTCGGGGAACTCGTCGACGTAGCCCACGCAGAGGTAGGCCACGACCTCCAGGTGCTCGGGCAGGCCGAGCGTGCGGACCATCTCGCGCTCGTCGAAGAAACTGACCCAGCCGACGCCGAGTCCTTCGGCGCGGGCGGCGAGCCAGAGGTTCTCGACGGCCAGGGCGGAGGAGTACGGCGCCATCTGCGGCTGGGTGTGCCGGCCGAGGGTGTGGCGGCCGCCGCGCGTCGGGTCGGCGGTGACGACGATGTTGACGGGTGTGTCGAGGATGGCCTCGATCTTCAGTTCCTTGAACTGCTTGGCCCGGCCCTTGGGAAGCGACTTGGCGTACGCCTCGCGCTGGCGCTGGGCGAGTTCGTGCATCGAGCGCCGCGTCTCGGCGGAGCGGATGACGACGAAGTCCCAGGGCTGGGAGTGGCCCACGGAGGGCGCGGTGTGCGCGGCCTCGAGGACCCGGAGCAGGACGTCGTGCGGGACGGGGTCGCTGCGGAAGCCGTTGCGGATGTCCCGGCGCTCGCGCATCACGCGGAGCACGGCTTCGCGTTCGGCGTCGGCGTATCCGGGCGCCGCCGTGCCGTGGATCTCCTCGGCGTCCGCCTCGACGTCCTCCCCGGCGCCCGGCAGGCTGTCGGCGACGGGGCGTGCCTCGGGCTCCCGGCCGGGCGCGGACTCGGCGGGCGACTCGGGCCCGGCCACCGGCCGGGACTCGGCGGGCGGCTCCGCTTCGGGGGCGGTTTCCTCCGCCCGGGCCGCTACGGACTCGGCGGCCGCGTTCCCGGCGGCCGCCGGCACGGCGGGCCGTTCGGCGTCCGCGGTGGCCTCGGCCCCGGGTGCCTGCTCGGCGGCGGGCACGGGGTCGAGTGCCCCGGGCTCGCCCGTGGAGCGGTCCTCGGGAGCCGGTCCGGCGGTCCCGGCCGGCTGCGTGGAGTCCAGGGCCTCGGCGCTCCGTCCGGTCCGCCCCGCCTGGTCGGCCGCAGCGGCATCGTCCTCGCCCTTCCCCTCGCGGGTCGCGGGCACGACGGCGACGGCTTCCGGCTCCGGAGCCGCACCGGATCCGGCTGCGGCGACGTCGTGTTGCGGAGCAACGACGGGTTCGGCCGCCTCGGCCACGGGCGCCGGTACGGACCCGGACGCGGTGACGGGCCGGGACGCCTCCGCGGGCTGGGGCTCCGGCTCCGGCCCGGAGACCATGACGGCCTCGGGGGGAGGCGTGGCGGCGGCAGGCGCGGGGGGCTCGACGGCAGGCTCGGGAGAGGGCGCGGGAGCCTCGGCGCCCAGCTGCCCCGCCTCGGCCGGCACGGCCACGGCCACCGGCGAGGTCGCGGGTCGGTGACTCCCCTGCAGGGGGGCGTCCGCCGCCGCGAACTGCCCGGTGGCCATGGACTCCGGGGCCGCCTCGGCGGGCACTCCCGCCGGATGCGGCCCGGACGCCGCCGGTTCGGCGACGGAGGCGGGAACGGCCTGCGGAGGGACCGTTTCGGCGGAGACCGGGGCGACCGCCCCGGGTGCGGCTTCCGCGGGGACGGCCGCGGCGGCCTGGGGTTGCGCATGCCGGGCGGCCCACGGGGACGCGCCCTGCGGAGGGATCGCGCCCAGCTGCGGACCGGGCGGCAGGTCCGCCTCGTCACGCGGTACGTCGAGGTACTCCGGTCCGCCGGCCGGCGGACCCGCGGAGGGGGCCGCCGTGGCTCCCTGCTGGGAGGCGGCGCCGCCGGCCCGATGGGCGGCGGGACCGCGGTCGGCGAGTGAGCGGACCACACCGCTGTTCGCCTCGGGAACCGGCGGGCCCATGTGGAGAGGACGGCGGGCCGGGGGCGGCGTCTGCGCGGGCGCGGCGGGCGGCGGCATCCGCACACCGCCGAGATCGAGGGATCCGGAGTCCCGGCCGCCGGCCTCGTGGGCACCGGCCTCGTGGGCACCGGCCTCGTACAAGGGCTGCTCCGCCGCGGCCTGCGCGTTCTGGGCGGGCTGACCGTGCGGAACGGCCCGGCCGTGCCCGGACTGCTGGTCGTGGGCCGCCGTCGGCTGTGCCGGAGCCGGCGGCTGCTCCTGGACGGCGGGCTGCCCCTGAGCGGCGGTCGCGGCCCGTGCGGCCACCCCCTGCTCGGCCGTCAACGGCCCGGCAGTTGCCTGCGCGTGGGCGGCCTGCTGCGGCACGCCCTGGGCGGGGGTGGCCTGCTGCTCGGCCGTTCGGAGCCGCTCCTCGTGAACCGCGTTCTGCTGCTCCTGCGCCAGGTGCGCGTGCGGCTGCTCGGGCGCGGCCGCCTCGGCCCCGGCGTACCCCGGCGCGGCCTGGGCGACCGGTACCGGCTGGACGTGCCCCGTGCCCTGGGCCGCCGCCGGGGCCGGCTCGGGCGGCGTGGGCGGGGCGGCGGCCGGGTCGCTCCACGCTCCCTGTGCGCCCGGCATCAGGAGCAGGTCGTCGTCCTCGGTGACGGCTTCTGGGGCACCGCCGGAGTGGTCGAGGTAGGTGTACGCACCGGGAGCGGGGACGCCCGGCTGCTCCACCATGCCTGCGTTCTCCGGCAGTCCCTGGCCCGGGACCTGGCCGGTGTCAGTCATGCGTACCCCTCGCCCATCGGTTGTGCTCCTTCAGACCTTCGCCCGGGACGCCCGATCGCGGCACACACCCGTGCCCGTCACTACAAGAACGAGCGTGTGCCCGACGCGGCACGAAAGCCCGCGGACACAAGCATTGTCGTGGGCGTTCGCGTCCGCGGCAGCAGGATTCGCCACGGTTCGGTGTGGACTGCGCCACGTTGCGCCTCCCCCAGTCGCGCCGTACCACAGCGGGGGGCAAAATCGCCCCCCTTTTTCGGATATTGACGAGCGAATCGACCAACGCCCGGCTGCGGTACAACGATCGGCCAGCCTACCGCGCCACGGTTCCGCGCCCGGTCCAGGGGCGGCCGGGGAACGGCCGCCGAGTGGTCAGGAAACCGGTTCCCGACGGTGACCGGCGAGCAGGAAGACGACCGACCGCTCGCGTTCCGACCAGTCGCCGGTATCGAGCTCGACGGACTGGAGGAGCGCGCACTCGACGACGTAGCCACCCTCCGTGAGCGCCGCGCTGATCGCCTCGGCCTCGTCCCGGGTGGAGGCGTGGGTGACGATGCGCTCGGGCCTGCGGTCGGCGCAGGCGGTGACGACGGGGACCCCGCCCCCGCCGATCCGTACGACGTCCGGTTCGGGGAGCCGTTCCAGGACGTGCGGCGCCCGGCCGCGGACGGTCTGCAGGAGGACGCCGTGGCGGCGGGCGGCGGCGTCCGCCCGGATGCAGGCGGCGGGGTCGTCGTCGACGGCGATCACCGCGGCGCCGAAGCGGGCGGCGTCTGCGGCCAGCTCCCCGCTGCCGCAACCGATGTCCCACACGAGGTCGCCCAGGCGCGGGCCGAGCCGGGCGAGTTGGGCGGCGCGCAGCTGGAGCGACTCGCTCTCGACGGCCTGCCGGCTCTCGCCGCCCGGCAGGGCCCAGCCACGTACCTGTGCGGAGGAGCCGGGCTCCCCGCCGGCGACCCAGCCGGCGCCGCCCTGGGCGCCAGCGGCGCCGCCGATGACGATGACGACGTTGGGGTCGCGCCAGTTGTGGTCGGCGACCTTGTCGGAGGTCAGCACGGTGACCTGCTCGCGCTCGGTACCGAGTTCCTCGCAGATCACGAAGGTGCGGTGGACGCCGTCGAGGAGCAGGGCGAGCTCGGCAGGTCCGGCGCCCGGGGACGTGAGGACGGCGACCTTGGGACGGGCCCGGCAGACGTTGACCGCGCGGCGCAGCGTGCGGCTGTGGGCGACGACGATCTGGGCGTCGTCCCAGGGCATCCCCGCCCGGGCGAAGGCGGCGGCGACGGAGGAGACGGCGGGAACGACCTCCACCTCGAGGCCGTGCTGCGGTGCGCGCAGGTTGCGTACCACGCCGAAGAAGCCCGGGTCGCCGTCGGCGAGGACGACGGGGCTGCCCCGGTGTCCCGCGATCCTGCGGGCGGCGAGGTCGACGCTGCCGAGTCGGATGCGTTCGGCGCCCGGCGGTACTTCGGGAAGCGCCAGGTGGTGGGCGGCCCCGGCGACGAGCGTGGCCGCGGACAGGGCGGACCTGGCGGCCGCGGTCAGCGGCGAGCCGTCCCAGCCGATCACCGTGACCCGGTCGGCCATCGTCGTCTTTCTCCTGGTGTCGTCGCAGGTGAGGACCGTACCCACGGGGTGCGGGGCAGGCAGGGCCGAGGGTACCCGGTGTCGGTGACGGGCGGAGGTGCGGGCCGGTGCGGTGCGGGGTCTCCCGGTTCCTGTGGCCCGGCCCGCGTCCGCGGGGCACCGTGCGGGGTGCGCCCGCCTCCCGCTGCGTCCGGCCGGAGACCGGCGTCCACCCGCCTCGTGGCGCGTACGGCGCGGTCTAGGGGGCCGTCCGTCCTGGATGCCCTGCCCGGCCGGGTCCGTACGTCCCCCGTCTCCAGGGCCCGGCCCGCGGTCCGCGGTCCGGCCGACGCCGGCGGCCGGTCAATTCCAGTCGGTGTACGCCCCGAACCCGCCCGCCTCCGCCATCTGGTCGGCGACCCCTTCCAGATCCTCGGGGAGCAGGCTCCAGACGATGAAATCGGTGCGCAGATCGGCCCAGCCCCCGCCCTCGGTGCGGGTGCGGGCTATACAGGCGCCGCGCAGGACGCCCTCGCTTATGCAGCCGATCTTCTGGGCGACCTGCTGGGAGGCGGTGTTGTCGGCGGCGGTGCGCAGTTCGAGGCGCTCGAAGCGCTGGTCACGGAAGAGCCACTGGGCGGTGGCGAGGGCCGCCTCGGAGGCGTAGCCCTCGCCGCGGGCCCAGGGGGCGATGATGTACGACATCTCGGTGGCGCGCACCCGCCAGTCGGTCCTGCTCAGCTGGACGACCCCGACCAGGCGCTGGGTGAGGAACTCGGTGACGGCGAGGTCGATGCCCCGGCCCGCGGCGCGTTCCGTGGGGGCGCGGTCGGCGATCCAGCCGTGGGCCGCGGCCTCGGTGTAGGGCTGGGGCGCGGCGGTCCAGGCGGCGACCTGTTCGTCGTTCATCATCTCGGCGAGGGCGGGGGCGTCGGCGGGTTCGAGCGCGCGCAGCACCAACCGCTCCGTGCTGATGGAGATGTCCGGGAAGGTGGTAGTCATGCGCAGCTCCATGCCGAAGACCGTCGTAAGGGCCGTAAAGGCACAGCATGCAGCATCACGGCGGCGATGTGCATGGCCGGGTCGGTGCGGCCCACGATACGCCGCGCGGCCCCGCGCACCACCGGGGGTGCGCGGGGCCCTCGTTCATGGGTAGGTTCTCAAGGGCCTTACAAACGGCGTCACTTGGCGGGAGCGCCGAACGCCGGGACGACCGAGCCGGTGTAGGTGTCCTCGATGTGCCTCATCACCTCGGGGGAGTTGAGGAGCTTCGCGAGCTTCGCAACGCGCGCGTCCTTCTCGTTGCCCTTCTTGACGGCGAGGAAGTTGGCGTAGGGGTTGCCCTCCGCCTCCTCCAGGACGAGGGCGTCCTCGGAGGGCTTGAGGTCCGCCTCGATGGCGTAGTTGCCGTTGATGACGGCGGCGTCGACGTCGTTCAGGGCGCGGGGCACGGTGGCGGCCTCCAGTTCCTTGAACTCCAGGCCCTTCTTGTCGGTGACGTCGGACAGCCTGGCGCCGGTGCCGACGCCGGGCTTGAGGGTGATGAGGCCGTGTTCGGCGAGGAGTTGGAGGGCGCGGCCCTCGTTGGTGGTGTCGTTGGGGACGGCGACGGTCTGCCCGGGCTTGATGTCCTCGACCGACCGGGCCTTCTTGGAGTACAGGCCGAGCGGCTCGAGGTGGACGTCGACCACCGGGACCACCGTGGTGCCGTTCTTCCTGTTGAAGTCGTCCAGGTACGGCTTGTGCTGGAAGTAGTTCGCGTCGACCTGGCCGGACTGGGTGGCGGTGTTCGGCAGGACGTAGTCCGTGAACTCCCTGACCTCCAGCTCGAGGCCGGCCTTGCCGGCGAGGTTCTCCTTGACGAAGTTCAGGATGTCGGCGTGCGGGGTCGGGGAGGCAGCGACGACGAGGGGCCCGGACTCGGCGGCCTTGTCGCCGGCCCCGGCCGCGGCCGGGTCGGAGGCGGTGCCGCAGGCCGTGAGGCCGAGCGCGAGCACGGCGGTTGCGGCGAGGGCGAGCTTGGTGTTCTGGCGGGAGTTGCGCACGAAGAGTGCCTCTTTCTGGTGTTGCGGTGATGACGCCCGGACAAGGAGTGCGGGCTTCTCCGGAGGGGCCGGGGCGAAGCGCCGGCCCGGGTGGTGCGGGGTGGCGGTCAGGCGGTGCGGCCTCGGCGGGCCAGCAGCCGGACGATCCCGTCGCCGATCAGCTGTACGGCCGTGACGACGGCGATCAGGACGACGACCGTGACGAGCATGAACTCGGTCTCGAACCGCTGGAAACCGTAGGTGACCGCCTTGGAGCCGAGGCCCTCTCCGCCGACCGCGCCGGCCATGGCCGAGTAGCCGACGAGCACGATCACGGTGGTGGTGACCGCTGCGACGATCGAGGGCAGGGCCTGCGGGAGCAGCACCTTGCGGATGATCGTCGGGATGGACCCGCCCATGGACTGGACGGCTTCGACCAGTCCGTGGTCGACCTCGCGGATCGCCGTCTCGACGAGTCGCGCGAAGAACGGGATGGCGCCGACGGCCAGCGGCACGATCATGGCGGTGGGGCCGATGAAGGTGCCGACCACGGCCGTGGTGAAGGGGATCAGCGCGATCAGCAGGATGATGAAAGGCAGCGAGCGGCCGATGTTCACGACGACGCCGACCGCCTTGTTCACCGGGGTGTTCTGCAGCAGCCCGCCCTTGTCGGTGAGGACGAGGAGGATGCCGAGGGGCAGTCCGCCGATCACGGTGACCAGGGTGGACCACAGGACCATGTAGAGGGTGTCCAGGGTGCCCTGGGTGAGCAGGGGCTGCATCTCCGACCACGTCACTTGACGGCCTCCTTCACCGGTGCGGCACCCCGGGCCCCGTTGCTCTGCGCGGGCACCGCGGCCGGCGCGTCCTCGTCCACGACGTCGACCTGCAGACCCTGCTCGCGCAGGAAGCCGACGGGTACGACGTTGTCCTCGTAGCGGCCGGGCAGCTCGATGCGCATCCGGCCGATCTGCTTGCCGCCGACGGTGTCCATCGCGGCGCCGAGGATCGATATGTCGATGTTGTAGGTGCGGGACAGCCGGGACACCACCGGCTGGGCGGCTGTGTCGCCGCGGAAGGTGACGTCCACGACGGTGCGGTCCGGACCGGAGGCGTCCCCGGTGACGGGGAACAGCTCGTGGGCGAGCTCGGAGCCGGGCGTGGCGAGCAGTTCGCCGACCGTGCCGGACTCGACGATCCGGCCCCCCTTCATCAGGGCGGCGGAGTCGCAGACGGTCTTGACGACCTCCATCTCGTGGGTGATGAGGAGCACGGTCAGCCCGAGCTGCCGGTTGAGGTCGCGCAGCAGTTGGAGGACGGACCGGGTGGTCTCGGGGTCGAGGGCGCTGGTGGCCTCGTCGGAGAGCAGCACCTTGGGGTTCCCCGCGAGGGCGCGGGCGATACCGACGCGCTGCTTCTGGCCGCCGGAGAGCTGTCCGGGATGGACCCCGGCCTTGTCGGCGAGGCCGACGAGGTCGAGGAGTTCGAGGGCGCGGCGTGAACGTTCGGCTCCGGAGACGCCGAGGATCTCCAGCGGCAGTTCGACGTTGTCCCGCACGGTGCGCGAGGACAGCAGGTTGAAGTGCTGGAAGACCATGCCGATGCGGCTGCGCGCCCGGCGGAGTTCCCTTCCGGCGCGGTTGCCGCGTCCGGCGAGGGCGGTGAGGTCGGTGCCGTCGACGACGACGCTGCCGGAGGTGGGGCGTTCGAGCAGGTTCACGCAGCGGATGAGGGAGGACTTCCCGGCTCCGCTGCGGCCGATGACGCCGAACACCTCGCCTTCGCGGACGTGCAGGTCGACGCCGTCGAGAGCGGTGATGTCGCGGCCTCGCGACTGGTAGACCTTGGTGAGGCCGGTGGTGGTGATCACAGGGTTTCCGTCACTGTCGAGTGCCCGGCGCGGGGTTCCCTCGCCGGGCACGGGGCATGTCGTCTCGGGGACAGCCGGCGCAGCACGGGTCGCCGGTTCGGCAGCGTGTGCGCGGGCAGGCTCGGTCCGTCGCCGTCACGGCGGACACGGCTTGGCTGCTGTCGGGGGCTCGCTTCGGGGCGCGAGGCTCAGGCAGGGGCCCTCAGAAGGCGCGCATTCGACACATGCGACGAGCACCGGGCGTCGTGATCGCCTCGGTCGCAAGGGTGCGGCTGCTCGTCGTGGTCATGCGGCCAGTAAAACAGACCGCCACGGGAGCGGATCACGGCCGTCCGAATAGCGGAATGACCGAGTCCGGGATCCGGACGCACCGGCTGACGGCGACGATCTCCACCCCGTGGGCCTCGGACCGCGCGTACACGGCCGGCAGGACCGGGACGGCGATGCCGGCGGCCGGCTCGGAGGCGACACGGCTCGTGGTCGACGCCACGGCCGTTCGTCCCGGCGGCGCGGCCCGCGCCCACCCCGCTCACGGATCCCGCCGGGGCCGCGCGCATGGGGCCTTTTGGCCCGTAATACGCTCTCACCCATGCTCGTCGCCCTGACCGTCGCGGTGTCCGTGGCCGCTCTCGCCCTCGCCGCCTGGTGCGGTTTCGCCGCCTTCCGGGACCAGCCCACCAAGGACTGGCACTTCATCGGCATGGCCGTGGTCACGCTGCTGGCGCTGGTCCAACTGGTGATCGGGGTGGTGCAGCTGGCGAGGGGCGAGAAGGCCGACGAGGGTGCGACGATCTTCATCGCCTATCTGATCGGAGCGTTCGCCGCGGTTCCCGCTGCCGGATTCCTGTCGCTGGCCGAGCGGACCCGCTGGGGTTCGGCGACGGTCGCGGCCGGGGCGGTCGTGCTGGCGGTGCTGGAGGTCCGGCTCCACGACATCTGGGGAGGCTGAGATGGCCGGCGAGGCAGGGGCGACCGGGCGCACCGCCGAGGGCGGCGTCCGGGAGGCGTCGGCGACGAGGCTGGTCAAGGGCCCCGGGCTGCTGCTGGTCTGGCTGTACGGGGTGATGTCGGTGGGTGCCGTGTCGCGCTCGGTGTACCAGATCGCCACCGAGTACGAACGGGCCCCGCTCGCGTACTCGCTCTCCGCGATCGCCGCGGTGGTGTACGCGTTCATCACGTACACCCTGTTCCGCGGCGGCGAGCGGGCCCGCAGGGCGGCACTGGCCTGCTGCGCCGCGGAGCTGGTGGGCGTGCTGACCGTGGGCACGTGGACGCTGGTGGACCCGTCCGCCTTCCCGGACGCCACGGTCTGGTCCGACTACGGCATGGGGTACCTGTTCATTCCGGTGCTGCTGCCCGTGACCGGAATGCTCTGGCTGCGCCGGGCCCGGCGCTGAACCGGGCCCCGTCCACAGGCCGAACGGGCCCGCTCGACGGACCGGCCCCTCGCCCGCGAGCCGGGTCCCCTCGCCGAACCGGTCCTCTCGCCGAACCGCTCAGGACTACGCGCTGGTGACGAACGTCCCCGCGGTCCGGGCCGAGGGCACCGGGGCCGCCGCGTCCTTCTCCATCGTGACGAGCGTCAGCTTCGGGGTCAGCACCCGGGTGGACACGGTCGCGTAGCCGTGGCCGCGGTACAGGCGCAGGTTCCGCTCGCTGCGGTGGCCGGTGAGCAGCCGGAAGCGGCGGGCCGCGGGCTCGCCGGCGAACCGCGCCTCGATTGCGTCGAGCAGCCGGCCGCCGAGTCCGTGGCGCTGCATCCGGGGGTGGACGATGAGCTTGCCGATCGTGGCGGTGCCCTCGCCGTCGATCTCGCCGCGCACGGAGGCGATCACCTCGTCACCGAGGCGGGCCACCAGGGCGTGGCCGCGGTCGAGCTCGGCGCGCAGCTCGCCGAGGGTCTGGGTGAGCGGTTCCATGCGGTAGTCGCCGTAGAGCTCGGCCTCGCTCTGGTAGCACAGGTACTGCAGCTTGAGGATCTGTTCGGCGTCCTCTGCCGTTGCCGCTGAGATGGTCACGCTCATGCCCATGTGCGCATGCCTCCCGCTCACCTGCCGCCCGGTTGTCTACCGCTCCATTCCCCGGAGTTCAGGAGCCGCAACCTCTGTCGCGAGCATTCTGCGCAAGCATCCCAGGCAGCGGGAACGCATCGGCCCCAGACTTCCTTGTGAGATTCCCAACTCCCCTGCGATTTCGCTGTACGTGGGATCCTCCGGCGCCAGCATCGCAGTCAGCAGCCGGCGGCAGCGACCCGGCGCGCGGGCGACGGCGGCCCTCAGGACGCGGCGCCGTTCCGCGACGAGCGCGGCCCGTTCGGGGCAGGCGGCGGGTCCGGTGGCGGGCTCGGCGGTGTAGGGGCGTTCCCGCCGGGCGTGGTGCCGGGCGCGGCTCGCCTCCTCCCGTACGGCCCCCGCGACCCAGCCGGCGGCGTCGGACGGTGGGCCTTCGGCGTCGAGCCGTTCCAGCAGCCGCACCCAGACGGACTGTTCCAGGTCCCCGGAGTCCAGGGCCTCGCCGTGCGCCTCGGCGCTCGCCTCCGCCGCGACGAGCGGCCGCAGATCGCGCACGAGCGCTCCGGCGGCCCCCGACCACACGGCGCCGGAGGCGGTGCGGGCCCCGGCGGTGCCGCGGCCGGAGACCGGCCCTTGCCCGGTGGCGGTCCGGGCGACGGTCGCCGGCCTGGTCGCCGTCGTGCCCCGGGCGGTGACGGAGGGTGGGGCGGCGTCCTCTTCACACGGTGTCATGCCCTGCGGGACGCCCCGCCACGAGCTGCGGTTTCCGCCGTGGCACCGTCTCACCCGACCGCATGACGGCCGTACGGCTGCTGACGTGGGCCGGCCGGACGACGGTGGCCCGTCGCCCGGCCGGTGCGCGGTTCGACGGACCGTCAGCCGCCGACGAAGTCGGCGCGGGCCAGCAGCCCCGTGTCCGGGTTGTCGGTGAAGATCCCGTCGATGCCCTGCTCGAAGTACACCTTGAACGCGCCGAACACGTCCCCGTAGGCGTTCGGGTCCGTGCCGCGCCGGAAGTCGGCGGGCAGGAAGGAGTTCTCGTTCCGCATCGTGTACGGGTGCAGGATCAGACCCCGGGCGTGGGCGTCGCGGACGAGCGTGGTGGGCGTGCCCAGCCTGCCGCTCGCGTCCCTCGGCACGATGAGGTCGAGAGTGGGGCCGATGCCCTGCGCGAACGAGGCGATCCACTCCAGGCCCCGGGGTGTGACCAGGTCCGCGACCGTGCGCGGGTCACCGGCCTGGACGAAGTCCCAGGGGCGGGTGTTCGCACCGGAGAGCAGGACGACACGTGGCGAGTCCACCAGCTTCGCGAGCCGCTGGATGCTGCTCGGCTCGAACGACTGGAGGAAGACGGGCGAGTGCGCACGGTGCCGGCCGTAGCGGCGCAGCAGCTTCGCCAGGCGCTCCTCCAGGCCGAGGCCGATACCGCGGAAGTAGGTGGGGTGCTTGGTCTCGGCGTGCAGCCAGACCGGCCGGCCCCTGCGGCGGCCCTCCGCGTCGGCCCAGCGCAGCACCTCCTCGAAGGTGGGGATCGTCCACCGCCCGTCGTAGAGGGTGTTCTCCTGGCGGCTCGCCGGTATCCGCTCCTTGGCGCGCAGCGTCTTCAGCTCGGTGAGCGTGAAGTCCTCGGTGAACCAGCCCGTGATACCGACGCCGTCCACCGACTTGGTCGTCCGGCGCGAGGCGAACTCGGGACGGGAGGCGACGTCGGTGGTGCCGGTGATGTCGTTCTCGTGACGGCAGACCAGGTGACCGTCCTTCGTGGGCACCAAGTCCTGCTCGATGACGTGCGCCCCCATGTCCAGGGCCAGCCGGTAGGAGCCGATGGTGTGCTCCGGCCGGTAGCCGCTCGCCCCGCGGTGGGCGATGACGGTGGGCACCGGCAGCGAGCGGTGGCCGGAGCCGCCCCCGTGCCGCGCCGCCGGGGACGGCCGGTCCGCGGCGGCGCGTTCCGCGGCGTGCGCGCCCGGCCCGGTGGACATCCCCAGCGCCGCCGACCCGAGCACCGCCGCTCCCAGGAGGGTCCGCCGCCCAGGGGTGGTTTCCGCACCGTGTGTCATAGAACGTTCCTCCATTGACTGGTGATGTCCCGCACCCGATCGGCGGGGACGCGCGGCGGACAGGCTAGGCCGGGGGGCGTTACGTACGGGAGACCCAGGGCAAACGCGGACCAAACCCAGGTCAACACTGTGTATCTGCTCGGTGAACCCAATGTGCGGTCGGGTGCCACCCGCGAGTATCGTCCTCACCTGCAGAGACTTCGCCGACCGTACCGCCGTCCCGCTCCTGACACCGGAGGACCCGTTGTCCCGCTTGTCGCTCATCAAGGCAGTGCTCGGACCGATCCTGCGCCTGATGTTCCGCCCGCGTGTGGAAGGCGCGGAGAACATCCCCGGGGACGGCCCCGTCATCCTCGCAGGAAACCACCTCACCTTCATCGACTCGATGGTGCTGCCGATCGTGTGCGATCGGCCTGTCTACTTCATCGGCAAGGACGAGTACGTCACCGGCACGGGGCTCAAGGGCCGGCTGATGGCCTGGTTCTTCACCGGCGTCGGCATGATCCCGGTGGACCGGGACGGCGCGAACGGCGGTGTGGCCGCGCTGATGACGGGTCGGCGGGTGCTGGAGGAGGGCAAGGTCTTCGGCATCTACCCGGAGGGCACCCGCTCCCCCGACGGCCGTCTGTACCGCGGCCGTACGGGCATCGCGCGGCTCACCCTGATGACGGGCGCGCCCGTCGTCCCGTTCGCCATGATCGGCACGGACAAGCTCCAGCCGGGCGGCGCCGGCCTGCCGCGTCCGGGCCGGGTGACGGTCCGCTTCGGCAAGCCGATGGAGTTCTCGCGGTACGAGGGGATGGACCGGGACCGCTACGTGCTGAGGGCGGTGACCGACTCGGTGATGACCGAGGTGATGCGGCTGTCCGGCCAGGAGTACGTGGACATGTACGCCACGAAGGCGAAGGCCGCCTGAGCCTTCTCCGGACGGCCGGCTTCGTCCGGCCGCCCCAAGGGGCCGAGCCCTGGGCCCCGGCCGGAACCCTGCACGGGCGCGGCGCGCGGGTCGACGGCGCCGGGCCCGCGTGACCGCCGGCCAGGCACCCGGCCGGCAGATGACGCCGCCCCCCGCACGTCGTATGCGGGGGGCGGCGTCATGTGCGGGGGGTGCCTCTATGTCCTTCGTCAAGCCCGAGGTGGTCATGCGGCGGCTGCCTCGGGGACGCGTGACTCGTAGAAGGTGCCGTCGCGGAGCATGGCGAACAGGACGCTGATGCGGTGGCGAGCGAGTCGGAGGAGGGCCTGGGTATGGGTCTTCCCGCGGGCCCGGCAACGG